>JBQTJM010000122.1:0-11696 GCA_052387115.1 Gammaproteobacteria bacterium | reverse complement strand
GCCTTGCCCAATCCGCTACTCGCACCCGTGATAACGACGACTTTTCCTTCGATGTTATTGCTCATAATCTTGACTATTCCTTGCCATAAACGGCTTTGTGATTGTCCCTTATTCCGCCTTTGATTCGGCCAGATATTGTTCGTCGCTGACCTTTTCCAACCAATCTACAGCTTTACCGTCGAGCTGCTCCTGAATGGCGATATGGCTCATGCCCGTTGTTGCTGTCGCCCCATGCCAATGTTTCTCACCGGGGGGGGACGCCGACGTCCCGAAGAAGCTCGGAAGGCTATCCCCCTCCGTATCACCGCCGCCGAAGAACGTGGTATTGGCCCCATCCGGGGCCGTGATACCGGGCTCTGCCCGGACCTCGGGGGACGACAGGCGATTGCCCTGGGTATCGAACAGATGGGGACTCCACCCGCGGACGAAAAGTCTTCTATCCGCGGCGGGGTGGTACCGAACGCCGGGGTCTCCCGGTAGAACGTCGCACCGATTCCCAACCCGCCGCGGGTGTTTTGATGGCCGAAGGAGCTGGCGCTCCCGGTGTCGAACTCATCGATCGTGATCGGCGAGCTGCGTCCGCTCCCGGACAGCACCGTCTTCATCGATGCTGGGTCCGGCCCGGAGGATCGCACGACGATCACCCCGAAGGTGGTGGCAGGACCTTCGTTGCTGAAGCCGAATACCTCGACGGGATCGCGTTGAAGATTACCGGTGGCGACCCCCGGCCACCAGCGCGGTACACGCCGCGTCGGTGAGGACGATGTCCAGATCGCTCTGTGAGCCACGCGGTCCACTGACGGAGGCGAAGGGCTGGTCCCACTGTAAGTCCAGGATCAAGCGCCGGCCCACCGGGATGGTGATCTGCTGGCAGGTAGCGACACCCCGATCCGGATCGAAGTCATGCGCCTCCGCCGGGCCGCGGCCGATGTCGAAGAATTGGCCGCTCGGGCGGAACGGGGAGTCATAGGATTGACGCGCCTGATTGCCCGCCCGCTGAAGTAGCCGACCCCGAGCGCCTTCACCCGGTCGACCGCCGGGGCGACGATGCCGTTCTGGAACATCGGCTCGGCGAAGTAGATCACATCATCGGTGATCACCTGCGCCCGCCGGGCAGGCGGCGATCAGCGCCTGATCCTGATCCGCACCGGGACGTTTTGGACCGGTCCGATGGAGTTCCGGATCTCCATCACGCCCGTGAGTCTCCTGTCCCGGTCCGCCCGCACGATCTGCCGGCCCCGCTTCGTGAGCCTGAGCCGCACATTCGTAGTCCCACCCGGCGGGATGTTTGCCGCGCCGGCAGCAAACCGGATGCGATTCGCCACCTTGGCCGCACTGTCATCGTCCAGCCGCAAGACACGGGCACGCACGAAGATGACGACGCTCGTGTCACACGGCTCGACCGAGCCCTGTACCGCATCGCACTTGATGAGGACGCGGCAAGCGGATCCGGTACACCGTAGCTGCGGGTTCGGCTCGGCCGGGGTAGCCTCGGGCGGCGACGGTGGAGGTGGTAACGGCGGGGGCTGAAGCTCGAAGGAACCGATGTCGCAGTCCGCAAGCGTGTCCTCGTCACCATCCTGGGGTCGCGTGACGCCACGTTGGTCGCCGTTCGTCGCACAAGAGGCGGCGGGAACGGCGTCGATGGCGGGGCTGCCGATGACCAGAGCCTGGGTACTGGTGGGGCCGCCGTTGTCCGTGAGCGCGGGGTCGAGGATGGCGGTTAGCGGGACGGCCGGTACGACGTCGGTCGCGCCGGGGGCCCCGGACGCAAAGCCATCCACGCCGGCCACACCATCGTGCCCGAAGAGGTTGAAACCGTTGGTGATGATGGTCCCGGGAGTACCCCCGTCATCCGCAGAGTTGAGCACCTCCGGACCCTGCAAAGATGCCGAATTTCCCGATACCAGCGACTGCTCCAGCGTCAGGGTGCCGTAGGTGAATACCCCGCCGCCGCTGCCGTAGGCGGAATTGCCCGATACGGTGCTGTCGGTGAGGGTCAGGGTCCCGGAATTGCGCAAGCCACCGCCGTCGTCGCCTGCGGAATTGCCCGACACGGTGCTGTTGATGAGGGTCAGGGTGCCGTAGTTGCGCAAGCCGCCACCGTCGCGGCCCGCGGAATTGCCCGACACGGTGCTGTTGGTGAGGGTCACTACGCCACCGCCGTCCACGCCGCCGCCGCCGCTGGCGGCAGAATTGCCCGAGACGGTGCTGTTGGTCAGGGTCA
Organism: Gammaproteobacteria bacterium; assembly: GCA_052387115.1. Lineage (GTDB taxonomy): Bacteria > Pseudomonadota > Gammaproteobacteria > JACCXJ01 > JACCXJ01 > JACCXJ01. Next base: position 9,469 of record JBQTJM010000122.1, on the reverse strand, counting down.
GGCTGCCGGAGCTGGCAATGCCGCCGCCGGAACCGCCGCCGAAATAGCCGTAGAATGCGGAATTGCCCGAGACGGTGCTGTTGGTCAGCGTCGTGGTGCCGCGATTGTAGATCCCTCCGCCGCTGCCGGACATAGAAGGACGAGATATGCCCCCAGTGACCGTGGTGTCTTGCAGGACCAGACTGCCTGCTATGGCCACGGCGAGGATGCGAAACTCGGGCGCTTGCGGATCGCGCGCGATGGCGCTGCCGTTGCCATCAATGACGATCGAGGACCTGATGACCGGCAGTCCGGTCGGCCCGGAGTAGTAGGGGCCCGCCGTGAGCAACCGGGTGCCCCCCGCCGGCAGGGTGATGGTATCGGGCCCGCTGCCGGCCGCGCAGCCGTTCGTTTGCCGGTCGTCGTTGGCGGCGGTGATGGCATCGACGAGCGTGCAGCCGCTGACGCCGACATCGATCTGGGCGGCCAGCGCCGCCGGGACCTGGCCGAGGGCGTAAAGCAATGCGATACCGCCACGCGAACGCCGCCACCGCCTTTGCAGGGCGCGCCGCGACTTGCGGGGCAGCCGGGAGACGCTTTGGTAGCACGCGGCGAAACGCGGCCACAGCGCGGAAACCGAGTCTGCAAGACCGGTCACTGCGCCAGCCCGCGCCAACTCTGCTTTGAAAAGCCCGAATAAATCCGAATGCCAGAATAGATCCGAATGGATTTGGGAGAAACGCTGGGGGTCTGTCATGGTAATATCCCTCACGGTACTCTGTCGCCTTCCTTGACGGAAGCGACCCATGTCCCCCCGCAGGCAAGGCCCCTGCCATCAAGGACACGTCAAGGGTGGAAATCGCCCCAGTCTCCAGTGAGCCAAGTTAATCGGTACAATCCGCCGCTCTTCGCGCGGATAGGATGCCATCATGAACCCATCAAACGTGCGGTGCTCAGCCGTTTTGTTATCGATCCTGGCCGCATTCGGCCCGAGCGGCGACGCGCTCGCCGGCGAATACGAGCTGGTTATCGAGGAAAAGCCGATGAACGTGACGGGCCGGGAAACGCTGGTGCCGCAGATCAACGGCTCCGTACCGGGCCCGGTGTTGAGGTGGCGCGAGGGCGAGGACGTCACGATCCGCGTGCACAACCGCCTCGACGTCCCGACCTCCCTCCACTGGCATGGGATCATCCTGCCCGCCGGCATGGACGGCGTGCCCGGACTGAGCTTCCCGGCCATTGAGCCCGGTGGAAGCTTCACGTATCGCTTCCTGGTGCGGCAGAGCGGGACCTATTGGTATCACAGCCATTCGGATCTGCAGGAGCAAGCGGGGATGTACGCGCCAATCATCATCGCACCCGCCGAACCCGAAGCCTACCGCTACGATCGCGATTATATCGTGATGCTTTCGGATTGGACCGACGAAGACCCCGCCCGGGTCTTCGCCAAGCTGAAAAAGCAGAACGGTTACTATAACGTCAACAAACGCACGATATTCGATTTCTTCCGCGAGGTGTCCGACCAGGGGCTTGGGGCAGCGCTATCGGACCGGCTCGACTGGAACCGCATGCGCATGGACCCGACGGACATCGCCGATGTCACGGGCGATACTTACACGTTTCTCGTGAATGGGACGCCGCCGGACGCCAACTGGACCGCGCTCTACCGGCCAGGAGATCGAATACGGCTCCGGTTCATCAACGGCGCGGCCATGACCTATTTCGATGTCCGCATCCCGGGGCTCGAAATGACCGTGGTGCAGGCCGATGGCCAGGACGTACAACCGGTGACGGTCGATGAGTTGCGTATCGCGGTGGCCGAGACCTACGACGTGCTGGTCGAGCCGGTGGGCGACCGGGCTTATACGATGTTTGCCGAGGCGATGGACCGCAGCGGCTACGCGCGCGGCACACTCGCATCGCGTACGGGCAGCGCCGCGCCCATCCCGAAACTGCGGCCGCCGCCGGTGCTCACCATGGCCGATATGGGCATGGCCCATGACCAACTGGACGACTCACACGCCATGGCCGGCATGGACCACGCCTCACACCCGAACGCCATGCACGGCACGGCGCATGACGGGATGGACGCGAGTGCTTCCGACGATGCGAGCGCTTTGCAGCACGGCCCCGACGAGCACGGCCCCGGCACCGATATGGTCGCGATGATGCCCATGGATAGACTCGACGAGCCCGGCATCGGCCTCGCAGGCACGGACCGCCGCGTCCTGGTCTATACCGATCTGCGGAATATCGAGCCCGGTGACGATCGGCGCGCGCCCGGCCGGCAGATCGAATTGCACCTCACCGGCAACATGCAGCGCTTCATCTGGGGTTTCGACGGAAAGAAATCCTCCGAGGCCGAGCCGATCCGGCTCCGATTCGGGGAACGGGTGCGGTTCGTATTCGTGAACGACACCATGATGAATCATCCGCTGCATCTCCATGGGATGTGGAGCGAGCTGGACAATGGTGCCGGCGCCTATAAACCCCGCAAGCATGTGATCAACATCAAGCCCGCCGAGCGCCTGTCCTTCGAGGTGACGGCCGATGCGCTCGGCGAGTGGGCCTTCCACTGTCATTTGCTCTATCACATGGAGGCCGGCATGTTCCGGCGGGTCATCGTGACCCAGGACGCTCCTGCCCGCGGATGAGCGTGCCCATTCGGGAACGCATGGCGGTGAGGGTGGCGAATCAGTGATACGGGCATTTTGGACGGCACTGCTGTGGCTCGAAGTCACCCACCTCGCGGCGGCCGAACCGTCCGCGACGCACGCCGATCGGGTCCTGGCCTACATCCAGGCCGAACAATCGGAATTCCGCGTCGCGCACGAGGATTCGGAATCGTATAGCTGGGATGTGCGAGGCTGGATCGGCGGGGACTACGACCGCTTGTGGTTCAAGACACAAGGGGATGATCTCCTCGACGGTCCCGTGGAAACCGCGGAGTTGCAGCTCCGTTACAGTCGTCTGGTCACGGCCTTTTGGGAGCTGGCCGTGGGCCTGCGCTATGACCTCGAACCCGAGCCATCGCGCGGATTTGCCGTGTTGGCCGCCCACGGGCTCGCCCCGTACCTCTACGAGGTGGATGCCGATGCCTTCATCAGCGAGGACGGCGACGTATCGGCGCGGCTCGAGATCGAATATCCGATCCTCATCACCCAGCGCCTGGTCCTACAACCGGCGTTGGAGATCGATTTCGCCGTTCAGGAAGTCGAGGAGATCGGGGTCGGACCCGGGCTCAGTCAGGTCGAGCTGGGGCTAAGGCTCCGCTATGAGATCGTGCGTGAGCTCGCACCCTACGTGGGCTTCGTATGGGAAAGAAAGGTCGGCCGAACCGCCGATCTGGCGCACCAACGCGGCGAGGACTACGACATCCCGTCCTTCGTGGCCGGGGTCCGTTTCTGGTTTTAGCCGGCGGAATAGGGGTCAGACTAATATTTATTCCACCGAAACACTCGCTGCAGCCTAATAGCCCCAGTGCACGTGCCGGCTGCCGAGCGCCCGGAGGAGCGGGGAAGCCGACGGATCGGGCGAAGCGGCCAGTGTGCCCAGGATCTGGTCGAAGTAGGGCAGCCGAAGCGGGCGGCCCATGCGGTTAAAGGGGTGGGGTCCGCGCCATACCGGCCACTAGCGCAACGTCTCGACACCGCCTTTCGAGCCGACGAGCAAGAGATCGGCCGGGCGGCGCGCGAACACCCCGTTACACACCACCCCGGGGATCTGGTTGATCTCGGCCTCCAGGCGCGCGGGGTCCGCGACCTTCATGTGATGGACATCCAGGATCACGTTGCCGTTGTCGGTGACGAAGCCCTGGCGCCATTGTGGCTGTCCTCCATGCTTGACGAGCTGCCGGGCCACGAAGCTCCGCGCCATGGGGATCACCTCGACCGGCAGGGGGAAGCGTCCCAGGACATCGACGAGCTTGGAGTCGTCGATGATGCAGACGAACAGGCGGCTCGCGCCAGCGATGACCTTCTCGCGCGTCAGGGCCCCGCCGCCGCCCTTGATGAGGTGCAGGAAACGAGTGGCCTCGTCGGCGCCGTCGATATACAGGGGCAGATCGCCGGCGCTATTGAGATCGACGGTGGGGATGTTGTGCTCTCTGAGCAGTGCCTCGGTGGCCTGGGAGCTCGCGACCGCACCCTCGATGCGCTGCCTCACGCGCGCCAGGGCCTCGACGAACAGCGCGACGGTGCTGCCCGTTCCGACCCCGATCACGCTCCCGTGCTCGATGTGGTCGAGGGCGGCCTCGGCGGCGCGCCGCTTGTTGGCGTCCTGGTTCATGGCAAACCTCCTCTTATCGCTCGTCGCCCGGTCGAGGCGGCTCGCCGCCCTCACGCGCCATGATGGCGTCGAATCCGGCGAGGTCGGCGCGGCGGCGCCGTTCCTCGAAGAAGGCGACCGCTTCCATAGCAGCTAGCTTCTCGGCCACGGCAGTGGCGACGAATTGGTTGATGCTCGTGCCTTCTTCCTTGCTGATCCGTTCCAGCGCGGCCTTGATCGAACGTGGCAGGCGCAGGGGGTAAGGCGATTGTGTCTTCATCTCATTCTCCTGAGCGCTTCCGAGGGAAGCAGTAGTGCGACGCCGAATCTCGCGGGTGCGTGACCGAAATCGCGGTGGTTGAAGCTCACCAGCGCATCCGCACGACCGTTCACCGCGGCTTCGAGCACCATCTCGTCCGCAGGGTCGCGCAACTGAGGTCGCCACAGGTAATGCGTCGTGACCGGCTCGATCAGCGCGGCGAATGCATCGAGAAACCGACGCATATCGGCCTCGGACAGGCCCGCGGCCATGCAGTGTTGACACCCTCGATCACCCGTTTCCCGTAACGCGGGCCGCTAGGCCGGCGCGCCGATAGTACCCGACGCCACATGCATGAAGGTCTTCCATCGAGAAGGCGCGCGCTGTCGCCACTCACTCGGTGCGGGCCGCACCGGGTCTATGCGGTGCGCCCAGGGCCTACTTCGCGTCCCCGTTCATGCGCAACGGTCCTCGCGTTCGCTCTGTCGGTGCTATCTTATGGGCGATGTTGCAGCACTACGTAAAACTGATCCTCACCGCGCGGGTGTACGACGTGGCCCGGAAAACGCCGCTCGATCTGGCACCGGAGCTGTCGCGCCGTCTCGGCAACCGGGTGTGGATCAAGCGGGAGGACCTGCAACCGGTATTCTCCTATAAACTCCGCGGGGCCTACAATCTCATGGTCCACTTGACGGCCGCGGAACGCGCGCGCGGGGTGGTGGCGGCCTCGGCCGGCAACCACGCCCAGGGGGTGGCGCTCGCGGCCCAGCGCCTGAATATCGCGGCGCTCATCGTCATGCCGAAGACCACCCCCGACATCAAGATCGCGGCGGTGCGGAGATTCGGCGCCGAGATCGTCCTGCACGGGAACACCTATGACGACGCCTGCGAGCATGCCCACCGCCTGCAAGCCGAGCGCGGCCTGTGCTTCGTCCACCCTTATGACCATCCGCTGGTGATCGCCGGACAGGGCACGGTCGGGAAGGAGATCCTGGAGCAGCGCGCGGGCGATCTCGACGTCATCTTCGTACCGGTCGGCGGGGGCGGCCTCATCGCCGGTGTGGCGGCCTACGTGAAACACCTGCTCCCCGACATCCGGGTCATCGGCGTCGAGTGCGACGAGGCCCCGAGCATGAAGCGGGCGCTGGAGATGGGCGAGCGCATCGTCCTGGACCGCATCGGCACCTTCGCCGACGGCGCGGCGGTGAGACAGGTGGGCGAGGAGCCGTTTCGCATCGCCCGCGCCTGTGTCGATGAGGTCCTGGAGGTCAGCGTCGATGAGATCTGCTCGGCGGTCAAGGACACCTTCGAGGACACCCGTTCCATCGCCGAGCCGGCCGGCGCCCTGGCCCTCGCCGGGCTCAAGCAGTACGTGGCGCGCGAGCGGGTCTCGAACCAAGACCTGGTCGCGATCTTCAGCGGCGCCAACGTCAACTTCGATCGGCTGCGGCATATCGCCGAGCTGGCCGCCCTCGGGGAGCACCGCGAGGCCCTGGTGGGGGTGACCATCCCCGAGCGCCCGGGGAGCTTTCGCGCGTTCTGCCATGCCTTGGGGCCGCGCGCCATCACCGAATTCAACTACCGTTATGCCGACGCCCAAGAGGCACAGGTCTTCACCGGGGTGCAATTGCGCGGCGGGGTGGCGGAGAAGAACGCCTTGATCGCCGCGCTCATCGAGAAGGGCTACCGGGTGGCGGACCTCTCGAACAACGACATGGCGAAGCTGCACGTGCGCTACATGGTGGGCGGCCATGCCGGGCGGCTCTGCGATGAGCGCCTGTTTCGCTTCGAGTTCCCCGAGCGCCCGGGGGCGCTCCTGCATTTCCTGACGCAGCTCGACGATCGCTGGAACATCAGCCTGTTCCACTATCGGAACCACGGCGCGGCCTACGGGCGGGTGCTGATGGGGATCCAGGTGCCCGAGGCACACGGGGCGGCGTTTCGGGAGTTTCTCGACGGCCTCGGCTTGGAGCATGTCGAGGAGACCGGCAATCCTGCCTACGCCATGTTTCTACATTGAGTGAACGGGCACCGCACCCGTAGGGATGTCCATGACTAGATCCCGACACAACCAATGCTGTACAAGACCGGTCCTATCAATTTACCAGTCCTATCGATTTAGAAGTCCCTTCTCCCTCAGTAAATAAACTTCAAATACTCGACGGACTGACCCAAGCCATGACAGAACCCACCGGGCTTCGCGAGGCGGTGGTCGCCACCGCCCGTGTGCTCCACCGCTGCGGCCTCGCGGAGGGGACCTCCGGCAACATGAGCGCACGCGATGGCGCGAGCTTTTTCATCACCCCGACCGGTGTGCCTTACGAGGGACTCGGCGCCGAACAGATCGTCGAGGTCGGAATCGAGGGGACCGTGGCGCCGGGCCACCGGCCTTCCAGCGAATGGCGTATCCACCGGGACATCTATGCAAGTCGGTCCGAAATCGGCGCGGTGATCCATACGCATTCGCCCCACGCCACGGCGCTCGCGTGTTGCCGGCTCGGGATCCCGCCGTTTCACTACATGGTGGCGCGGGCCGGCTCCGCGGGGATCCCCTGTGCGCCTTATGCCACCTTCGGGACGCAGGCACTGTCGGATCACGTGCTCGGAGCGCTCGAGGGACGCAGGGCCTGCCTCATGGCCAACCACGGGGTGATGGCGGTCGGCGCCGATCTGGACCAGGCCCTGGAGGTGGCGAGGGAGGTCGAGTACCTGGCGAAGATCTACGGTTTGGCGCTGCAGATCGGTAGGCCGGTCCTCCTATCCGCCGAGGAGATGCAGGATATCCAGCGCCGGTTTCGCACCTACGGTCAAGGCCAGACGGGGCTTCGCGACTGATGCCCAACGTCGCACAAACATCGCGGTTGCATCACATGGTCACAAAGAGGGGTCAGAGCTTGTGAAAAAATCGTCGCGAGCGAAGGGAGGTCGCGTTCCGCCGGAGCGCAGGACCGTTTCGTCGGGAGCGAAACGGAGCTTTAGCCCCGAAGGGGCGAGTCTCACGATGAGACGAGCAACCGCGGTGTATGTTGAAATACATGAGGATTCCGAGCACCGCCGGGGAGCCAGGGCCAGGGAGGGCCCTGTTTGGCGCGCCGAGGATGCAACGCGAGATCCCGCGCGCAGCAGATTTTTTCACAAGCTCTCAGGTCTTCTGGCGGGTCATCCCGACGGTAGTGGTGCCGTCACCGGGGGCCTTCTTGGTGTCAACGATCGCCTTGCGCAGCATCACCAGCTCGCGCCGCACGATGTTGCCGAGCGACTCCAGCGAGTCTTCGATGGCGTCCAGGCGCTTGGCCCCGGTGGTGCTCGTCGCAGCTCCGCGGTGGAGTACCGCGACTTGCGCCGACGGCCCATCCTTGGCCTCGGGCGCCTCTTCGGAGATCAACAGGTCTTCCTGATCCAGGTCGTTGGTCACTGCGGTCACGACGGCCGCGTCTATGACCCGTTTGTCCTCCAGGGAGGCGAACAGGAGGAGCCGGTCGCAGAACAGGTTGATGCGCCGCGGGACCCCCTGGGTGATGCGATGGATGAGGGGGAACACCTCGTCCACAAACAGGGGGTCTTTCTTCCAACCGACGACTTTTAAGCGGTGCTCGATATAAGCCCGCGTTTCCGCCGTGTCCAAGGGACGCAGGTGATAGGCGGCGATGACGCGCTGTCGGAGCTGCACGAAATCCTGGGAGCGCATCACGTTGCGAAACTCCTTCTGACCGAGGAGGAAGCTCTGCACCAGCGAGCGCCCGTTCATCTGGAAGTTGGAGAGCATGCGCAACTCCTCCACCGAGCGCGGGGGGAGGTTCTGGGCCTCGTCGACGAGCAGCAGCACGCGTTTGCCGAGATGCGCGCACTCTTTGAAATACGACTCCAGGTTCTTGAGGATGATGGCCTTGGACTCCGACCGGTAGTCCAGCCCGAACTCGGCCGCCGCGAGCCGCAGCAGGTCTTCCGCCTCGATCTGGGTCGTCACGACATTGGCGACGGCCACGTTCTGGCGTTCCAGCATGGACGAGAGCGCGCCCACCAGCATCGTCTTCCCGGTACCGACATCCCCGGTGATCACGATGAAGCCTTCGCCCTGCTTGACCCCGTAGAGGAGGTAGGACATCGCCCGCTTGTGGCTGTGGCTGTTGAAGAACATCCGCGGGTCGGGGTTCAAGCGGAAGGGCTTGCCGGTCAGTTTGTAGAACGACTCGTACATGGCGATGTAAACTCTTGGATGCCGTAAGGCTGATGTCGCCCGCCGTTATTCTGTGACCGTGACAGGCATATTCGTTCCCCTCCCCGCGCTTGAGAAGCAATTGCCCGGCCGGATCACATTCCCTGGCCGCACGAGCATAGTGGCTCGGCTGCGGCGGGACAAGACCCCCATCCGGCCCCGGACGCGGCAGACACACGTACCGCTGCGTGCCCGGAGGGGTCTGTTCTGGCGGGACGAGGCGGATCAGATGGTACACTTTGTGCTGCAGGGGCGTTTCCGTGAACGGGGGTACGTGATTTGCCGTCCTACGGAGCGTCTCATGCCGAATGTCTCATGCCGAGTGTCCCATTGAGCTTCCGGTACACCCTCCCTCTTGGTCTCGCAGCGGCCCTGCTCTTGGCGGCAGCGCGCATCGACGTCGGACGAGCCCCGGAGAGCACCTCCGGCACCGTGACGACGATCGAACCCGGGCCACGCACGTACACCGGGCAGGCCGAGCGCCCGAGCGCGCGCCCGGATGCGCTCTACCGGTGGCGCGGGGCCGATGGTCAGGTCCACGTGCAGAGCCGACCGCCCCCGCAGGGGGTGCGCGCCGAGGTATTCCGCCTCGCGCGCGAAGGCGCCAGCGGTGAGGACAGCACGGGGCGCAGACCCGCAGCGACGCCTTCGCAAAGCGCCGCGGGTATCGCCGACGATCCCTTGTCGGTCTACTCGCCGCGCGGTTTCACCGAGCTCAAGGAGCGTCTGGGGTCAACGGTGACCCGGCT
>JBQTJM010000121.1:0-10724 GCA_052387115.1 Gammaproteobacteria bacterium | reverse complement strand
CCGCGGCAGAGGCATCCGGGAGGTGCAATTCGCCGGCGAAGTGGTCGCTGCGCGTGGCGGCCATGCAGAGCGCCAGGGCGAGGGCGATGAGAACGGTGTGGCGGTCGGTCTTGTCGTTCATGGGTTTCTTCCTCTTGCGGTGGTGGGTATCACTTGGGGTCACAGTCTATCCGGTCGGTCACTTGCGGTCACGACCAAGCTGATCGCGTCATGGTCGTTTTCACATCTCGGCGCGGAAACCGATCAAAAAACTCGCCCCCGCGGTCGAGAAGCCGAATACCTCCTCGTAGTCCTCGTCGAAGACGTTCTGCCCCTTGGCGGTGATCGAGAAGGACTCCAGGCCGAGCCGGTTCTCGAATAGGCGATAGGCGAGGGCGATGTCGGCCTTCGCGTATCCGTCGAGGCGCACTCGCGCGGCCGGGTCCGCGTTGAAATCGCCGTCGATCGAGCTTCCCTTGATCGTCAGGTTGAAGCTGGCCGTCCAGCGGTCTACGGCGTAGTCGATGGTGAAGGCGCCGGAATGCTCGGGACGGCGCAGGAGGGGCTCGCCCTCGACGAACAGCGTGCCGCCCGATGGACCGGACTCGACCACCTCGGTATCGAGATAGGTATAGCTGCCGCGGAGGCCGATGCCGATCGGGGTCACGACCCGCAGACCGACTTCGAGGCCACGGCTCTGCGCTCGCTGGATGTTGAAAAAGCTCGGCCGCTGGATGTTGAAGCTCGGCGTCGAACGGAAGACGAAGCCGATGAGATCGTCGAAATCCGCGGAGAAGTAGGTGACGGAGAGCTCGCCCGGATAATCGTCGAAGGGCAACGGTTGATCGAGGCCCACCTCCCAGCTTTCCGAACGCTCGGGATCCAGGTCCGGGTTCCCGATCGCAAAGGCGCTCCTGACGAAGTTCTCGAAAAACGTCGGCGCCTTGATGCCGGTCCCGTAGCTCGCGCGGAGCTTGGTCTCGATTGCCGGGAGGCGATAGGCCATCCCCACGCGCGGGTTCACCTCGGTGCCGAAGGTCGAGCCTTCGTCGAGGCGGAATCCGGCGACGAGCGTCACCTGCTCGCGCCAGTCGAGGATCAGTTGAGAGTAGAAGGCCTGCGTGTCCCGGCTCTCGTCGATGCGGTCCGGCGTCCCCGAGCCTTGAAACAAGAACAGCGAGTCCTGCTCGAAGTCCTCGCCCTCGGCGTAGCCCCCGAGCGTCATGGTCGGCGTGAGCCCGGCGACGGACGGCAGGAAGAAGGTCGAGTTATAGTCGGCCGAGAGCCGCTCCTCGCTTGTGTCGCTCACGAACGAACCGAAGTCGGGGCTCGGATCGAAGGGATCGGGGCTCGGATCGAAGGGATCGTCAAAGCTGCGATCCTCGCGGTAGAGCCCGAGCTGGAGTGCGTGGCGCCACCAGGGGTAGGGGTTCCAGACTGCGCGCGGGCCGACGATCAGCCGGTCCTTCTCCCCGGACTGGTTGGGGTCCAGCGGCGAAAAGCGATCTCCGGCGCTTTGGGTTGCAACGTCGAAGCGCGAGTCGTTGAAGCGGACCGTGGTTGTGAGGTCGAGCGTCTCGACGGGGCTCCAATCGAAGCGCGAGGCGACGGTGGTGTTCCCGTAGCGGTTGTTGAAGTCGAGGATACCGTCGGTGTCGATGCGTCCGACATCGACCGTGTAGCCGTAGCGCTCGGTGCCGCCCGAGATGCTAGCTTTTTCCTCGAAGGTCTCGAACTCGCCGCCGGCGAAGCCGAAGCGAGCGGCTAGCGGCCCATCGCCACGGCGGGTGAAGAGCTGCACCACCGAGGTGATCGCGTCCGACCCGTAGAGCGCGCTCTGCGGTCCGCGCACGATCTCGATGCGGTGGACCCCGTCGGTCGTGAGGTCGTCGAAATCGAACGCTCCGCCTGCCTGGTTCACCTTGACGCCGTCGATCAGGACCTGATTGAAGTTCGAATTGCCGCCTCGGGCGAAGAGCGAGGTCGTGCCGCCGCGGCTCCCGGTCTGCACGATGGTGAAGCCCGGGATGTCGCGCAGGACCTCGAGCACGTCCACGACCTGCGCGCGCTCGATGTCCTCGCCTTCCACCACGGACACCGAAGCGGGGATCTGATCGAGAGGCATCTCGAGCCGCGTGGCGGTGACGATGATCGGCTCGAGCTCGACCGTCTCATCGGCGGCGAACAAGGGGCAACAGGACAGGAAACCCAGGGGCAGTAGGACTGCCGGCATTCGGCGCAGTACCATGTTTTTCTCCTCCGCGCGCACCCGCGCAGCAAGCTCGTGAAAGGCACGCAGAGGAAGGGGCAAGGCGGGAGGCGGAAACGATGGCCCGGGCGCCCCGGCATCACCCTCCGCAATGCCATAGCAACACCCTTCAGGCCGGTCTCCGGGCTCGCAAGCGGGTAGGGACCCTGGGCGGCGCCTTCCCATGCCGTAGCACAGTGGCGTAGTGCCGCTCCGTTGCTTGCTTACCGTTGCGGGGGCAGCGCCGGCATTGCTCGCGGATCGATCCCCGGAGCGCACCGGCTTCCCGTTTCATCCCATCGGACGAAGGTCCTCCGGGACACCTGAAGCCGGCACACTATCTCCGACGTCACCCGCGGCTGTCAAGGGGCTTGCGGCGCGAGCGGCTCACGGCGACCACGCCCGCCCACCCGCGGGCGGATAGAAATAGTATTGCGTCGATCCCAAACTTCGGATCGACCTTGCCGATCGCTCGGGACGGTTGATCTATTCCAGCTACGACCCCAAAGCAGCGTTGCGGGAAAGAGCTACGATCTGGCCGTTGATCGAGAAGCGGATCGCCAAACCCGCGGCGATACCCGACGCCATCACCTACCAGGGTGTACTGTACGTGTTTGCAAAGGAACGTGGCATTGCAGGTTACCCAGTAGGGACTTACCCAGGGAACGGATGGACGTTGATCCTCGGCCTACCGGAGGATATCGCCTTGGTCCCCGCCCGGAGCTTGGGGCGCAAGCTGACCGGGGTCTTCGGATTCGTGCTGGTCGTGTCGGCCCTCGCGGCATGGTATGTCTCACGCGGGATCACGCGTCCGCTCCTCGGCTTGCAGCGGGCGGTGGCAGAGCTCGCCCAAGGCGCGTTCGGCACCATCGCCGAGCCCGGCTCCCGAGACGAGATCGGGCGCGTGACAGAGGCATTCAATACCATGTCATTGAGGCTCAGGGATACTACCGTCTCGCGGGACTATGTCGCGGGCCTCATCCGGCAGATGGGGGAGGCCTTGATCGTGACCGATCCGGCTGGTTGCATCCTCACGGTGAACCCGGCGGCGTTACAGCTCCTCGGTTACACGGAGGCTGAGTTGATCGGCCAGTCGATAGAACGCCTTTTTGCCGAAGAAGATTTTCCCAGGGGGCTGCCGGGTCCGCGACCTACGGAGGTCCACGAGACTACCTGGAGGACGAAGCACGACCAGCGTATCCCGGTGTTGTTGACGGGCGCCGATCTGCGCGATCAAGACCTTAACGTCTCGATTGCCGAGGATGGTGAAAGCGCGATCGAGCAGACCGACTACGTCCGACCCGATCTTATCCTGCTCGACGTGATGATGCCTGAGATGGATGGGTTTACCACATGCCGCTTGCTCAAAGAACGTCCCGCCACCCAAGATATTCCCATCATCTTCATGACCGCCCTGACTACCACGGCAGATAAGGTCAAAGGCTTTGAGCTCGGCGCCGTCGATTACATCACCAAACCCTTTCAGCACGAAGAGGGTGCTCGCGCGCGTCACCACCCACCTTAAACTGCAAGAGCTCAAGCAGCAACACCAAGAAGACCAGGAACGGCTGGCCAGCATCCTTGAATCGGCGATGGACGCGATCATCGTCGTCAACGAGGACGGTTGCGTCACCCTGTTCAACCGCGCCGCCGAGCGGGTGTTTCGATGTGCGGCCGGCACGGCCATCGGCCAGCCCTGCAAACGATTCCTCTCGGAGCGCTTGTGCCAGCTGCTGACCGAGTACGTGAGCGGGGCCGCAGTAGGACGGCTACTGCAAGCGCCGATCTGGGTGCCACAGGGTCACCAGGCCGTGCGTGCCGACGGCGAGGTCTTTCCCATCGAGGCCAGCCTGTCCCAGGCGGAGGCGGGAGGCCAAGCGATCTACACGCTGGTCCTGCGCGACATCGAGGAGCGCAGGAAGGCCGAGGCCGAGATGGGGAAACTGCGCGGCTTGACGCAGTATCTGGAGGAAGAGCTGCGGGCCGTCCAGGAGGGCGAGACGATCATCGGCACAACCGGGGGGCTGTCCGAGGTCATGAACCAAGTGGAGCAGGTCGCCGGCACCGACGCCTCGGTGCTGATCGTCGGCGAGACCGGTACCGGCAAGGAGCCTATCTCCCAGGCGATCCACCGGCTGAGCCGGCGTTGTAGTAAACCCCTGGTCAAGCTCAACTGCGCCGCGCTGCCGGAGAACCTGATCGAGAGCGAGCTCTTCGGGCACGAGAAGGGGGCTTTCACCGGCGCCCTCGCGCGCAAGCCCGGCCGCTTCGAGCTGGCCGATGGGGGTACGCTGTTCCTCGACGAGATCGGCGAGCTGCCCCTGGATCTCCAGGCCAAGCTCTTGCGGGTCCTGCAGGAAGGGGAATTCGAGCGCCTGGGCGGTACCCGTACCTTGAAGGTCGATGTGCGCATCATCGCGGCGACCAACCGTGATCTCAGCCGTTGCGCCCGGGAGGGTCGGTTCCGACCCGATCTCTACTATCGCCTGAATGTCTTTCCCATTACGCTGCCACCGCTGCGCGAACGCAAGGACGACATCGCGCCCCTGGTCACACACTTCGTGCACAAGTACGCCGCGAAATACGGCAAGACCGTCGGATCGCTGCCGGAGCCGCAGCTCACGGCCCTCCAGAGCTACGCCTGGCCGGGCAATGTGCGAGAGTTGCAGCATGTCCTGGAGCGCGCCGTCATCCTCACCCACGGTAGCTGTCTCGCGCTCGGTAGCTGGTTCGAGGAGGCGCGCCCTGATGTACCCGCGTCTCCGCTGGTCACGCTGGAAGAGGTCGAACGCGCCCACATCGTCAAGGCGCTGGAGGCCACCGGCTGGCGCCTGAGCGGCAAGGGCGGCGCCGCCGACCTCCTCGGCCTCAAGTACACCACCCTCCAGTCCCGCATGCAGAAGCTGGGCATCACGCGCAAGGCCTGATCGCTACCAAGATGCGATGCGACGCATGTCCGCGGCAAACCCACGCTATTCGCCGAGGTCGGCTTCCTTCAACGGGGCGGCCTTCTCGCCGCCCGGAAAAAGGGGTCAGGTCTTGAAATATTACCTCTTGTAGTTTAGCATTCTTAACATGTGTTTTGGACTTCGTAAACGGGACGCATGGGCATGGTGACAGACAAGCACTACGTTGAGAAACGGGAGGGGGGTTATCACCTCAGCAACACCCGCATTTCGCTGGCTTCGGTCGTCTATGCCTATTTGGACGGGCATTCAGCCGAAGGTATCCAAGAAGGCTATCCGCTCCTGACGCTGGAACAAATCCATGGCGCGCTGGCGTTCTATCTCGGTCATCGCGCCGAAGTGGACGCCGATCTTGCCGATAAGCGTGAGCGTTATGACCAGCAACGCCAGGCGGCCCGCGATGCCGATCCCGCCTTTTACGAACAGCTGGCATTGAGACGGCGTGAGCTGCGCGCCAAGGCCTGAATGATCGTCCGTTTCCAGGCGGACGCAGATCTGAATTTCCTGATCGTGCGCAAATTGCTTCGACGCGAACCCGAGATCGATTTTCAATCCGCGACGAAAGCGGGCCTCGCTGGCCAGAGCGACCCTGAAGTGCTGGCCTTGGCCGCGCGAGAAGGTCGTATCCTCGTCAGCCACGATGAAACCAAGATGCCCCGCCACTTCGGCAACTTCATCCGTAAGGAGCACAGCGCGGGCGTAGTGATCCTCAGTCAGGCATTGCCGCACAGCGTCGTGGTTGAGGAACTTGAGCTGATATGGGGGGCCAGCGAAGCGGAAGAGTGGGTTAACCGGATCACCTACTTACCGCTGTGATCTGGCTTCTGACCTTGTGACGTCGTCAAGGCGCTGGAGCCACCGGCTGGCGCTCAGCGGCAAGGACGGTGCGGCCGAGCTCCTCGGCCTCAAGTACACGACCCTCCAATCCCGCATGCAGAAGCTGGGCATCACGCGCAAGGCCTGAGCCCTACCGATATTTCGGTAGGCTACCGAAATGTCGGTAGCGGATCCGATGCTGAGATCCTGTGGCTGGATCGATATCACCCAAGGATCGCACATAAACACGCCTAAATACAAGCAGTTGTGCCAGCCCGCTGGTTCCGCATCGGACGTGGCACACGCGTCGCAATATCTCCGTCGCGATGCCGGATAACGGGTGGCGCAAACCGAAACCTTATTGACGCAATTTTGAATTGACGGAGACATTCCATGAAAGCGCAACACTTTGTAAAGAAGACCGCGGCCTTGACGCTCGCGCTCGGCGCCCTTGCCCAGCCGGCTTGGGCCGTGACCAATATCGACTCGTGCCGAACCATCACCGGACGGGGTTCCTTTCAACTCACGAAGAACCTCAATGCCGCGGGGAACTGCATCGTGATCGCCGCGAGCGACGTGAGCCTGGACCTCAGGGGCCATACCATCAAAGGAAATGGCACCGGGACCGGGATCGGCTTCAACACCGACGCAGAGCGCGCCAGGGTCAGTGTGCGCAATGGGGTGGTGACCAACTTCAGGGCCGGCATCGACTTCACGGAAGGCTTCGGGGAGGTGATAGAGGGGATGCGAGTCGGAGGAGACAACACCATGCAACAGGGCATCCTTGCCGGAGACGAGGCCATCGTGCGTGACAACGTCGTCCTGGCGGGAACTCGGGCGGTAGGCGCGGGCGACGGTATCCAGACGCGCACGAAGGGCATCGTGAGCGGAAACCTGGTAGACGGCGCCCCGCTCAGGGTCACCTGCCCGGCGCTGGTGACCGGCAACAGCGTCAGCAGCGGGAACATCGTCGATATCATCTTCGACGGGGAGAACTGTGCTCTCAGCAATAACCAGGGAGTCGAGGGAATAGCTCGGGGGCCTTGACCGGTAACGGCGATCGCACGCGCCCCAAGGAAGTCCGTGACGGGCGGGTCAACGAAGCGCAACCCGCCATCACAGCCGGCAAGGAAGCCGGCTTTTTTGCCGACCCGATATTCGACCGCGCTGCAATCGCCACGGCCCTCGGCCGCGGTGCGCTGGCAGGAGAGGGTCGATGGCACCCTTGGGCGCGCCCACATCGTCAAGGCGCTCGAAGCCACTGGCTGGCGCCTCAGCCGGCCCGGGCGGCGCGGCCGAGCTTCTCGGCCTCAAGTACACCACCCTCCAGTCCCGCATGCAGAAGCTGGGCATCACCCGCAAGCCCTGAACGCTACCGATATTTCGGTAGGGTACCGAAATATCGGTAGCGGATCCTCTGCTGAGATCCTGCAACTGGATCGATATCCACCTGAACATCGCGCATAAACACGCCAAAATACAAAGCAGTTGCGCACAGCCACGAACGTGGCACACGCGTCGCTACCTGAGTGGCGATATCGGATGACCGGTGTCGTAAACCAAGACTTTCAACTGTTTAATTTTTCCAATTTGGAGGAACGACCATGAAACGCAACCGTCTTTCTTTATCCTTGTGCCTGGGCGCGGCCGTGTACGCGCAGGGCGCCGTGAGTGGCGTCATCATCCACGACGCAACGGGCGCGGGCCCTGCCACCGACGCCTGCGCGGGCGCGAAGGCCCACCAGCGGCTGCAAGTGCCCGCCCGCTTTACCGGGGCGCGGCTCACGAGCGGCAGCTACTATGAGGCCCCGGAGGCGGGTGCGGAGCCCTGCACGAGCTTCGTCGTGGAGGTCGAGATGAACGCCGGCTCCAACGATGACGGGTCCGGGTTCGGCGAGCTTTTCTTTGCGACCGGCTCCCAGTCCGCGGCGAATGGCTATGGGGGCCCCGCGGGGGCGACGGAATCGACCTGCCCGGGCTACGCCCTGACGGAGTCCTTCTACCGCAAGCTTGCCGGCGAGGACCGGTTCACCGGGCTCGACTCGGCGAGCTACCGGGGCCTGTGGATACCCGAGGGGGAAGGCGAGCCGGCGCACTGCGAGCTCAGCCCGGTAGAGGCCCGGGCTATGGACTGGACTGCGTCCCCGCCCGCCGGCCCGAACGCCGACACCTATCGGGTGGCCGTAGAGTTGAAAAGCGCGTTTCCGCCCGGCCCCTCTGTCTCTCAGCCGGTCCGGGTGCAGGTGACGGAGATGGGGGTCACGGAGCCCGCTCCCCTGATACAACCTTGTCTCTAAGAGTGGCCGCGCGGGCGAGCGAGCGGGAACGGGCGCACATCGAGGCACTCGCGACGCGCTACGCCAGCGATCCGAAGGCCCGGCGCCGGGCGCTCGATGCCGCTTACGCGCAGGCCATGGGCCGGGTGGCGGCGCGTTTCCCCGACGACCTCGACATCGCCGTCCTCTATGCCGAGGCCCTGATGGACCTGAGCCTCTGGGACTCCGCGCAAGCGGACCGTGGCCGCTCAAAGGGCCGGATCGCCGCGATCGTCAAGACGCTGGAGCGGGTGCTCGCCAAAAACCCCGATCACCCCGGTGCCATCCATTACTACCTCCACACGGTAGCGGTCCCGACCGCGCCCCGGCGGGCAGAGCGGTACGCCGAACGCCTGGCCGCGCTGATGCCCGGGGCCGGGCATCTCGTGCACATGGCGGCCCATGTCTATAACCAGGTCGGGCGCTATCTCGATGCGCTCGCCGTGAATCGGGCCGCCATCACCGTGGATGAGGCCTATCTTGCCAGGGCGAGGCCCGCGGGTATCTATCCAGAGCGCTACTACCCTCACCATATCCATTCCCTGTTGGTCTCCGCGCAAATGGCGGGCGATGGGGAGACCACCCTGGCCGCTGCGGAGAAGCTCGAGCGCACCGTCTCGGACGAGGCGGTCCGCGCCTCTGCCCCGGCCCAGCCGATGAAGGCAGCGCCCTACTTCGCCCATGTTCAGTTCAGCACCCCCGAGCGGGTGCTGGCTCTCCCCAGCCCGGGGGCGGAATTCCCTTACGTCAAGGCGATGTGGCATTACGCGCGCGGGGTGGCGTATGCGGCGCAGGGCCGCATCGAGGCCGCGCAGGGAGAGGCCCGCGCCATCACCACCCTCAGCGCGCAGGCCAACTTCAAGGATCTGAGCGCCGCCGGCGTGCCGGCGCAGGATATATTGGGTCTCGCACATCACGTGGTGCTCGGCCGCATTGCCCAGGCCCGCGGTGATCGGGTGGGGGCCGCGAGTGAATTCGAGGTCGCGGCGGCGATCCAGGACCGTCTCCCCGCCAGGGATCCGCCCTATTGGTATTATCCGGTTCACCAGTCGCTGGGGGCGGTGTGGCTGCTCGCCGGCGAGCTCGCTCCGGCGGAGCAATGCTTCCGCGTCGCGCTCGCCCGCACGCCGAACAACGGTCGGGCACGGCGCCGCGGCGACATCCCGTCCCTCCGCACCGTGGAGGGACTGCTCGCCAAGAGCTGGGCGGGCGACGGCGACGCGCTTGACCTCGATCGCCTGTAGGCCAAGACCGGGGTTCAGGCCTTGATGCCTATATCGTAATCTACGATCCTGAAATTGCCGTGGGATGTGGCGGAGCGCTTTCGGTAAAAAGTAAGGATAGCCGGGGTAGATACTGTTATCGGTCTCAAGTGAGATGAAGCCAGGGTAGCGTGGGCATTGCCCACCTTATCCCTCTCTAAGCATGGTAGATAGACTGTGATGAGCCGCCGCATGGTGGACGATGCCCATCCTGTCATAGCTTTGTTCCTCTCCGCCCGATGGTGACGTATTCGCGGATCTACACCCTGTCGGCGCCCTTCGAAATGTTGACTTAATGCACATTGAATATGCATAATTTGCAGCGTGTATATCGAGTATGACCCCGCGAAGAACGCCATCAATCGCCGCAAACATCGTGTAGACCTCGAAGATGCCAAGCCGGTCCTGCTCGACCCCCATGGCGCTGGTACGCGAGGATGCCGGCACGGAGGATGAGCATCGGTTCGTGGCGGTGGGGAGGGATGCCCTCGAGCGGCTCTTGACAGTGGTATACCCGTATCGGGAACCGGACGCGATCCGGCTAATTTCCGCAAGACCCGCGACCAAGAAGGAGCGGCAATCTTATGAAGCGTGAATACGACATGACTGGCGCGACGCGCGCCACCGAGGTGGAACACCTGAATCGACTGCGGTGTGGAAAGACGCGCATCACTATCCTGCTGGATAACGATGTGCTGGAGGACTTCCGGGCACGAGCCGAACAACAGGGTACGGGTTATCAGACAGCCATCAACCTGGCACTGCGGGAGTATCTGAGCAGACGTCCAATCGATGAGGAAACGCTGCGGCGCGTGCTGCGGGAAGAGTTGCACGCGGCGTAGGTTCGAGTGTAAGCAAGCGTAGGGCGCGTGCCCATGCCATTCGTTGACCTTATGATTCCGTCATGCCTGATTATCGATTACATCCATTGGAACCAGGTGAAGCATGGATACGTGGCATACATGAGCCATTGGCCGTATTCGAGCTTCCACCGGTATGTCAAAGGGGTAGTTGCCGGCAAATTGGGGATGCAACAACGGCGCTGCCTTCCGCGAATGAGTTGGCGCGGACGCGCGCCCTACGGTCTGCTGATCAACATTATCGGTAAACCAAGACGGTGGGGAGGGGAGGCGGAAAC
>JBQTJM010000120.1:0-2053 GCA_052387115.1 Gammaproteobacteria bacterium | reverse complement strand
AGCCTATGGCTGCACGATCCGCTCGTTCATCTCCGATGAGGACGTGATCGCCACGGCCAAGTCCGCCAACACGACACGCGCCATCGAGTCGATGCGCAAGGCCCATCGCCTGGGCGTCCTGGACGGTGCCCTGGTGGCGATCGGCAATGCCCCGACGGCGCTCATCGAGGTCGTGCGTTTAACGCGCGAGGAGGGCGCGCGCCCGGCGCTGGTCATCGGCGTGCCGGTCGGATTCGTCTCGGCGGCCGAGTCCAAGGAAGCGGCATTAGAGCTTCCGGTACCGTACATCGTGGCGCGCGGCCGCAAGGGGGGGAGCCCCATCGCCGTCGCCATCATCCACGCCTTGCTCCTGCTCTCCGCCGAGCCGCCCGCATGAGGCGCGCGGTCAGTTTGGTCGGGATCGGCGACGATGGCTGCGCCGGGTTGACGAGCCGCGCCATGAACGCCATCGCCACGGCACAGATACTGGCCGGCGGCGAGCGCCAGCTCGCGTTCTTTCCCGATTTCCAGGGCGAGCGCGTGGTCTTCAAGGACAGCCTCGGTGCGGCGATCGAGCGCGTCGCCTCGCTCGCCGAGGAGCACAACGTCTGCATCCTGGCCTCGGGCGATCCGCTCTTCTATGGGATCGGCGGCCTGGTGATCAAAAAACTCGGCGCGGAGCACGTCGAGGTCATCCCGCAACCGAGCAGCATGCAGCTCGCCTTCGGCCGGGCCGGGCTCACGTGGGACGATGCGGCGTTCCTCTCCCTGCACGGCCGTCCTCTTTTCGGGCTCGCGACCCGGCTCAAGCGGCTGTCGAAGGCCGGGATCTTCACCGATCCCGAAAATGGCCCGGCGCGCATCGCGGCGCATCTCATCGCGCACGGCGAGACCGCCCGGCAGACCTGGCTTTGCGAGGATCTCGGTGGCCCGAAGGAGCGTGTGCGGCGCTTTTCTATCGCCGCGCTCGCCGAGGTCACGGATGCCGCGCCGCTCAACGTGCTGGTCCTGGTCCGCACCGATCCCCGCTGGCGGCCGCCATCTGCGATCCCGTTCCTGCATGAGGACGCCTTCGCCAAGCGCATGCCCAAGAAGGGACTCATCACCAAGCGCGAGGTGCGCTTGCTGTCGTTGGCGGCTTTGCATCTGCGACCGGACGCGGTGCTGTGGGACATCGGGGCCGGCTCGGGATCGGTGGCCATCGAGGCGGCCCTGCTCGCGCCCGAAGGCAGGGTCTATGCTATCGAGCTAGACCCCGAGGGCGTCGCGATCTGCGAGGAAAATCTCCGCACCCACGGCCTCGACAACGTGCGCGTCGTGTCGGGCCGCGCGCCCGAGGCCTTGGCCGATCTGGAATCACCCGATGCCGTGTTCATCGGCGGCAGCAAGGGCAGCATGGCGGCGATCATCGAGACCGCGCTGGAACGGCTACATCCGGGCGGACGGCTGGTCGCAAACGCCATTACCCTCGAAAATGCCGCCGAGTGTTACCAGGCGATCCGGGGCCGCGACCTCACACCGGAGGTGACGCTGCTCCAGGTCTCCCGTGCCGAGCCGCTCGCCCACTATCTGCGCTACGAGGCGCTGAACCCGATCCAGATCTTCGCGGTCACCAAACCGGAGGCGGCGCCATGAGCGGTGCGACGCTCTACGGCGTCGGCGTCGGGCCTGGCGCGCCCGATCTCATCACCCTGCGGGCGCTCGAGACGATCCGGCGGGCGCCAGTGCTGGCGCTGCCGCGCGGCTCGGACTACGGCGCGTCCAAGGCCTGGGAGATCGTCAAACCCACGCTCGGTGAGGTCGCGGGGCAAAAGCGGCTGTTCCTGACCTTTCCGATGAGCAAGGAGCCGGAGCGCCTCCTGCCCGCCTGGGCGCGGGCCTGCGCGCAGATCGGCGAGCACCTCGTTTCGGGCCGCGACGTCGCCTTCATCACCGAGGGCGATCCCTCCCTCTACAGCACCTTCATCTATTTACAGGAAGAGGCCCGTTCGCGCTGGCCGGAGGTGCGCATCGAGGTGATTCCGGGCGTCAGCTCCATCACGGCGGTACCGGCGGTAACGGGGATCCCGCTCGC
>JBQTJM010000119.1:0-2732 GCA_052387115.1 Gammaproteobacteria bacterium | reverse complement strand
TTCGCGACGGCGACGTCATGCACTTCCGCTTCAAGGTGTAAGCCAAAACGCTGCGCTTCACCCCGTCTCACCAAGTCTCAAGAACCCATGTAAAGCCCGGCATTGGTGGGATTTTTTGTGCCATGGCGCTTCGCTCACCGGCGACGCCGATCTGCTGGCCCTGGCGGGGACGTTCAGCTGTCCCATCGCCACCGCAGGTTTTCTCGGAAAGCTGGAAAAATGAGCAACGTCGCCCGCACCATCGTCGCTAACGTCCGGGATCTTTTCAACGCTGCTCTTGTACTTGTGCTCGGGTATTTGGCTCAATCCTTGAGGACGACGACGTTGACGCCGTCTTCTGCCCCGAGATCGAAGGTGTTGGCGCCAAGCTTCGCGACCGTTCCGATCTGCTCGGTGACATAGGCCTTGTCCGCCGCTGCGTTGATGACGATCCCGTTGCCGGCTCCATCGCAGATGACAACGCTGCCTGGGCTCGGGCGCGTCACCTCGATACCATCGGACGGCGACACCACACTGACGTCGGCGTGTAGATAACGGACCCTGAACGCCGCAGGATCAGAATTGGCCTCGACGAAGGCCTCCGCGGCACCCAAGGCCCCGCTCTTCGCCCTTTGAGCCAGCTTGCTGGCCGTATCCTTCGCCTTGGCAGTCAGTCCCTTCACCGTATCACTGTCGGCCACCTGTTTCAGGGTGCCAATGGCCTTGTCTATCTGTTCTTTCCAGTTCATGTCCAAGCCTCCTCTCACTCTATATGGTGCGGTCATGATCGCTGATTGCCGCAGGAATCGATCATGCTACCATTGGATCGAAGAGTTCCGCAACGTTTGACCGCCGGGGATGTTGGAACGCAGCAACGGAATGGGAAAGAAGGGTCACAACCCTCGGAAGGTCCCCCGCCGCCCCCGCCCCCTCAACCGGGTTCAACACAGTCGAGAGCGCTCTTGCGACACCAAACTGTATGTCGTATACTCCGCAAAAACGTACGTGGCTGGTCCAGCGACTTGGCGTCCATTGGCCCGGCGACACTGAGGGTTGGGCCATCGGCCTCCCGGACCTTTGGAGGTGGTGATCTCGCATGTCTCTATCTGCGCAACCTCCCCCCGTGGCCCAATAGAGAACCGCCTGCTCGCGGCGCTCCGGCGTGATGAGGACTATGAGCGCCTGTTCCCGCGCCTAGAGCCCATCACCTTTGCTCTGGGCGAGGTCCTCTACGAATCGGGACGGCGCATGGATTACGTTTATTTTCCCACGACCGCCATCGTATCCTTGGTCTACACGATGGAAGATGGCGCAACCGTCGAGATGGGATTGGCCGGTAGTGACGGCGTGGTGGGTATTGCCCTGTTTCTGGGCGGCGACACGACGCCCAACCGGGCGGTGGTGCAGATCGCCGGCGGCGCCATCAGGATGCCGGCCGAGGTACTCCAGGAGGAGTTTAAGCGGGGCAGCTCATTACAACTTTTGCTGTTGCGCTATACTCAGGCACTCATCACCCAGATCTCACAGACCGCGGTCTGCAACCGTCTGCATTCCCTGCAACAGCGCCTATGCCGCTGGCTGTTGCTATGCCTCGACCGGGTGGGATCAAACGAATTGCACATGACACAAGAATTCATCTCGAACATGTTGGGGGGGCGGCGCGAGAGTGTCACGGTGGCCGCGGGTCGCCTGCAAGATGCCGGATTGATCAACTATTCCCGGGGCCACATCACGGTCCTCGACCGTCCAGGCTTGGAAGCGACCGTGTGTGAGTGCTATCGGGTAGTCCAAAACGAGTTCGAGCGCCTGTTCAGCTGAGAGCTTGTGAAAAAATCGTCGCGAGCGAAGGGAGGTCGCGTTCCGCCGGAGCGCAGGAACCGGAGTGTATGTTGAAATACATGGGGATTCCGAGCACCGCCGGAACGCGAGATCCCGAGCGCAGTAGATTTTTTCACAAGCTCTGAGCGCGCGCACGTCTAGGCCACAAGGGGACTCCGGTGCACAAGACGACCGAGTAACCCTCTCAATTGGTTGAAGTTATCCGGACGGGTGACATAAACCTTGTGTCCGATCTCGACTTCATCGCCTTCACCGACTCCGTCCGCGCAAAAGATCACGACCGGCACCTCCTCACTCAACTCCGCGCGTGCTCGTATACGACGGGCCACGGCAATGACCTCGACGGCGACCTGGCCGAGATTGACCAGGATCAAATCGGGATACCTGCGCTGAGTTCGTAAGACGGCATCCTTTTCGTCTCGGGCGGTGTCTACACGGTAACCGTCCGCAAGGAGCAACGCTTCTATGCCGTCGCGAGTCTCCTCCACATCCTGCACCACGAGGATGAGCGCGCCGCTGGAATTGCCTTTGTGCATCGCTGTCACAGTTCATCTGGGTCGTCATTCGCGCTAATGCTGCATTAGAAATCTGAGTCCCGTAGGAGGAGGATCATGACTATTCCTGCCGCGTGGGCGACCTCGACGGCCAGTGGACACGATCGAGGCCGCCCTACCGCCAAGCCACTGCGGCTTTCGAATAAAAAAGCTCCTCTTGCCTTGGAGAGCAACGGCCACGCGGGGCCTGTAGGAGGACTTAGCCACAATCGGCCGTTCTACTCCTTGGCCTCTTCGACCGCCTCATCGATCTTTTCGCCGGCGCGCTCGGCCGGACCTTGCGGATCGACGGCCTCCTTGGCTTTTTCCACCGCTTGATCGATCTCCTCCCCGGCGCTCTCGGCCGTACCCTTTTCCTCG
>JBQTJM010000118.1:0-16345 GCA_052387115.1 Gammaproteobacteria bacterium | reverse complement strand
GCGCGTGACGGCCTTCGTCGAGCAGAGCCGTTATCAGCTCGTCGAGGCGCTGGCGGAGGCCGTGGCCAAGCTGGTCCTCGACGAGTTCCCGGTGCCGTGGCTGCGCCTGTCGGTCAACAAGCAGGGGCGGTACGCGGCGTGCGCGACGTGGGTGTGGTCATCGTCCGGCACCGGCTGGAGGACGGGGATGCCGAGGAAACTGAAAAATGGGGTCGGAGTGCAAAGTATTTCGGATCTTTCCTCATCGTTAAACGACTGCGATCCCATTTTTCAATTTTTCGCTCGCGCTGGGCCAAGCGCCATGCCCGTTTCCGGAGAAGGATACGCATCCCGGTCCCGCAACGTGTTTATTGAACGAACCGATGAAGACCTCTCTCATCCGCTACCGCGTCGCCGATTTTCTTAGGCGGTATCCGCCATTTCAGTTCTTCTGTGAGGAAGAGTTGCTTGAGCTCGCGGCCTCCGGCCGAGTCCAGTTCCACGAAAATTCGGAGTTCGTGTTCCGGACGAGCCAACCACGACGTTCATTTATTTGGGTGGTCCAGCAGGGCACGGTGGAGCTATTGGGGAACCTCCCCGATCGGGAGCAGTTGCGCGACCTTCTCGGCGAGGGGGCTGTGCTCGGTTTGGAAGCGGCGGACCGTTACACCCACTCGGCCAGAACCGTTAGCGACGTGCTCCTCTATGCGCTCGATGCAGAGCAGTTCGTGGCCATCGTGAGCCGCTATCCGCAGGCAGGCCGCTTTGTTTCGGCCGCCGAAGCCGTCGAGGCCCCGTTGGGAGCCGGTCGCACCCCACAATCGCGTCACGCCGCCGCCGACAGCCTCTGGCTGGTCCGCTCTGGCCCGGCGCGGGAGTCTATCCGGCGCCGTATGCTGCTGTGCTCACCGAGTGCATCCGTCGGCGAGGCCGCCCGGATGATGGCCCGGCACGGCGCCGAGGTCGTCGCCGTCACCGACCCGGAGGGGAGGCCGCTCGGCGCGGTGACGGTCGCGGCCTTACGGGACCGTGTCGCCACCGGCGAAGTCTCTTTAGAGGCGCCTTGCCGCGCCATCATGCATTCCGGCTTTCCCATGCTCGCCCCCGGCTTCGACACCGGCGCTGCGCTGCTCGCGATGACGCGCGGCCGTACCTGTTTTGCAGGTATCACCGTAAACGGTGCCGGCGACAGCCCGCTGCAAGGGATCGTGACCGACCGCGACCTGGAGCTCTACAGAGGCATCAACCCGCCGCTCCTGCTCCGCGAAATCCTGGACGCGCGCGAGGCTACGGATCTGGCGCGCGCCCGGAAGCAAATCGAGGTCATGCTCGCCGACGGCATGACGGAAGCTCCGGCCGTCGATTGGTTCTGCGAGTGTCTCGGCGAGTTGTACGCGGCGATTCTGGAGATGGCTATCGATCTCAGCCGACCCGAATCGGACGACTGGCCTGGCTGCTCGACGGCTGAACGAGACCCGTCGCTCGCACCCTGCTGGATTCTCTTCGGTGTTGCCGGACGGAGCGAGCTCCTGGCTCCGATCCTTCCGGAGATAGCACTTGTTTACCGGGATCCCCCTCCGGAGGGTGCGGCGCCAGCCCAATCCTACTTTAAGCAATGGGCTCGCCGCGTCCTTGAGCTCCTACCTGCCTGTGGATTCCTGACTTCGCGGGAGCGGCAGCCGCCGCAAGCTCTCCCCGCATGCCTTTCTCTGGCAGCCTGGAAACGGTTCTTCGAACGACTGGTGACCGATCCGATTGGCCAAGGCATCTACGATTCGCGCACGCTCTTCGATCTGCGGCCCGTGGCGGGCGATCATGCACTTGCTGCCGAGTTGACGGACTATCTCGTCGAGCACCTGCGCGACCATCCGGTCTTTATCGCGGTCTTGGCCAATGATTCGATGATCAATCTGCCGCCCTTGACCCTCTTCCGCGATCTGGTCGTAGAAAGCGATCGCGCAGAGCACGAGACTCTCGATCTCACGCGCACCCTGCTGGATCCGCTCGCCGACGTCGGCCGTGTGTTCGCCCTGGCCCGGCACCCTCTCGCCGAGGCCGCCACGACGCGCAGGTTGGAACGTGTGGCGCAGAGCGTCCGCTCCCGGGGAGCCCTGTTCTCGGCGGCGGCCGACGCCTTCCGGATCGGACTCTATCATCGGACCGGGAACGCCATTCGCGAGCAAAGCGAGGGGAGCCTGGTGCGGGCCGCGAGCCTCAGCCGCTACGACCAGCAGGTGCTCAAAAGCTGCTTCCGCACCGTGCTCGATTTGCTCGAGCTCACCTGGGCGAACTTCGATTCGATCCGCGATCTATGATCCGATCTGATCCATTGCCCATGACGGCGGAGTACTTCGCTTGCTTCGATCGCACCTGGACCGAGGAGACGCCCGTGGAGAAGGTTCGTTTCGTGGTGCTCGATTCGGAGACCACGGGTCTCGACCCCCGGCGCGACCGGCTCATCACCCTAGGCGCCGTGGCGGTCGTCGATCAGGAGATCCTGCTCGGGGACTCCTTCGAAGTCCTGATGCCGATCGCTCATAACTTTGCAGCGGTGACGGTCCACGGCATCACCCGCGACGAGGCCGAAGCCGGCCTGGAAGAACCCGAAGCGCTGCGCCAGTTCCTGGTGTATCTCAAAGATGGCATCATCGTCGGCCATCACATCGGTCACGACATCGCCATGCTGAACGCGGGCTACCGCCGCCATTTCGGGTTCGAGCTTCGGAACCGCTCGCTGGACACCATGGATCTGACCCTGCACCTGGAGCGGGCAGGCGCGTTCCCCGAGTCTCGAAAAATTCGCAGCTTCGACCTCGACACCCTGTGCGGCCTGTTCGCCATCGAGCCGCACGACCGCCACACTGCGGGGGGAGATGCCTTCCTCACCGCCCGGATCTTCCTGCACCTCCTGCGGCGCGCACACCGTTTCCAGGGTCATACGCTCGCGTTCCTGTGTGAGCCATTCCTACCGGCCGGCGGCGCGTAAACCCGAATGCAACCAATGGTGTTTTTTCGATCGCTAGCTTCTATTGGAGCATAGCTGTAAGATGAGGTCGGTGCGGGCGCCTGCGGTATATAACTCACTCAAAGCCTCTGAGGATCATTACGTGGAACTGCAAACCGAACAAATGAATGATGGCACCATGAAGATCAATCTCCTTGGACGCCTGGACATCGTAGGAACGAACGCAATCGATCTGCGATTCACGTCCTTAACCGCAACCAGGAAGGCCAATGTGATCGTCGACCTGTCCGGAGTCGACTTTCTCGCCTCCATGGGGGTCCGGTTGCTGTTGTCCAACGCCAAAGCCCTCGGTTCACGCGGGGGCAAGATGGTCATCTGCAAACCAGACCCGATGGTAAGAAAGGTGCTCGAGACCACCGGCACCGATGCGATTATTCCGCTATACGACGACGTCGATTCCGCGCACCAGGCACTGAAGGCACCTTGCACGGGGCGGGATTGGAAATCTCTATAAGCCTCGATACGCAACCGTCTTGTCGCAACGCTTTGAACTGAGCGTCACCAACGACGCTACCGAGCTGCCGCGGCTGACGGAGTGGTTAACCGATATCGCTCACCGCCTTGGACTGCCACGCGATATCGCGTTCCGGCTCGATCTCTGTTTGCACGAGGCAGTGAGTAATGTGATGAACCACGGGAAACGAGCCGAAGAGCCCTATCCGATCGAGGTACACCTTCTCTCCGAAAGCGACTCTCTGACGCTGGAAATCGAAGATGACGGCATTCCGTTCGATCCTTCGAGTGTCACGGAGATCCCGCCTCCATCGAGCCTTGCGGACACCAAGGTCGGCGGCTGGGGGATACCGCTCATCCGCCGGTTCGCCGACCGTTGCCACTATGATCGGCGCGACTCCAGAAACCACTTGGTGCTCCTCTTCCGGCGAGCCCCGGAGAGCGAAGCTCCGGCGAATGGCGCGCACCCCCCGCCCGCAGATAGATAACCGGATGGGTCACCGCGCCTGCACGGCGACCAGGGTCACATCATCATGCTGCGGAGCCACGCCCTGATGCTCTATCACCGCTTGCAGCAATCGATCACAGAGCGTTTGCGCGGAAGCCTGGCGATTCGCGCGCACGGCCTCCTGCAGCCGCTCCAGCCCGAAGAATGCGCCTTGCGGGTTGAGGGCATCGGTCATGCCGTCGGTATAGATCAGCAGCGTGCTGCCTGGCAGTATGATGAGCCTCTGCTCGTCGAGCGCGGGCTCGGGGATGACGCCTAGCGGCTGCCCCCGTCCGGGAGGTAGCGTGACCGCCTCGCCGCGGCCATCCACGACGATGGGCATGTCGTGGCCGGCCCGGACAAACTGGAATTCGCGCGTCCCCCGGTTCAGCACCCCATATAACACGGTGACGAACATCTCAGCTTCGTTCATGCCGAACAGGTGCCGGTTGACATTTTGCAGCGCCTCGCGTGGCGAGGTGGCGCGGCTGCCTTCCGCACGGAGCAGGCTACGCGCTAGCGCCATGAAGATCGCCGCCGGTATGCCCTTACCGGATACGTCGCCGACGACGATCCCCAGGGAATCGCCGCCCAGCGCGATAAAATCGAAGCAGTCACCGCCCACCGAGCGCGCGGGAGCCATGCGCGCGCCGAAGTCGAAGCCCCCGAGTTGGGGCAGCCTACGCGGCAGGATGCTTTCCTGGATCTCCCGCGCCAGTTGCAGCTCGTGTTCCAGCTTTTCCTTCTCGATGATCTGCGCCTGCGCGGCTTTGAGCTCCTCGTTCGCCTGCGCCAACTGGCGATTCTTCTCGTGCAGGTCGCGTATCGTCGCGTCGCTCGATTCCTGCAAGCGCGCGCTCAGCACGCTCGCCATCGCGTAGGCGAGCACCGGCTGGCGGTGCAGGAGCCCCTCGAAATCGGCGCGCGCCATCTCCAGCAACTGCACCGGCGTACGCGCCCGCACGGTCATCGTGCGCAACGCATCGCGATTGAGGAGGCTCATCTCCCCGAAATACTCGCCGGGTCCGCGCACGCCCGCCAGCCGCTCATCCGCCGTCCCCAGCGCCTGGACGATCTCGACCTGACCATCGAGCACGATGTAGAAGCGATCCCCGCGTTCACCCTCGTGAAAGAGGATGAAATTCGCCGGGATCTCGGAACGGCGCAGCGCCTTCTCGAGATGCTTAATCTCGCTCGCCGGCAGTGTGGCGAAGAGCGGCACGCGGCTGAGGATTGGATCGCGTATGAGCTGCCCCATAGGCGCTACGTTTTCACTTTTCGTAAGGAGCCGTCTTTCTCCCATACGCTCAATTGTTCGCAGGCATGGCCATACCCCGTCTCGGCGATCTTTTTGAGATCGTTAAAATCCATCAGCCCATGTTCTTGCACCGGAAAGCACATGTAGAAATCGGCCATGTTTTTCATGAGTTCATTCGCCCCCGCACTCTTCATCATGGCGGTGAGCATCAAGGTTTTGGCCAGGCCAGGCAGAACAATCGATGACGCAAAAGGATTGAGCTTGCGCCTAAACGCCTTCCAACCTGAAAAGCTTCCTTCGATGGGAACCTCCATTTCCAAGTCGGCCCGTCCAGCGACATCAAAGGCGAATATATATCCGATGTCTTCCTGTGCTCGCAAGACATCGATGGGCAAGTTGTTCACCAAGCCGCCATCGACAAAAAAACTCTTCCCATCGATCACCGGGGGGAATAGGCCCGGGACCGACATGCTCGCCCGTACGTATTTCCATAGCAGCCCCTGCTTATGGACCCACTGGCTGCCCGTCCTCAGATCGGTGCTCACGCAGAAGAAACTGATCCAAAGATCCTCGATTTTCTGATCGCCAAAACCTTTCTTGAGCCCGTGTGTGATGTTATTCCCCGCAGTCAAGGCGACCGCTGGATAGGTGTAGTCCATGCGGTAGTTGAAGGAAAGGGCGCGCCCCAGCATCGTCGCATGGTCCCACCGCAAGGCCGCCATGGCACCAATGATGGACCCCATGCTGGTGCCACCCAGTTTGTCGATCGGGATCCCGGCTTCGTGCAGGGCCTTCAACGCGCCGATATGGGCAAACCCGCGGGCACCGCCCCCGCCGAGCGCTAAGCCCACGCCCTTGCCGATCAACAGACGCCCCAGACGCGCGATATCGTCTCCCTGTGAAGGGCAGACATGGTAGTGATAGCGCAGATCTCTCTCCTTAAGCCACGCTGCGGTGTTGTTATAGGGTGTGCCGTCGTTCTCATGCAAGATGACCAGGATTTTCGGCAGGTGCTGGTAACGGGGATCGAGCAGCAGCGTTTCTTCTATTTCGCATCGCTTTGGCGAGGAACACGCTTCCCCTACCACCACGATCCGATCGGCCTGGCGCAGACAGCGCTTAGTCCATTCCGTAGGCCCGGGATCGGCTTGATAGAGAATAAGCCGATGCGCGGATTCTTGGTGGTTTAGCCAGCGCGCAATGTTGATGTTGTTGGGGTCGTTTATCGGCGTCTGAGCGATCCCGCTAGGGCTCAGATAGTCTCCCAAAGACTCGCTACTCAGATGCAAAGTGGGTCCGTATGCGGCAAGGCTTGCGGCGAGCAGTCGGGTAAATTGCGTGAGCCTCACCCCTTGATCGGCTGGAACAAGCGCTATGTTGGCCCCAGCGCTTTGGTTCCGCGACTTGCCTAGCGTTTGCATCAACAGGCGGTTCACCGCTTCGCCCGCAAAGTGCCTGACGATATCCTGGGGATGCTTCTGCAGCAGGCGGTCGAATGCCGCTAGCGAGAGCTTTGCGACCAGGGTATCACGCATGGCGGTGACCGTTGCGGCGCGCTTGGCACCAGTCAGGATCCCCATCTCGCCCACGGTCT
This sequence comes from Gammaproteobacteria bacterium, assembly GCA_052387115.1. GTDB lineage: Bacteria > Pseudomonadota > Gammaproteobacteria > JACCXJ01 > JACCXJ01 > JACCXJ01. Next base: position 9,549 of record JBQTJM010000118.1, on the reverse strand, counting down.
GGCCACGTCTAAGCTCGCAAATGAGCCGGCTCCCGCCTTCACCGTGCTGGTCCGTCACGCGCAGCCGGCCGCTGACTATGATATAACTGCAGTCACTCTCTTCACCCTCGCGCATGAGGCACTCTCCCCCGCCAAAAAGAACCAGCTCAAGCTCCGCTTCCAGATCCTGCAGCGTGGCCTCGCCCATGCTCTTGAACAGCTCACTCACGTACAGCAGATTTCTGAGCTCGGCTTTCTGGATGCGTTCGACGATGATCTCGGAAAAGCGGGCGCTTACCAGGGGCGATTTCTGTCGAATGTGCTCAAAAGCAGTCTTGGGAAGAGCAAAAAGCACGGCGTCTTGGCGTGCATAAACAGAGGCGCTCCGCCGCTCACCGCTCAGCAGCGCGATCTCCCCCACGCTTGCCCCAGGGCCGATGAGGTTGAGCGGAACTTCTTCCCCGCGGGCGTTTCGTTGCGTGACCTGTAAGAGGCCTTCAAAGACCAAGTAAAGACTGTTGCCCGGCTCGCCTTGCCGGATCACAAACTCCCCTTGGGCTAAAGCACGCACCTCCATATGCCGGGCCAAGGATTCGACTTCGGAGGCCGACAGCTCAGAAAGCAGAACCGTTTTGGCAAGGAAAGGTATGCAGTCGGTGGCCAACCGAGGTTCCGAAGGCAGTTGACCCGAGCTCATCTTGGCGTTCTCAACTTATGCCAATGACCAGCTAAAAGCAGACATCACCACGGCTACAACACAACCGTCGGTGGCCAAGGCTCTGAGTCGGTAGGTCCCAGCGAGATCCAACCAATGATAGGCGAGGCCGCCGAGCAAGATCAGCAGCCCCCACAAACTCCATCCCGCGAACCACGCGCTGAACATGGCTGCCCGACCGACCATCCGAGACCACGACTGCTCGTTGAGCCATTGCTGATAAGGCTGGTTGCTGTGCACCAATATGCGTTCCGTGACAAACCACGCGTGCGTCACCAAAACAAAACCGATCATAGGAATTATCCAGGCCGTCTCGCTGAGAAACACCGGTGGCCCGCCCGCCTGTTCCGCCCAGTAGGCGATCGCTAAGATAGTGAGGAGATGGAGCGCCTGGTCTTGCAGGTAGCTGAAGATCACCCAGCGCGGCCTAAGCCTCGAAAGAATGTTTTTCCAGAGATCGATCAAAAAGTGAAAGCCGGTAAGCGCCAGGATGGCCGGTAAGGCCACTTGCGAATCTGTCCCCAACAATCCCAGGATCACCACGAGCATGGTGATCAGATGAATCGTGACATGCCATATCAATCCCGGTAGACGCTTCTTGGCCTGAACGATGGCGTCGCTTTGAAAGGGATAATCCGCCAGGAAGTGGCAAAGAAGAAGCATCCAGAACATTCGCAGCCTATTTGCTCGCCATCACTGTGACCCCGCACCAGTTCTCAGGAACTCCGTTATCAAGACACTCGGTAGTCTTCATCAGATGGTGCCAGGCAACTTTATCCCTTGGGTTTTTCTGCAACACCCGAAACAGCAGGGATTGCGCTTCGGCGAACTCCCGTGCATAGAAATGTCCCAAGGCCTGTTCGTATTCCTCCTGGGTCTTTTGCTTCAGGGATCGGAGCTCGGGCAGATCCGCGCTGTACACCTCGTACAGATCCAAGGGCCTGAATTTGCCTTTGACCTGAACCTTGTCCAGAAAGCGGATATCGTAACGCCCGGGGTCCCCCAATCGTTCCTTGGTAGCCGCGCTAATGATGCACGAGATGCTGTAGTGTTTGGTCAGGCCTTCCAGTCGGGAGGTCAGATTTACATGGTCGGAAAACGCATCGCCTTGCATGCGATGCCGCTCTCCCACCATGCCGACCATCATATGTCCTGTGTTGAGCCCCATACCGACCTGTATGGGAAAGCGGCGTTTGGTTTTTCGATAGGCATTGTATTCGTTGACCTGATTCAGTTTCTCGATCCCGGCCTGAACGCCATCATCGGCGCTTCCCGGAAAAATGGCCATGATACCGTCGCCAAGATATTTAACGATAAACCCGCGGTGTTGCCGAATGACAGGGCTCACCCGCCCGAGATAAGCATTGACGAAGTCGAAGTTTTCCTGCGACGTCATATCCTCCGAGATCGACGTGAAAGAGCGTAGGTCCGAAAACATCACTGTCATCTCCCCGCTGACGTGATCACCCAAGTGCACATCGACCAGACTGTTTTTCTCGAGAAATGCTAGGTATTCCCTCGGCACGAAACAGCTAGCGGCCAAATTGAGCTCCTTGAGATGGGTAATGTCGTGCCAAGCACTCAGCAGGCTCGCCTGCCCGTTAAAATCCAATAGGCGCATCGAGACGTCGACCCAGGGGAGCCTGCCATCTGCACCCTGGAATCGGACCTCCCGGTGATCGACGCACCCCTCAAGCGTCAATATCTCCAACAACTGCTGCTGAGCGCCGGGATCATGGTAAAACTCCGTTATAGTCCGGCCCACCAGGGTTCGCGTCGGCAGGCCGAGCAGCGGGCCTGCCATGGCGTTTGCGTAGACGATTTGGTCATCCGCTTCCCGGCTGATGACGACGGGAATCGGAGTCGCTTCCACGATGACCCGTAACCTCCTTTCGCTTTCCCGTAGCGCCTCCTCGGCCTTGGTATGCAGGTCTTCCTCAACGGTATCCGAATGCTCTGTAGTCATTTCCAGCATCATTTCCAGATCCCGCTTGTCCTGCTCAAGCTCTTCAATACGCCGCCGAAGACACTGCACCTCCGCCATTGGATCGTCGGCCAACAATGCGAGGCCTCTTTGGGGTTCCGGAATCATTCCAGCTCCAGTCGTAGGCCGGGCAGAAGCCGCTCCAGGTTGGCCAATGATTTGTGCTGCCAGGGACATTTGTTACTGCCTCTAACCGTGACCCGAGTCGTATTGTGCCCGCGCACACGGAGTACGAACTTAGACAGGGTATGGATCCCTGAGCTGTTGAGGAACTGCAGTCCGGTCACGTCTAGCGTGAGCTCGCAGGGCTTTGCATCCGCGGCTGCATTCAGGATCTCGGTCACGGACGCGTATTCGTCGCCCGTTAAACGAAACGACCCCGAGCAAGTGACCGTGCTCGCGTGCGGGTCATATCTGATCTGGTAGTGTTGTTGAATTATTTCCATAGCACCCTCGATGTTGTCGTGCGCCGAGCAACGCTACACGCGCTTCATATGGGTAGCTTTACGAGGGTCGTAACCTTCATTACCCGCGAGTCACCTTCATAGGGTTCGAACTTCCAGGCAAGCCCGGCGCCATAATCATTGATCATCGTCAGATAACCCAAACCGGACCCCGAGCCTCGTCCTTCGCCGCTGCTCTCCAGTTGTTTGATAAACAACGCGTTGGTGTCTTCTGTCAGCAGCCTTCGAATCATCGCTCTCAAGCCTTGCTCCGCTTCGGCATCTACACTGTTTGTGACATAGAATCGCAGCTGGTTCCGATCGAGATGCATACCGATGGTAACCGGGTACTCCGACGGCGCATGCGTGAATTTCATCGCGTTCTCCAATAACTCGTTGGCGATGTAACTCACGGCGCTCTTCGCTGCCTCGCGCCTACCTGCGCTGTCAGTATCCTCACCAGGAAAAAAGCATATCACGTAATCACTAAGAAAATCCGCCGATAGGCCGTTGTTTCGCCACCGCTGCCGCAAAGGAATCGAGGTAGCGGAAAAACGGAGCTCAAGACATTCCGCGTCGCGCATGTCCCTTTCCGTAAAGTTGCCAAGAAACTCCGCCATTGCACCTCCGTACAGACGCCTACCGCTTCTGTTTGGCCACTACTAACGTCAAGTCGTCGTAGACAGTTTGCACGTCGATAAACTCTCGCACGTCGGCGACTATAGCGTCCTTGATGGCTTCAACCGGCTTCGCCCAATTGAGCCTCACGGCCTCGCACAATCTTTCTAAGCTGTATGGCTCTCCGGCGGGGTTCTCCGCCTCGGTGAAACCGTCGGTGTACAGCACCACGCCGTCACCCGCGCCGAGCCGCACCTTCTTCGCGTGAACGAAGGAAGCGATGTCGTCACACAAGCCGATCGGGAAACCGAGGTCGAGCGTGTCCACGAGCTCGACCCGGCCTCCCCGCCTGACGACGATGATTTGCTCGTGTTGGCCGCTAACACGAACCTCTCCGTCCTTGAAATCGAGGACTGCAAGGCTCAGGCTCTTGTCGGCCCCCATGCGGGCGATGTTATCATGAAGCGTTCGATTCAATACCTGAAAGAATCGGACCGGATCGCTGTCTTTACTGGCGATGAGCGCGCGCACTCCGACCTGCGCCATTAACATCACCACCCCGCTATGCAATCCGTGGCCGGTGACGTCTCCAATAGCGATGAAGGTGTGCCCGCCATACTGCAGAACATCGTAGTAATCACCCCCGACCTCGGCTGCAGGCTGCATGAAGCAAGCGACGTCGACATGCTGAGCGTTGCGGAGCTCCTCCGGGGTAGGGAGTAACATTTCCTGGAGGCGGCGAGCCACTTCGAGCTCGGCGCTTAAGCGCAAGTTTTCCTCTTCGAGCTTTACGCTCAGTCGCTTCAGTTCCTCACTGCTGCGTTCGAGCGCTGCAAAGGCCGCCGCAAGCTCCTCTTTGAGCCGGGCTTCTCGCTGGCGCAATAGCGTCATATCGTAAGCCCACTGCTGCAAGCGCTGTGTTTCGGCGCGCTCCGCGGTGCAATCCAGGAGCAGGATCCACCCACCCTCCTGTGCACGATGGAGATGGAGGTCGGCGGCCCGTCCAGAAGGCATCTCCACGGCCTTCATGACGAGCGGCGCCTCACCAAACGGCAGAAGTCCTTCGAGAAACACCGCTTGTTCGGTGGCCGGGCAGCCAAGCGCCAGCGCCTCCAGCCCATAGTTCTGGAGACTGCCCCCGGCCCCTCTCAACGTCAGAGACCCATCGACGATCAGATAGGCCGGGGCGCGTTCCGTCGTGATCAGCGAGCACAAAGAGCTTGCGACGCTAGGCGGCAGATCGAACATCGCTTTACCCAAGGATACGCTCGGCGAGTGTTTGAAAGGCAGCCTCTACTCCTTCGCCGGTCCGAGCGCTTGTGGTATAGACCGTCCAACCGGCACCGGTCAGATCAACGACATCGTGCTCGGAGATCCGCCACTCTCCGGCAAGATCGTGCTTATTCAGCAGCACCACGAACGGCACTGGTCCGAGCTCCGACACCACCCGTCCTTGCATCGACCGCGCGGACTCCAGTGTCTCGGGACGCGTGCCATCGGCCACCAGCAGATAGCCGGCGGCGCCGCGTAGATAGCTGGTGCGCAGGGCGGAAATGTCATCCTCCCCGGCGATGTCCCACAGCAACAGATTGAGGGTTTGCTCCCTCACGGTTACGGTCTTCTTGTCGATCTTAACCCCCACCGTCGTAAGATACGTATCCGAGTACACGCTGGAGACGTAACGCCGCACCAGGCTGGTCTTACCCACGCCGAAAAACCCCAGCATGCAGATCTTCTTTTGAAGCATCGCGCGCCCGCTCCGCGGCTTATTCTATGAGGCCCACAGTGAAGGACACGCGTCGGTTGCGAGCGCGGTCGGTATCCGAGACTTCCGCCTGTAAGGGTTCTAGAGGACCCGCGGCGCGTATGAATACGAAGTCCGTGTCGACACCCTTGGCGCCTAGCAGCGAGCGTACGGCCTCGCAGCGTCCCATGCTAAGCGCGAGGTTCGCCCGGCTCTTGCCGGTGGAGTCTGCATGGCCGACGATCGTGACGCGCACCGTGAGCCCCAGGTGCTGCGCCAGTAACCTTAACTCGCGGAGCTCCGAAGCCACAGCATCGATCGCGGCTTCTTGATCCGGAGCAGGAAGGGGATCATCTCGGGCGAAGTAAATCAGCGTCGATGCGATGGCCTCACGCAGTCTGTCGAACTCCAGTTGCTCCAAATGGTTGAGGTCTTTCACCGAACCCAGATCGAGCGCGGGCGAGCCGGGAGGCAGTGTCCGTCCTAGGCGGCGCGCCTGCTCGATCCACGCGTGGGGAGCAGAGCCATGAGCGCGTATGGTATCGCCCTCGAGCGCGAGCGCCACACTGGACGGGGGCGCCAGGATAGTCGCTATTCGCTTCAAGACGAACGCTGGGTGCAGCGCCTGGTAGGGCTCCCAGCGCGCCGAAACTCTCGCTGCGATCAGCTTCCCTTCGACCATCAGTGCCTCCGGGTCCGCGGCCAGGGGATCGCGAAGCCCGGTCAGGTACCAGGTGCCGTTACGCCGCTCGAAACCGGTGACGATGATGCCGGGCTCGGCCTGCAACCGCTCGATGTAAGCGGCCCACTGGCGGTCGTCCTGGTAACGCTGGTAGAGCGAGTAGCCGCCGAACAAGGCGAAGGCAAAGGGAAGGAGGAACAGGATCCAAAGGGCGGGAGACGTCCCCTGGGTGGGGGGTTTGGCCTGGACCTTAAGGCAGTCGGCGAGCTGGTCTTGCAGCGCCCGGAACACGGCGGTATCTCCGTCGAAGCCTGCCAGGGCCTGCCCCTGCTCCGCATGGACCGTGCTCAAGGCATCGCGCAGGACATCGTGGAGCGCCTCCGGGGGATGGCCGCGGATGACTGCGACTAGAAACGCGTAAGGGCCTTGCTCGCACCAGACTAGGAGATCCCCGAGCCGTAACGCATCGAGATCGGCGTTCGCGGTCCCCGAGAACGAGTCGCGCACGAAATCCTGGATCGCCGTCAACATCGAGGAGACGATCTCGGGATCCTGGGCCGCCGCATCTTCGGCGGCCACATGTTGCAAGAGCAGTCCTGTGTGCTTATGAATCAGAAAGATGTGCTCGACCCGATAAATCAAGGTATGCTTCAGCACGATCTCGGCATAGGAGGTCCCAGACCGATACGCCTCCAGACGCCATTTCAGGCCCTTCCAGGAAAGGCTGTGCTTCAACATCTCGTTCAACGACTGCACAATGCTCCCGATGGCTTCCGCGATGGATTTGCGGATGGCCGGTCCCATCAGGGGATAGAGGATGCTTACCAACGTGCGCGGGTCCTTTCTAATGGATGACTGGGCAGCGCCCTCGATGGTCGGCGCGAGCACTTCGCTCAGTCGTCCGTCGCGGGCAGCGGCTTTAAGAATCGCCGAAGGAAGGATGTAACTGACCGCAGCGGCGAGCTCTTCGGGGTCCTCCAAACGTTGTTCGAGCCGCGCGAGGGTAGCTTGTTCACGCCCCAGGAGGATCCGGCGCAGCTCGTTAAGGCGCGGATCCAGCGCGCCGTCGCCGGGCAGGTGCGTGGCGAGATCCTGATTGAGGCATTTCGCGGCCTCGAGGCAAAGGCCGGCAAGTAACTCGCGTTGGGCCTTTAGCTTCTCGGACTCAGGACCAAGCCACGCGGATAGTGGCTCAGGAATGCTCACCATCCCCACCCTTGGCAAGGAGCTTGGGGCCGAAATCCTGATTCAGACATTTCGCCACTTCGATGAACAGGCCGGCGAGCAGGTTGCGATCGGTCTTAACGTTGCCGAGCTCGGCAAACATCTTGGCGGCCGTGAGGCGCAACTCCTCGTTCTTGTGCTTTAGCTCGTCCCGGAGATCTTGCGATTCCTTGCTCAGCCTTTCCGTGAGCTCGCGTTCGACGCGCGCCAGGTGATCGGAAAGCTGTCCAAGGCGCTTGTCCAGCGCTTGGGTCTGGTCCCTGAGAGTCCGCTCAAGGTCCCTATCGGCATCCGTTCGCAGGTCCTTTTCTTCGCGCAGTTGAGTCGCTATGGATTCGAGTTGCTTCTTCATCGAAGTCTCCAGGGTGCTCAAGCCGCGGGTGATCTCCGACTCGATCTCCCTGAACTTCTGCAGGAACCGTTCTTCCAAGGTGACGAAACGGCGGTCGTAATCCTGCATCTGGTTGCCAAACAAGAGATCCCGGATCTTATCGACGCCAACGGCATCGGCGCCGGGCAGGGCTCCGCCTGCGAGGGCGGCGGCCGCTACTTTAGTCCCCTGAAGATCCGGGGTCGGTCCTGATTTTTGATTTGTGACCATCATGATCCCCCATTAAGTTGGTTGAAAGGCAGCCTCGCACTATACCAGAAAAGAGGCCACGGAGGTTATCTCATTGACTTACCGAGAGCGGAGGGATTGCGGACGGGGGTCGGGTGCAGGTCGATGGAACTCGATTCCCGTCCATTGGCGGCGAACGAGGTGAACTCCAGTAATATCAAGGTGAGCTAGAGTCTGCGCGGCTGTCGAGGCGCCACTTTTCCCGACCGGATCACACCGGTACGCCCGGCGGTCCAGCTGGGATCTGATGAGAAGCCGTATGTGAAACATTACCAAGATCTTGGCTGATCAAAATCCATCGGCCCGCCCCTCGGCTTGCCCGCCAGCGCACCGCCCCGATCCCCGGCGCGGCTGTTCCAGCTTCAGGGCGCCAAGCAGGGCCACTCCCTGGCCCTGGCTTTCGATCGACTTCCAAAAGCCTGATCCCAACCGATACCCCGTCCCATCGGTTCAGCCCCCTGAGCCGGCAGTCCCCCTTGGCCCTCGGCCAAAGCACCCCGATTTGGCGCCTGGGGCCGAGGAAGGGCCCGAAAGGCCCCCGATTCTAGCGAGGACTCGCATGTTTGACAACTCACTGGTCCACCACTACCCTTCGTCGAGACGAACAAGGGTGTTTATTCTTCCTATACCCCCCCGCCCTGCTCTGATCTGACCCGTGCCGGCCCCCATGGGGGTGAGCCTCGCATACGACACAGGGACACCTGCAACCGGTGAGACTTCTCCCCCGCCTGCGCCTCGGGCCAACCGACCCACGGCGCCTTCAATGGGCGGCCTACCTAACTCATTACCCTTCCGCTTCCCTGCATGGCCTGCTCGTCCGGCCGCAGGCCTTTGCACGCCTCTATTCCCCATTGACCCTTCCCCTGCCCAGTAAGCCGCCAGCCAGCGCCATCATTCCCCAGAGGTTCCATCCGACAAACAACGCGCTGAGCAGGACCGCCCGGCCGATCATGCCGCGATTGGGATTGAGCATTTGATGCGATCCGCTTCAGTGATCGCAGTAGAGCCTTCGACGATTTCAGTTTTTACCAAGCCCCAATTATTCGAATTGCTGCGTTCAGACTCCGGGCTTGCGGTAAAGTTTCTGTGGATGATGTGTTGTGTAATGAACGCTCGATTGAGTGAAGCTACGGATAAATTGGTTGAAATATCCGTGAAGCTTCATGAACAAACCACCGAGCTTCCTTTTTCGATTATAGAGTGAAGTCAGTTGAAAGGAGAGCGATCGCTAAGGAACCCGCTTGACGGCAGTGAGCTTGAATGGCCCGACACGGCATAGGATTATTGATATAGAAGCTGGGCCATCGTGCCACTTCGAAGGATCGGAGTTCCATGGCCCGCGAGGGGCCCGCGCCATCACCAGGTCATCACGATCTCGTAGGCTTCGCGATCCCGCTCCAAAGAGATCTGCAGACCGCTGGATTTCGCGAGCCGGAGCATTTTGGCGTTGTGGGCAAACACTTGAGCGCGAAGTCCGCGAAAGCCGAGCGCGCGCGCCTTAGCTATGAGCAGGGTTTGGAGCTCGCGCCCGAGACCGCCTC
>JBQTJM010000117.1:0-2259 GCA_052387115.1 Gammaproteobacteria bacterium | reverse complement strand
ATTGTGTCCGAGGGGCCCGGTGAGCAGTTTTCCGGTCTTGGTGTCCCAGAGGCTTGCAGAGCCGTCCTCGCTCGCGGTGAGGAGGCTATTGCCATCGGGGCTGAAGGCAGCGGCCCGGACGGCCGCGCCATGTCTCAGGCGTTCACCGAGGGGCGCCGCCGTGTCTATGCCCCAGAGTCGAGCAGTCGTATCACGGCTTGCGGTCAGGGCGATCTTGCCATCCGGGCTGAACGTAACGGCGCGGACGGTGCCTTCATGTCTTAGGGGGCCAGCCAGCGGTTTCCCAGTCTTGCGGTCCCATAGGCGGGCGGTCTTGTCTTCGCTCCCAGTCAGCACGCTCTCGCCGCCGGGGCTGAAGGCGACGGTCCAGACGGTACCTTGGTGTTGGAGAGGCCCCGTTAGCAGTTTCCCGGTCTTCGCGTTCCATAGGCGGGCGGTCTTGTCTTCGCTCCCGGTGATGACCGTGGTGCCGTCGGCGCTGAAGGCGACGGCCCGGACGACATCATCGTGCTGGAGCGGCTCCGTTAGCAGTTTCCCGGTCTTCGCATTCCATAGGCGGGCGGCCTTGTCCACGCCGCCGCTGAGGACCATTGTGCTGTCTGGGCTGAACGCGACGGCCCAGACCGCGCCTTCGTGTCTCAGGGGTTTGCCGACAAGCGCCCCGCTCTCGCTGTCCCACAGGCGGGCAGTGTTATCGTCGCTCCCAGTCAGCACGGTCTCGCCATCGGGACTGAAGGCGACGGCCCGGACGGGGCCTTCGTGTCTTAGCGGCGCGATTACGAGGCTGCCGGTTGCCGTATCCCAGAGGCGGGCGGCGTTATCATCGCTCCCGGTAAGCACGGTCGCGCCATCGGGGCTGAAGGCAACGGTCCAGACGGTGCCGCCGTGTCCTAGCGGGCCGGCGAGGGGATTTCCCGTCTTGGTGTCCCAGAGGCGAGCGGTGTGGTCTTCGCTGCCGGTCACGAGGACCTTGCCATCGGGGCTGAACGCGACAGCCCAAAGGCGCCCCTCGTGTAAGAGAGGCTCAGTGCCGGGTCGGCCGGTCTCGGTATTCCAGAGGCGCGCGGTCCTGTCGTCGCTCGCGGTGACGAGGGTCTTCCCATCAGGGCTGAAGGCGACGCGGCTGATTCCTCCGAGGTGGTGCATGGTGGCGAGCAACCGTTGATAATCGGATTGGACGAGCTGGTTCGCCGCCGCGCGCCGAGCGGGGGAATCCTGTTGCGAAGCGGCGCGCAATCGATACAGAATGGACTCGTCACGCCGGCCCCGGAATTCTGCCCGCAGGGCCCGGCGGTCCCAGTATCGGGCCATGATCTCATCCGCGCCCGTGACATACCACGGGAAGTGCTTGAGCGTTTGGTAGGCGGGATAGGGCACGTCGTCCATCGCGGCGTCGATGGCGATGATATAGGCGTTGGGCCAGAGATAACCGAAAAATGCCACGAGTATGGCGCCCACCAAGGCACCGGAGACCCAGTGATAGGGGTGAACCGTTGTCGTTTCTCTTAGCCAGCGTTCGTCGAACACCTTTTCGTAGATGCGATTGCGGATGGCAAGCCGTCCGCCGGGTGTCGATTTCACGAGTCCCGAGAGCTTGAGTGCCGATACGACCGGGGATTGAGCCTCGTCCATGACCGCGTGGCCTTTTCGGATCGAGCGATATCGCCGCAACATGGCCGCGCGGTAAGTCGGGTCACGGGTGATGCGATCGTGCACGAGCTTCAGGTTGTCATCGGTTTGGCGTTTGCCTTTGGCGAAGAACTCAGAGGCGACGACGGTGTCGATGTCTACAGGGTCTCCGCGCGCAGCGCATCCTTGCACCACGGCGCATAGTTTCTGGGTCAGGAAAGGATGCCCGTCTGTCCAATGCAGGATGCGCCACAATACGGTCTTGGCCCGCTCGTGCTCGATATTGAAGCCTGCGATGAGATGACCGGCCTCGGCTTCGGAGAAATCGGCTAACTGGATGCGCCGCCCGACGTTGAAGGGTGTCCGGCGCGCGTCCTTGATGAGATCTGCAGGGCTCGCTACGCCGAGTAGAACATAGCTCAAGCGCCGAAACGCCGGCTTGGTCGCGCGCTCGTTGAAACAGGCGCGGATGGCGGCGAAGAAGTCGTCGCTGAAGGAAAGACCTATCGTCGTGTCTATCTCGTCGATGAATACGACCACGGGGACCTGTATCTGAACGAGTACGACGTCCTCGAAGAACTCGGTGAGCCGCTGGAGCGGAGTGGCCAACTCGCGCTCACTCCACCAGGC
>JBQTJM010000116.1:0-10095 GCA_052387115.1 Gammaproteobacteria bacterium | reverse complement strand
GCGCCGCTCGACCCGGGGTTGCAGCAATGAGATCCAGAGCTCGCAGCCGGTTCAATCGCAACACGGTCCTCACCCTTGTCGGCCGCGATGCGTCGGCCGATGCCTTCGGTTATACACGGACCCGACTGCGGTCGTTCCGCAACGCATTTCCTGCGGGGGGCCGAGCCACTCCCGCCGGCAGTGCGGCCCTTTGTGCTTCCCCTGACCGGCTTTTCGTCGCCGGCCATCGCTGCGCACCAGCGCACTGCCGTGGTGCGATCTGCCTGCCTCGCTTCACGGGATCGGTGCAGCTAGGCCCGAAGCGCTCCACCGGGGCGCCGGGACACGGGCATGACAGGATTGATATTTCATAGATTATCGCAGAGCATCCAGCGTTGGCAAAGCACTTGCTCCAGGCAGCGGGGCGACCGGTAGCTGTGGGCGGGGTGCGGTCGCGAGTGCCTATATCAAAAGCGAGGGCCCAACGGCGGGTCCGCGATCGACACAGGCGTCCGGTCGGGGAGCGATCCTCGGCGGGCGTTTTTTTGTTTCCGGTAGGGGAGTCCCGGCCGGCGCCCGGCGCGCCGCGGGGCCTCGACAAGAAAAGGGAGCCGACGAGCGTATGAAGACCAAGGCCGCGGGGATCTACCCTCCGGGCAGCGCGTGGAAACGCCCGGTTGCTGCCGCATTGCTAATCACGGTGCAAAGCGCATTTGCCGTGGACAACCTGGAGAAACAGGAGCTCAAATTCGGGTTTATCAAGCTGACCGATTGCGCCCCGGTCATCATCGCCTACGAGAAGGGCTTTTTCGAAGAGGAGGGCCTGTACGTGACCTTGGAGGCACAAGCGAACTGGAAGGTGTTGCTCGATAGAGTCATAGAGGGCTCGCTGGACGGTTCGCATATGCTGCCGGGGCAGGCCATCGGATCGACCGTCGGTTTCGGCACCCAGGCCGACGTCGTGACTGGATTCGCGATGGGCCTGAATACGCTCGCCATCACGGTCTCGAACGAGGTCTGGAAGGAGATGAAGAAGAACGTGCCGCAGGAAGGCGGCCAAAATGCATCGATAAATAGGCCGGCGCACCCGATCAAGGCCGATGCCTTGAAGCCCGTGGTCGATCAATACAGGGCCGCCGGTAAGAAATTCAACATGGGGATGGTATTTCCGACCTCGACCCACAACTACGAGCTGCGTTACTGGCTGGCCGCGGGTGGCATTCATCCGGGCTACTACTCCGCCGCCGACATCACCGGCCAGATCGATGCCGACGTGCTCCTGTCCGTGACGCCGCCGCCGCAGATGCCGGCCACCATGGAATCGGGGACGATCTTTGGCTACTCGGTCGGCGAGCCCTGGAACCAGCAGGCGGTGTTCAAGGGCATCGGGGTGCCGGTGATCACGGCCTACGAGATCTGGCAACGCACGCCGGAGAAGATCTTCGGGATGCGCCGCGACTGGGTCGAGAAGCACCCCAATACCAGCGTGGCAGTGGTCAAGTCCCTGGTGCGCGGGGCCATGTGGCTCGATGAGGGCGACGGCAAGAACCGCCAGGAGGCGGCCAAGATCTTCTCGCGCTCCGAGTATATCGGCGCCGACTACGACGTGATCGTGGGCCCCATCACGGGCACCTATCAATACGAGAAAGGCGACATCCGGCCGCTGCCCGAGTTCAACATCTATTTCAAGGACAACGCCAGCTACCCCTATTACAGCGACGCCGTGTGGTATCTCACCCAGATGCGCCGCTGGGGACAGATCGGCGAGCAGAAAACGGACGAGTGGTATCACGAAACGGCTGAGAAGGTGTACCGCCCGGACATCTACCGCAAGGCCGCGGAGGAGCTGATCAAGGAAGGCAAGATGGCCGCTACGGATCTGCCGACCACCGACGGCTACAACCCGCCGCAGGGAGAGTTCATCGATGGCATCGCCTTCGACGCCAGGAAACCGAACGACTACCTGGCGACCCTGAAGATCGGGCTCAAGGGAAAAGACGCGGCGAAGTGATTAGTGATCCGATACTGGCCACGGCCATGAATCGCCTGCTTTAATCCCTTCGTCCTCCGGGCGTCCTCCGGTAGAAGGAGAAAACGCCGCTGGGATTCGGTACAGAGTTTACGAGGAGACATTCAAATATGACCCTGGAGCGAGCACTCGGTTTTATGGATCGGGCCGGGCTGTCGTGGTTCGTTCCGCTCATCCGCCTGTGCGTGGGCGACGAGCCACGAGAGCAGATCAAGGCCATGTGGCTCATGACCGGCGTACCCGTCATCGCGTTCGCCGCGTTCCTGACCGTCTGGGACATCACGGCCAGCGGTGTGCAGACGAGCCTGGGCGGTATGCCCGGCCCGGTCGAAGTGTGGGGCGAGTTCAAGAACCTCCTGGAGTCGCACCGTATCGAGCGCGACAAGGCCGAGGCCTTTTTCGAGCGACAGAAGGCGCGCAACGCCGAGACGCTCAAGGAAGACCCGAAGGCCCAGGTCGCGATCCGGTCCTGGACCGGCAAGCCGACCTTCCTCGATCAGATCGTGACGAGCCTCTTGACCGTCTTCACCGGCTTTACGATCGCAACCCTCGTGGCGGTGCCGCTCGGGATCCTGTGCGGGACCAGTGTCATCATCCAGTCGGCCCTGAATCCCCTCATCCAGATCTTCAAACCGGTATCACCGCTCGCCTGGCTGCCGATCGTGACCTTGGTGGTAAGCGCGGTGTATGTGACGAGCGGCGAAGGATGGCTCGATAAATCCTTCATCACCTCGGCCATCACCGTGACCTTGTGCTCGCTGTGGCCTACCTTGATCAACACCGCCGTGGGTGTCACCTCGGTCGACAAGGACCTGATCAATGTCTCCAAGGTGCTGCGTCTCACCTGGTGGACGCGGATCTGGAAGATCGTGATCCCATCCTCCCTGCCGTTCATCTTCACCGGGCTGCGCCTGTCGCTCGGGGTCGGCTGGATGGTGCTGATCGCCGCCGAGATGCTGGCGCAGAACCCCGGGCTCGGAAAGTTCGTGTGGGATGAGTTCCAGAACGGCAGCTCCCAGTCGCTCGGGCGCATCATGGTCGCGGTCCTGACCATTGGGGTCATCGGTTTCTTTCTGGACCGCATCATGCTGACGTTCCAGCAGCTATTCTCGTTCGGCACCGAAGTCCGCTGAGAGTTTGTGAAAAAATCTACTGCGATTTTTTCACAAACTCTTAGAGGAGGCCGGGGATGATGATCAGCGTGGAATCGAGACCGGCCGTGCCCATGTCTTTCCAGGGCCCGGAGCGGGCCGGGTTGGTACCGGGCGTCGAGCGCAGTCCCCTGCCCCCGCCGGCGGAAACAGCGCCGCTCCTGGAGATGCCGCTTCTGGAGATCAGAGGGCTCTGCAAGTCTTACGGCACGGCCGGGCATCGGACCGAGGTCCTGCGCGATATCAATCTCCAGATCCGCGCGGGTGAGCTCATCGCCATCGTGGGTTTTTCGGGGAGCGGCAAGACCACGCTCATCTCGCTTATCGCGGGCCTCATCGGGCCCGATTCGGGTGCCGTGCTCAAGAACGGCAAGCCGATCACGGGGCCGGGGCCGGATCGCGGCCTGGTTTTTCAGAGCTATTCGCTCATGCCGTGGCTGACCGTCTACGGCAACGTCGCGCTGGCCGTGGACCAGGTGTACCGCGATTGGCCGGCGGCGCGGCGCAAGACGGTGGTCGAGCGTTACGTGGACATGGTGCATTTGACGCCCGCCATGGAAAAACGCCCGGCCGAGCTCTCGGGCGGGATGCGCCAGAGAGTCGCGGTCGCCCGCGCGCTGGCCGCGGATCCGGACATCATGCTCCTCGACGAGCCCTTGAGCGCGCTCGATGCCCTGACGCGCGCCCAGCTCCAGGACGAGGTGATCCGCATCTGGGAAGAGGACAAGAAGACCGTGGTCCTCATCACCAACGACGTGGACGAGGCCATCATCATGGCCGATCGGATCATCCCGCTGACCCCCGGCCCCCATGCCACCCTGGGTCCGTCATTCGCGGTGGACCTGCCGCGGCCGCGCGATCGTGCCACGATGAACCATGACGAGGCGTTCAAGCGCCTCCGCAAAGAAATCACGGCCTGCCTCATGGATCTCGGGGTGCGGCGGGCCGCCGCGCAGGGGGAGAGTCCCGTGCGCCTTCCCGATGTCCTGCCGAACACCAGCGCGGAGTTCCAGGCCGCCCGATCGAAGACCAAGGCGGGGACGCCGCCCCTGCCGGCCCCTCCCGGATCGGCGCCCTTGGCGGTCAAAGAGCGGGCGCTCGATCGCTATGTCGAGCTCTCGAAGGTGTCCAAGGTCTACCGGACCAAGCGCGGGCCCTCGACCGTGGTCGAGGAATTCGAGCTGCGCATCCGCAAGGGGGAGTTCGTCTCGATCATCGGACACTCGGGCTGCGGCAAGTCCACGGTCCTGACCATGGTCGCGGGCCTGAACGACGTCAGCGCCGGTGGCATCCTCCTCGATGGGCGGGAGGTCGTTACGGCGGGTCCGGACCGCGGCATCGTCTTCCAGGCACCGAGCCTGGTGCCCTGGCTCACGGCCTTCCAGAACGTATCGCTCGGGGTCGAACAGGTGTATCCGCACGCCACCCGCCGCGAGCGGCGCAGCATCGTCGAGCATTATCTGGCCCGGGTCGGCCTCGCCGATGCCATGGACAAGAAGGCACGGGAGCTGTCCAACGGCATGAAGCAAAGAGTCGGAATCGCACGCGCGTTCGCCCTCTCCCCCAAGCTCCTGTTGCTCGACGAGCCCTTCGGGATGCTCGATTCGCTGACCCGCTGGGAGTTGCAGGAGGTCCTGATGGAGGTCTGGATCCGCACCCGGGTGACGGCCATGATCGTCACCCACGATGTGGACGAGGCGATCCTGGTCGCCGACCGCGTGATCATGATGACCAACGGTCCCCGTGCCAAGGTCGGGCGCATCATGGCAGTGGACCTGCCGCGCCCCAGGAGCCGCAAGATGCTGCTCGAGCATCCGAGCTACTATGAGCTACGCGAGAGCCTCATCACCTTCCTGTCCGAGTGTGATCACCAGGGGAGCGGAGACGCCGATGAATGACGGCAAGAAGTCGCCGCCGTCCGTGGTGCGGGTCGGGGATAGCATTCGCAAGGGATGACGGCGTAAAAACGTCGCATTGCGTAAAGCGGCCGCTCCCGGGCCGCCCTCAACAGCGCATCGGTAGGCGCCACAGGTGCCGCGCGTGCCGCCTTCTTCTTTGGCAGCACCGGGTCATCCTCTGCCGCCTTCGGCAGCCGGTAGTAAGTGGCGTAGGTCGTGTAGTTCGCAAGCACGTCGAGGATGAATCCTTCTTCGATCGCCTGCGGCATGCTGTAGAGGTGAAAGGCTCAGACGTGCCGTTCGCACCGGGTCGCCCGAACAGTTCCAGCGTCTTGCCTTTCGGCGTGGCGGTGAAAGCGAAGAAGCTCAGGTTCGGCTGCCGTCCGCGCGAGGCCATGACTTGGTTTAGCCGATCTTCCCAGTCGTTCGCGGCCCGGATAGAGCACCCACAGGTACTCCTGCAGCCGCTCGATGGCGGTTTCGACCTTGGCAACCATCCGGTCGATCTTGGCGGTTTCGCGGTCGAGGTAGTCGGCGATGGCCGACTGCTCTTCCAATGGTGGCTGTAGAACCCACAGATCGGCGGCAGTGGCGATGTTGAAGTGTTGCTGAATCGCACCACCGGCTCCCCCAGAGAATTGCGTTTGTGCCGACCCTCAGTTCAGGAAGCAGCTCAGAAAGGTTGGATCGCCGTTCCTTGGCCTCCGAATGATGATGAGATCAATACAGTTCGCGCCGTTGAAGCGCTCATCGATCACACTGGGCCTGTAGTGCGGATAACGTTTACGCATCGCCCGGTTGCTCCGTCGATCCGCGGACGAACAGGCGCACGTAGCCGTCGAATATGAAAAGGCGATTCCGTTTGCCGCCGGTGAGTTCGCGCAGGATCCCGAGCTTGACGAAGTCGTCGATCAACGCGGCGGCGGTGTTGGTCTGGGTACCGAGGCGCTGGGTCGCCGTCTTGATGTTGATGACGGGCGATTGGTAGAGCCAGCGCATCAGCGCTCGTGCGTTGGCGTGGCGGCGGACTTGGAAGGTCGGCAGCTTCTCGCGTTCTATGCGTTCTTTGAGCGCCAGGATGTCCTTGAACACCTGGATCGACGAAGCCGCGGTCTCACGCACGCCGAGCAAGAAAAACGAGAGCCACGGCCTGAGCTTGCTCGTCGTGCGCACCGCCATCAACTGGTCGTAATACTCGCCCTTGTGGCGCTCGAAGAAGTCGGATAAATACAGCGCCGGTTTGGCGAGCAGGCCGAAGCTCACCAGATACAGCACGATGAGCAAGCGCCCGAGGCGGCCGTTGCCGTCGGAGAAGGGGTGGATGGTTTCGAACTGGTAGTGGATCAGCGCGATCTTGAGCAGATGCGGGACATGGATCTGCTCATTGTGCATGAAGCGCTCGAGATCGCTCATGAGCTGGGGTACGTGCTCGTGATGCGGCGGGATGAAGGTGGCATGTTTCAGGCTCACGCCAATCCAGTTCTGGCTGACGCGGAACTCCCCCGGCTGCTTGTGCCTTCCGCGCACGCCGCTCAAGAGGATCGCGTGGGTGTCGCGTAACAAGCGGTTCGACAGCGGCAGGGTGGAGAGCTGGGAGATGGCGAAATTGATCGCATCGATGTAGTTTTGGACCTCCTGCCAGTCGTCACGCTTGTCTGGATCGATATCGCGGGCGTCGATCAGCGCTTCTTCCATGTTCGTCTGCGTGCCTTCGATGCGGCTGGAGGCGTTGGCCTCCTTCGTGATGTGCATGCGTATGAAGAAATCGACGTCGGGGATGAGCTGGGAGAACGCGTTCAGCTCACCGAGCAGACGGTTGGCTTCTTCGAGCAGGGTGAGGGTTTTTGGGTCTGACAGCATCCATTCCCGGTTGATCGGGTTGGGGAGAAAGCTCCGGTACTCGTACCGCTGTTCCTCGCGACCGGCTTGGAACTCTTTGATGTCCATGATGACTTCGTTTTGGGCCGGAAGTTGATCTAAGACAATGCGCTATGTCAAGTAGAGGGGCCCTATTTGACATAAGTCACGTCGCAATGTCAAATCGGGTAGCTCATGCCGTGGCCTTCTTGAGCATCGCCCGGGCTCGGAAGCAGCATCAGTAAGCGATCGGGTGCGCTGCACGCACACGGATTATTCGTCAAGCGCGCCATAGCCGCCTTGGGGTCGCGCCACAGCGTACCCCCCCCGGTCGTGTGCATACAGACCGATCCGGACGAAATGATGAAACGTCGAATACGGCCGATCACTACCCGCGCAGGACGCAAATGGCGATAGCCGTATTGCGCCGCATTGATGCCACGTTCGGCGCAGTACGCCATAACGCTGCTATTGCGCCCTACGATCTCTATTTTCAGGATGCAGAGTCAGCGGCAAGATACTGGCGTAGTGCTCGAAGTCCTCATCAGTCGTAAGGATCGAGAGCCCTCGACGGGCAGCGACGGCACAGATGAGGAAATCGACACTCGAGCCGCGGACACCGGCCGCGCGGCAGCGGTTGGAGAAGGAAGCCGCCTCCTCATAGTCGCCGGCACCCAACTCGACATCGGGAAAGGCGCGCAAATGCTCCCGGAGCGCGTCGAACTGGTCGGCAGCACGCACGCCGGAAAGGAGCTCTTGGCGAACCGGCCCCATGATGAGAGCCCGTCCGTCATGAACCAGATCCGCGAGCACGGCGACCCAGGGCGAGGGAGAGTCATGCCCTTTACGTCGTAAGGCCAATGACCAAACCGAGGTATCGACCAATACGTTCAAGAACGCCGTCGAGCCCTCTTGTAGTCGTATCCGGGATCGAAGTCGATCTGGCCAAATAGGTTCAGGACCCGCGTCTGCTTCCGACGTTGGATGTACTCCTCGAGCGCCTCGGTGACGGTGGCCTTCTTCGTGCGGTGACCACCGATGTGAAGGGCCTCTTCTAGAAGCTCGTCATCGATCGCGAGGTTGGTCGCCATGTGTGGAAGGGTACACATGCGGCCGTATAGACGCAAGCGCGAGCAAGCGATCCGGTCGGGCTAACGGGCGCGATCCCGTCAGCCCGACCCGATCGCTTGCCAGAAATACTCATGAGATCCCCAAGCCATCCATTGGCCGGCAGGCATGCCCTCCGTGGCATCAGGGCGTCTTGCTCTCCGTCTTCTTGTCCGTGGAGGAGGTTGATTTCCCCGTAGACGACTGCTGTTTAGTCGTCTTGGGTTCGGGCGTGCGCTTGGTCGTAGCCTTGTCGGTCGCGGTCTGCGTCGTTTTAGCCGGGACCTTGGGTGCGGTCGCCGGTCGTTCGGCGGCCCCGGATGGCTCTGTCTCGGTGGGCTTCGGCGATGCGGCCTCCGGAGTTGGCTCCGCGCTGGGTTCGGCGTTCGGTCCTGCGGTGGGACCGGATCCGGCCGGCTGTGCGCTCTTGCTTTCAATGCCTTCTACCGGTTTCGGTGTGGCTCCGGCCTCGCCTTCCCTAAGCGCCGGGACGTCCGTCGGAGTATCGGCGGTGGGGGCCTGGAGGTTCGGTGCAGGCGATCTTGATTCACCCGCTGATGATTCAGGCGCTGGCGCTTCAGGCAATGGTGAATCAGACCCCTGTGATCCGGGAGACGGTGACGCCGGGGCCCGCGGCACATCGCTCCCCGTCACCCCCGCACCCGACCCGCCGGGGAGGGCCGGCAGATCGGACTGCGGCGCCTCTGCCGGTGGCTCGGACTCCTTTTCGATCGGGGCGATGGTGCTCTCGATGATCCCCGTTGGCAGGTTGCCCTCCTTCTCTTCTTCGATGATGCTCTTCGGGCCCGTCGTATTGGCGGACAGATAATTCAAGAAGAAGCTGTTGGAAAAAAACAGGAGGGCCAGAACCGCCGTGGCCTTGGTCAGAAACGTGGCCGAGCCGCGCGCCCCGAACACGGTGGCCGAGGCGCCGCTGCCGAAGGCCGCGCCGGCATCGGCGCCCTTGCCGTGCTGTAAGAGGATGAGGGTGATGAGGCCGATCCCCACGAGCACGTGTAATACCAGAAACAACGCTTGCATGTAGACCTCGTGAATCAATACTCCTAAGCCACCCGGCAGATGGCCAGGAACTCTTCGGCGCTCAAGGAGGCGCCGCCGATGAGCCCGCCGTCGATGTCGGGCATGGCGAACAGCGCCGCGGCGTTCGCGCCCTTGACGCTGCCGCCGTAGAGGATGCGCAGCGAGGCGGCGATCTCGCGGTCTTGCTCGGCGATCCGGCCGCGGAGGAAGGCATGGACCTCCTGGGCCTCTGCCGGGGACGCGTTGCGGCCAGTCCCGATCGCCCAGACCGGTTCGTAGGCGATGACCGCCGCGCGCATCGCCCCGGCGCCGCTCGGCTCCAGGATCGCCCTGAGCTGCCTCTCGACCACCGCCCGGGTGTTCCCGGCCTCGCGCTCTGCGAGCGTCTCTCCGAGGCACAGGATGGGGATCAAACCGCTGTCCTGCGCGCGCACGAACTTCCTCGCGACCTGCCCATCGTCTTCCCGGTACGCGTGACGCCGTTCCGAATGGCCGACGATGGCGTAGCGGCAATGATAATCGCGCAGCATGGACCCGGACACCTCGCCGGTGTAGGCCCCGGCCGCCTCCTCGCAGAGGTCTTGGGCACCGAGCGCGATAGCGGTCCCTTCAAGTAACTCGCCGACCAAGGGCAGATAGACGAACGGCGGGCACACCGCCACCTCCGCCCGCGGCTCGGGGTTCAGCCCATCCTTGAGGGATCGGACGAGCGGAAGGATCTCGGCGCGTGTGCCGTTCATCTTCCAGTTGCCGGCGACGAGCCGTGGTCGCATCTCATGCCCTCATGTTGAAAAACCGAGCGGCGCGGGAGATTAGCGGGTTGGACCCCTGAGATCAAATCGATGCGTGCGGGGCCTCGGCCCTGGCCGCTCACACATCGGAGTGGGCGGCGGGTAGAATGGCAGCCCTCTTGCTGCCCGCACACGATGCAAAAGCGCCGTCTCGGTCGTTCGGATCTGTGCCTCACCACCGTAGGACTCGGGACCTGGGCGATCGGCGGTCCCTGGGCCTATGGCTGGGGGCCGCAAGACGA
>JBQTJM010000115.1:0-2948 GCA_052387115.1 Gammaproteobacteria bacterium | reverse complement strand
GGTGTCATCGTACGGCAGCGACTTCAACCCCGACTTCCACGTTTCCTTCACGAAGGATGAGATGGCGCAGGGCAAGGTGAGCTACAACTACACGATGCAGGAGTTCCCCAGCGAGGAAGCGCCGGGCATCAGCGTGTTCTACAAGGACGCCGGTGGCGACGTCTACCACACCTACTCCACCTACGGGCGCGGCGTCGAGCCACTCGTCGGCACGTACATGATCCTCGACATGGTGCCCAGGGGGCGCGACGAGGACCACCCGGGCTTCACGATGGAATGCAATAATTGCGGCCTAGATTAGTATTCCTGGAGAGAGACGATGCAATACCTCTTGATGTGCTGCTTCGATGAGAAACGGTGGGAGAAGATTCCGGAATCGCAACGAGACGAGATCATGCAGGAGTACGGCGAATTCGTGCAGAGCATCGTTAAGAGCGGCCACTACCGTGCGGGCGCAAAGCTACAGTCGAGCTCCACTGCCACCACGGTTCGCGGAAGGAACGGCAAGCCGGTTCTCACCGACGGCCCTTTCGCTGAGACTAAGGAGCAACTCGGAGGCTATCACTTGGTCGAGTGCAAGGACCTCGACGAGGCGCTATCGATCGCGAAGCGCATTCCGACTATCCGCGTGGGCGGCACCATCGAAGTACGCCCGCTGGAGCCGATGTGAGACCAGCCGTGCTCGCGCTGCTTGTCGTCGGTCGGTTCCCGCGCGACCGCGTGAATCCAAACGGGGGTAGCCTCGCGCTCGGCCATCTATTCGCCGCCACCGGCGCGCGCATCCTGAGCCAGGCTGTCAAGAAGCTCGCCGCCATGCCGAGCGGCTGCCGGGCTATCGTGATGCATCGGACCGACGGGAACCCAGGGATCCGTGCCCTGGCTCCCGCTTGGATTTCATCGCTTGATCTTGAGGTGGCACTCGACTAGAGTTGCGCTCCGACTTGCGCGGCCCGCGTTGCGCCGTCGCACATTGGCTTGAAAGATATTAACTCACTGATGGACGTACCCAGTAGTCGTCACCGCGACGACCGACGCAAACATGCCGAAACACGGCCCGCCTCGGGCCGGCAGTCTCCGGTGACACCGGCCGCCCGTTAGCGCCCGCCGGTCCGCCGCTGCTGACCGGTCCCACGCGGCCGGCGGCGGAGGTGGACCATGGAACAAGCACTCCTTGCTAACGCCCTCTGCGACGCTCTCGCGGGCGCCGAGACGGCCGCCCTGCGCGACATTCTCGACGAGGCGCATCCCGCCGACCTCGCACGTTGCTTGGCCGAGCAGGAACCTGCAGCGGTCTGGAAGATCCTGTCCCTCCTGCCCGCTGAGCGGTGCGCGGAGGTCTTCGGTTACTTCGCCCCCGATCTGCAGGTGGACCTCGCCCGGCTCCTGAGCCGCGCACAGCTCGCCCAAATTATGTTCCACATGTCCGCCGACGAGCGGGCCGACCTCTTCAACCGCCTGTCACCCGAGCAGCGGGACGCTTTGCTGCCCGGCCTGGCGCAGGCCGAGCGCGATGACCTGCTGAGACTTTCCGCCTATCCGGAGGGCACTGCCGGGGCGGTCATGACCTCCGATTATGCCACCCTGCCCCACAAGCTCACCACCCGCGAGGCCATCGAGGTGCTGCGGCGCGAGGCGCCGGACAAGGAGACCATCTACCAAGCCTACGTCATCGACAGCGAGCGGCGGTTGCTCGGTACCCTCTCGCTGCGTGACCTGATTCTGGCGCCACCGGCGACGCGCGTCGAAGACATCATGGTGCACGATGTGATCTATGCCCGCGTCGAGGACAGCCAGGCCGAGGTCGCCGCTAAGATCGCCCGCTACGACCTGCTCGCCCTGCCGATCGTGAACGGGGGTGACAAGCTGGTCGGCATCGTCACCTACGACGATGCCCTCGACGTGGTGGAGGCGGAGGCCACCGAGGACTTCCACAAGGGGGCCACCGTGGGCAAGCTCGATGGCAGCGTGCGTGAGGCGGCTCTGAGCCTCCTCTACCGCAAGCGCGTGTTCTGGCTCGTGCTGCTAGTCTTCGGCAATCTCTTCTCCGGCGCCGGGATCGCCTATTTCGAGGACACCATTACGGCCTATGTTGGGCTGGTGTTCTTCCTCCCGCTTCTGGTGGGCAGCGCCGGCAACGCCGGTTCACAGGCGTCCACGCTGATGGTGCGCGCGCTCGCGACGGGCGATGTGATGCTCAAGGACTGGGGACGGATGCTCGGGCGCGAGGTCGTCGTCGCCGCCGCCTTGGGACTCACGATGGCGATAGCCGTTTCCGGCGTCGGCGTGATGCGCGGCGGCGCCGAGCTCGCGCAGGTGGTAGCCCTGGCCATGCTGTTCGCGGTGATGACCGGCGGTCTGATCGGTGTGTCGCTGCCGTTCATGCTGAGCCGGTTCAAGCTCGACCCCGCCACCGCGAGCGGGCCGCTGGTGACCACCATCGCCGACGTCACGGGCGTGGTGATCTATTTCTCGATCGCAAGCATTTATCTGCCCGTGCACTAAGGTGCACACTGCTCACCCAAGACCAAAATGGGATGACGGCCATTTCGGCGGCTCACGTCGCCGGCCGCGCGCCCTGTTCAAGAAGGTGAAGCCCGCGGCGGTCGAGCTCCATGCGACCTTGGACCTCTTGGACGAATCCCCTTCCAAAGTGACCCTGACGGCCGACACCGCGAGCGAGAGGGCGGGAGCGGAACCCGAGACCGGTTGGCTGCGTAATCCACACAGATCCCAGACGACAAAAAACCTCGCAGCCAAAGCCACGATTTTTGAATTATTTCATAATCAGGGGCGCTGCGTCAATCGAATCATGAAAGTTAGTTGATATGACTGCCGCTGTCAAGCGTGTTCAGAATCGTATTCGCCGTTTTTCATCACGGAGGCCTCTCAGGCCATGGGAAGAGACGGAGCCAGTAAATGCGACGGTTGATCATGCTGATATCCGTGGG
>JBQTJM010000114.1:0-8364 GCA_052387115.1 Gammaproteobacteria bacterium | reverse complement strand
CCTACATCATCGCCAAGTACGGGCTCACGTTCCTGTGCCTCCTCATCCCCGCCTGCCTCTTGCAGTTCCCCTTGAACTTCGAGATCGGGCGCTACACGCTCTTGACCGGGGAGAGCATCTTCCACGGCTTCCTCCGTTTGAACCGCGGCCTCGGGGTCTTCTTGTGGGCGCTCATGAGCCTGTCGTTCTTATGGTTCGGCGCCTTCGCATCGGCCGGGGGCACGGCGCTCGCGGCCTTGACGCACTTCCCGAACGGATGGGGCGCGCGCGGCCAAGCGCTCTTCTGGGGGTATGCCTCCATCCTCGTCTTCGTGATCGCCATCGTGCTCAGCAAGGTCGTCTATGTCTTGATCGAGCGGTTGATGAAACTGGTCGCGGTGGTGACGGTCGCGGGGTTGCTGTGGGCCTGCCTGGAGCCCGAGGTGACGGCGGCGGCCCCGGCATTTGCGCGCGGCCTCGCGGGACCGGTAGGCCCGCTGCCGCGGCCCTGGGAGATGGCCGATGCCGCCAAGCTCTTGACCGCGATCACCTTCGCCGGTCTCGGGGGATTCTGGGTCTTGTTCTATTCCTATTGGTTGCGCGAAAAGGGCAGCGGCATGGCCGCCCACGTCGGGCGCATCACCGGGCCGCTTTTCGGCCGACCCGAGCCCGTGACCAGCGATGGTTACCTACCGGAGGCGGAGCCCGAGACCGCGCGGCGCTGGCGGCGGTGGCGCCGGTTCCTGTGCACCGATGTCCTCATCGGGATCGGCGGCAACCTGCTCACGACCCTCATGACCTGCCTGCTCGCCTATGCCCTCCTGTTTCCCAAAGGCCTCCTGCCCGAGGATTACGAGCTGGCGGTGGTGCAGAGCCGCTTCTTCGAGGCCGGCTGGGGCGAGCTGGGACGGGTGTTGTTCCTGGTGGTCGCGGCGGCCTTCCTCACGGACACCTGGCTCGCGACCGCGGATGCCGTGAGCCGCATGCAGGCCGACATCGTCCAGGTGCTGTTCCCGCGCGCCCGGCGAATTGAAACGCGACACTGGTATTTCTTTTTTCTCGCGCTCTTGACGGTCATTACTTCGTTCACGATGCTCCTCGACGCCCCCGGACCCTTGATCTTGACGAGCGCGCTCATCGGCTTCGGGGGCACGGTGATCTTTCCGGTAGCCCTGTATCTCTTGAACCACCGCCTGCTCGCCGCCGAGTTGCCCGTCTGGGCCAAACCGGGGCACTGGTCGGGACTCTTGTTGCTCGTCTCGTTCCTGGCCTACCTCGCGCTGGCGCTGGCGTATCTCTGGGCCGTGTGGCAGTCCTAGGCGAGGACTGCTACCCTGACAACCACGCGTCCAGTAAAGACCACATGCGTCATCATGCCGCGGTCCAGCTACCGGAACGCAACCTTACATCCGGCTTCGGCGCGTTGCGCCCGAGAGATCGTCATGCTCGACGATAAGACCATTCAGTCCGCGGTTGCCCGCCTCGTGGCCGCCGCATCGTCCGCGAGCCAGATCATCTTGTTCGGTTCTTACGCTCGCGGCGCGGCGGATGCGGGATCGGACCTCGATCTGCTCGTAGTCGAGCGCGAAATATCCGACAAGGCCGCCGAATACATGCGCCTGCGGGATGCCCTTGGGCGGCTGGCCCCTGGTGTCGGGGTCGACCTCTTGTTGTATCGGGAGCACGAGTACGCAGAGCGGAGCCAGGTCCCCGGCCATGTTCTCCATCGAGCTCGGAAGGAAGGCAAGGTGTTGTATGACGCCCTTACATGACACGGCAAAGCGCTTGTTGCGCATTGCCGGCCGCGACTACCAGACCTTCACGATATTGCGCGATCACCCCGAAGCCGACCTGGCATCGCTGTTTCCATGCGCAGCAAGCTGTTGAGAAAGCCCTCAAGGCTGTGCTGACGATAAAACAGAGCGACTTCCGGCGCACGCACGACCTGGAGGAGCCGGCAAACCTGCTTGGCGATACCGGTGTTGCCGTGCCTTTCGCACCTCGGGATTTCCGCCGACTCAATCCCTTCGCCGTCGAGTTTCGTTACGACGACGAGGGCATCGCGCTCACCACGCGCGAGGAAGCCGATTGCATGGTAAAACGCACGCTCAGGTGGGCGGCGGAAATCGTTTCGGAGGTTGCGTCGCATCGCTGACGCGGGGGGTCTGTCGCGACTGTCATCCCTGTCCTTCGAAGGCCACCTTGCGCCCGCTTACCTTTGGGGCGGTGGTGGACCTGGGCCTCGGGTTCTGCTCGCATGCCATGGATTTCTACCCGAGCTTCACCGCACTGGGCCGAAGCGAGCGCTATGGGCGCGACTACCGTATCCGCTGGCGAATGGGGGGTTCCGGTGTCGCTATCGTGGCGCCACACGGCGGTGGTATCGAGCGCGGCACCTCGGAGGTGGCCGATGGCATCGCGGGCCGGGAGCACGGTTTCTATGCCTTCGAAGGATTGAAACCCGCCGGCAATCACGCCCTGCATCTGACCAGCAATCATTTCGACGAGCCGCAGGCGCTCGGGCTCGTGCGCGGGGTACGGGCCGTGATCACGATCCATGGCGCGAAGGGTCGGGAGCCCGCCGCCTATCTCGGCGGGCTGGACTTCGGGCTGCGCGAGCGCATCGCCGAGGCCCTGATCGGTGCCGGATTCCTGGCCGTCGACGATCCGAGCCCGACCCGCCAGGGACGCTCCCCGTCCAATATCTGCAACCGCTGCGTTTCGGGCCGCGGTGTGCAGTTGGAGCTGAGTTATGGGTTGCGGACAGCGCTGTTTGCGGGACTGGATCCCTGGGGCCTGCGCAGGCCTACGTCGCGGTACCTACGCTTTGTGGGTACCCTGCGCGCGGTGCTCGCGGGGCATGCGCCGGTGGAAATGCGATCGGTCATCGCGGAGAATTGAACATGGGCGTGCAAGCTGCGCCGGCACCCATCATCTGCCCCGCCTGCCGGGGCGAGAACCCACCCGATGCGGTCTTTTGCGCCAGCCCCGAATGCCACAAGGCGCTCGGGGAGTTTCGCTATGTGATCGAAGAATTGGCGGCGCAGAGCAGCTTGCTGGAACGCCTGGCCGATAAGGTCACGGCCTTCACCGGGCGCCCGCATTTCGTCACGATACACGTCCTCTGGTTCCTCGCCTGGGTGATCCTGAACTCCGGGGCGATCGTCGCCGGCGTCGTCTTCGACGCCTATCCCTATAGCCTCCTCGGGATCATCCTGGCCATCGAGGCGATTCTGATCACGAGCTTCGTCCTCATCAGCCAGAACCGCCAGAACGCCCACCAGGACCAACGCGCCGAGCTCGATTACGAAGTCAACGTGAAGGCCTATCGCAAGCTCGGGGAAATCCAGGCGGCGCTCGGCAAGGTCACGGACCGGCTCGATGCACTGGAAAGGAAAACGCGAAGCGGCTGACCCGGCCGCATTCTTGAATTGCTGTAAAACCGGCAACGTAAGGTGATTCGCCCCCGGTAACGCTTCGCCGCCTTGCTTCCCGCAGTATCCGATCGAGATCGGCCTGCTCCACACAGGCCCACACAACCCGCGCTCTACCACCTTCCGCTGGCTGACGGTGGACGTCACGCAGTCGGTATACCTTGTGCATTCACGCCGAGCCGACGCTTTTCTGACTACGGGACGGCGTTGCCGGGGACGTTGGAAACGCTTGGCTTTTCGCATCAGGTTGCCTTCGTGCCGCCTGATAGTTTCATGCGGCTGAACGATTCGCGTGCCGCGGCGGCTCCGGCGATCCTGAGTCTTTCTTATAGTCGAAGTACCACTATCGGCGTGGAGGTTTTCTATGGTAAACACCAAGCATGGGCGTTTCACGTCCGCATTCTGGCGACCGCTCGGCGTGCTCGCGCTGAGCGTTCCCCTGGGCGCAAATGCCCTTGAAATCAGCAATGGCATCCCTGAAGGAACGATAGGTCACTACCGGGTCGATGTCGAGACCGGGGGGGAGACCCGCACGGCATTCATCACCGCGGCGCGTTTCGATTCCAACGACATAGCCACTTCCGAGGTCGTGTTCGATTACTCGAGCCTGGTCGATACGGGAGTCGCCGGACAGGGATTCTCGCTCTCGCTTTCGGGGTCCGACCCGGTTCCCGACCCAAACATCCCGAATAGCGTTACCAGCTCCGGGGAGTTTCCCGGGGCCACCCAGAATAGCATTCTGTGGAAGGCACTCAGCTCTATTGCGCCTGGAGCACAGACCATGACGACGCAATACACCTTTGCGACGGAGGATGGAAGCCCCCTGGGCGCACTGCGCTTTTTGCAATACCTGGACGAGGACGTCCAAGGGGCCGGGGATGATGTCTTTTTCTCCACGGGGTCGCCGGCCAGCGGGAACCTGGAGTTGTTCACTTTCGACAACAGGGACGTCTACGGGATAAGCCATTCCGGCGCTCTCGTGCTCGGGCCCGGGCTGCAGAACGCCGCCTTCGCAGGCTGGGCGGCCGATCGTTTCAACAACATGCGACCGCTGATCACGGGCGCGGGCCAGCCGGTCTCGCCCGACGGTATGATTGCCGCCAACCTGGTGCCCTTCCCACACCCGCAGCTCGGGCCAGTCTTTGGGGGCGCCGTTGGTGCGGGTGCTGACATCGTTTCCGTGATGGCCTGGGACGCGGACCCGAATGCGACCAGTGCGGTCATTACCACGTCTCTGGGCGGGGTCCCGATATCGGTCGAATCCCGGCCCCTCAGTGACCAAGTCCGGTGTAGAGGTCTCAGGTGCTCGGTCCCGGTGACCTGTGTGTTCGCGGACGAGCCAGGGGCATCGTGCACCAATCAGGTCAGGTTGCTGGTCACCAGGCGAGCGCTGCGCACACGCGATGGCGCTCTGGAGAGGGCGCCCGGGGTCCTGTTTGCCTCCGGGTCGGTCAACGTCGCAACGGGACAGAACGGAACCGTTCGCCCCCGGCTCACGCCGCGCGCCCGCAGGTTCGTGCGCTCGACCACGAAGAAGAGGATCAACGGGACGCTGGAGATCAGGAGCATTGCCGGGTCAGCCATCAACACGTTCCCGGTCACGATACGCATCAAGTAAGTCCAGACGAATGTCAGCACGGAGAGGTTGACCGGTGACCCGACTGGGGCCGCGCGGGATGCGGCCCCGGTCGGATTCTCCCGCTGGGCCTTGGCGGATCATGCGCCGGGCCCCGGCGGGCCATGGCTGGGGCCATGGCGATGTGCCATCATTCTCGAATGGCAGCGCCATCGGCAATCGGATCGGCAACGGACCTCGACCTTGAACGTCGGGTCGTCGAGCAGGGTAAGCAACTCTTGGCGGCCGCGCGGGGCGAAGCCGAGGGGACACGGCCGGTGGACCGGTGGCTCGAGCGCCTGCTCGAGCGGGTCATGGAGGACGAGGGCTTCCGGGTGCAGGCCCTGCGCTTCGTGGATGTCCTGCCGGCGCTCGATGACGATCGCGAGCTGACCCGCCATCTCCACGAGTACTTCGGCGAGGAGGGCTTCCCGCTCCCGCCGCTCATCGCCTTCGGTGTCCGTCACGTGCAGGCCGGGATCGCCACCGGTTTCGTGGCGCGCGCCATCCGCAAGTCCCTGGGTGGGGTGGCGCGGCGCTTTCTCGGGGGCGCTACGGCCGAGGAGGCCCTGGAGAGCGCGCTGGCGCTGCGCCGCCGCGACATCGGCTATAGCCTCGATCTGGTCGGCGAAGCGGTGGTGAGCGAGGCCGAGGCCCTTCGCTACCAGCGCCGTTACCTCGATTTCCTTGCACGCCTCGGGCAACGCGTGGCCGCTTGGCCCGACTGCCCGCTGCTCGATCGCGGTCACGGCCGGGCATTGCCGCGTTTGAACGTCTCGATCAAACCCTCCTCGCTCTATTCCCAGATCAACCCCCTCGACCCGGAGGCGGGCGTGCGCGAGGTATCCACGCGCCTGCGGCCGGTGCTGCACGAGGCCCGCCGTCTCGGCGCCTTCGTGTGCATCGACATGGAGCAGTACCCCCAGAAGGACATCACCCTCCTCTGCCTCAAGCGGCTCCTGATGGAGCCCGAGTTGCGCGACTGGCCCGATATCGGGATCGCGGTCCAGGCGTATCTCCGCGAGACCGAGGCGGATCTCCGGGGGCTTTGCGACTGGGCCCGGACCCGCGGCGCGCCCGTGACGGTGCGGCTGGTGCGCGGGGCCTACTGGGACTACGAGACCGTCGTCGCCGAGCAGCACGGCTGGACCGTCCCGGTGTGGACGCGCAAGTGGCAGACGGACGCCTGCTACGAGCGCTGCCTGGACCTCCTGCTCCAGCACCACCCGGTGATCGAGACCGCGGTCGGGACGCACAACGTCCGCAGCATCGCCCTCGCCATGGCGCTCGGTGAGGCGCGGGGGCTGCGCGGAGACCAGATCGAGTTCCAGATGCTGCACGGGATGGCGCCGGCGCTCGAAGGGGTGCTGCCGACCCTGGGCCGGCGCCTGCGGGTGTATTTACCCTTCGGTGAGGTCCTACCGGCGATGGCCTATCTGGTGCGTCGGCTGCTCGAGAACACCTCCAGCCAATCCTTCCAGCGCATGAGCTTGACGGGCCACCTCTCGCCGGCGCAACTCCTGGCCTCGCCGCACGGCTATGGCCCGAGCCACGAGTCGCGATCCGGTGCGGCGGCATCCGGGCCGACGGTGGCAAACCCGATGAGTTTCCAGGCGCCCTTCGTCAACGAACCCACGCGCCGCTTCACCTCGGCCCCCGAGCGTGACGAGTTCGCGCGTGCCCTGTCGGCCGTGCGCGCCGCGCTGGGCGGCTATTATCCGCTGCGTATCGACGGCCGGTCTGTCGATTCGACCGATCCCATCGTCTCGGTGAACCCCGCCAAACCGCGCGAGATCGTCGGGCGCGTGGCCAGGGCCGAGGCACGGCACGTGGAAGAGGCCATCGCGGGCGCGTTACGGGCCCAGAGGGAATGGGCCGAGTCGGGCTTCGAGGCGCGCGCCGCCTGCCTCTTGCGGGCCGCGAGCGCGCTCCGCGAGCGGCGCGACGCCTTCAGCGCCTACGAGGTCTTCGAGGCCGGCAAGACCTGGCCCGAGGCCGATGCCAACGTCACCGAGGCCATCGATTATCTCGAATACTACGCGCGCGAGGCGTCGAGGCTCGGTTCCCCGCGCGCCGGACGCGCGCCGGGCGAGGACAACCGCTACGAGTACCGGCCGCGCGGGATCGGCGTCGTGATCCCGCCCTGGAACTTCCCGCTCGCGATCCTGACGGGCATGCTCTCGGCCGCCATCGTGGCCGGCAACGGCGTGATCCTGAAACCCTCCTCGCTGACGCCAGTGATCGCCGCGCGCTTCGTGGCGCTCCTGGAGGAGGCGGGCGTACCGCCCGGCGTCGTGCAGTTCCTGCCGGGCGCGGGGGCGGAGATCGGCGATCTGCTAGTCTCCCACCCCCAGGTGAGCTTCATCGCTTTCACCGGCTCCGAGGACATCGGCACCCGGATCCTGCGGCTCGCGGCCGAGGTGCGGCCGGCCCAGGCGCAGGTCAAGCACGTCATCGCCGAGATGGGGGGCAAGAACGCCATCATCGTCGACAGCGACGCGGACCTCGACGACGCCGTGATCGGGGTCCTGCACTCGGCCTTCGGCTATCAAGGACAGAAGTGCAGCGCCTGCTCCCGCGTCATCGTGGTCGGGGCGCATTGCCCGCGTTTCGTCACGCGGCTCGTCGAGGCCGCGGAGAGCCTCTCGATCGGCACGCCGGATGCGCCATCGACCTTCATGGGGCCGGTCATCGACGGACAGGCGCAAGATCGCATCCTCTCCGCCATCGCATCGGGGCGCGGGGAGGCCAAGCTAGCCTTGCAGGTGGACTGCGCCCATCTCGGTGAAGGGTATTTCGTCGGGCCGACGATCTTCACCGAAGTGAAGCCCGAGTCCTACCTGGGCCAGGAGGAGGTATTCGGCCCGGTTCTGTCGGTGATGCGGGCCAAGGACCTGGAGCAGGCCATCGCCATGGCGAACGGCACGCGCTACGCACTGACCGGTGGCATCTACTCCCGCAGCCCCGGCAACCTCGAACGGGCCAGGCACGATTTCGAGGTCGGGAACCTGTACATCAACCGCAAGATCACCGGCGCGCTGGTGGACCGGCATCCCTTCGGCGGGTTCAAGCGCAGTGGCGCCGGGAGCAAAGCGGGCGGCCCCGAGTACCTACTGCATTTCCTCCTGCCCCGCACCGTGACCGAAAACACCCTGCGACGCGGTTTCGCGCCCTGGATCCCGGGACCGGGTCCGGGCTAGGTGCGGCTTGACACCCATGCGGACGTGGCTTAGCCTTCTTCCCGGCGTGGGGCCATAGCTCAGCTGGGAGAGCGCTACAATGGCATTGTAGAGGTCGGCGGTTCGATCCCGCCTGGCTCCACCATCCCGCGAGCCG
>JBQTJM010000113.1:0-1737 GCA_052387115.1 Gammaproteobacteria bacterium | reverse complement strand
AAGATTGCTAACTGGCGACGACCTTTGGGTACCATCCTGGGGTTCTCGTGCTTAAGGTGCAAAAAGTGACGGCCAGTAAATCCGCAATTATTGAAGCGCGACGTGCGCGAGGTTATCGGCGCCTGCGATGGACCCGGAGCCTCCCAGGGTGATGTTGCGGTGTCGGCGAGGGGGCCTCTCGCGGGAAGCACGGGTAAGGCTCCCGCTGTACTGGAACGGGCTGACCTTGTACTGACCCAGGGCCGTGATGAATTCGGCGCGCGTCATCCCGGCGATTTCCGCCGCCCGTCCCTGGGAGACGAGCTCCAATTCGTACCATTTCACCGCAGCGGCGGTGCGCATTTCCCGGGTGAATTCCAACGGATCTTTGTGCAGGGTGGCGAACGCCGATTCCGGCATATCCAAGGTCAATCGCGTCATGTTGCTCTCCTCTTAACCACGATAATGTTCGACGCCGATCTTCGCTACCGGATGATCGACGGCTTGCGCGTCCGGGTCAAAGGTTGATGTTGCGCGTGTCCGCGACGGGACGTCTGCCGGGAAGCACGGGCAAGACCCTCTGCACCACGCACTCGGCGGTCGCGCGATAGGTCGTGAGCTTGCCGCCGTAGATGGCCAGATAGTGCGGGCGATCCCCACGGTCCACCGAGAGGACCGTCTCGCGCGACCGATCTTGAGGCGCCGCCCTAGCGTGCGGCAGGACCCGCAGGCCCGCCATGGTGCCGATGACCCGGCCGCGGTAGGCGGGGAAATAATGACGCATCGTTTCGAGTAGATATTCCGACTCGGCCGGGGACGCCGCCACGCAGGCCGGGTCCCCGCGAAAGGCGGTTTCGGTGGTGCCGACCAGGGTGCCGCCCTGCCACGGCATGACGAACACCGGGCGCCGGTCCGCAGGCGACTCGACATAGAAGGCCCCCATGAGGACGGGCTCGTCCAGGTGCAGGTGCGCACCCTGTACCAGCTCGATCTCGAGCGGTGGCGGGGGAGGATGGACTCTTTCGGCCACCTGCCCCACCCACGGGCCGCCGGCATTGACTAGCACCGTGCCATGGCATTCGATCTGGCGAGTGCCCGAAGAGTAAAGGATCGAATAACCGGCGCCTGTCCGCGTCGCTTTCTGGAAGGCCGCGGGACAAGACACCTCGGCGCCGAAGGTCCGGGCCGAGCCGAGCACCGCGCGGGTCAGCGCCGCGTCGTCGGTCTGGGCATCGAGATACGAATAAACCGCGGCGAGCCCCTCGGTACGGAGTCCGCCCAGCCCTCCCCATAGAGCGCGCCCGAGGGATCGGAATCGGTGCTGCGGCCCCAGCCCGCCGAGCACGGCGTATAACGACAGGCCGAGGCGAAGCTCCCAGGGACGCCGTCGGGTCTCTCTTCTATAGACAGGGACGAAGAACTCGAGGCGGCGGACCAGGAGCGGCGCGATCCGGAGCAGCGTTTCGCGCTCGGCCAGGGCTTGGCGTACCAGAGGAAACTGTCCGGTCTCGAGGTAGCGCAAGCCCCCATGGATGAGCTTGCTCGAACGGGAAGAGGTGCCGGCGGCCGGGCCGTATTGTTCGAGCACCAGGACCCGGTATCCCGAGGCCGCCGCGCACTGGGCGACGCCGGCGCCATGGATCCCGGCACCTACGACGACGACATCGTACCCACCCCGGTTCATGGCGGGGCAAGGGGCGCCATCATAGTAAATCTACTCTCAGTGCAGCCGGGGGGCGGCAGGTAGCGGGGCATGGC
>JBQTJM010000112.1:0-10790 GCA_052387115.1 Gammaproteobacteria bacterium | reverse complement strand
ATGGCATAGCGATAACTCAAGCGTCGGTAGCGCATTGCTCGATTCCTGTCCCAGCTTCACGGTACTCGACGCCACTCCCGCGGTCAATCAGATGACCCATGGGAGGGCGCCTGCACCACAAACCGTTTCGACGTGTCCGTCTCGACCGGCGGAGCCCCCCGTCAGTCCGTGTAGCGGTCGATGGTCTTCTCGTCCGAACGCGTGCCTGGTCCAGCGGGAGGTAGGTGATGTCGGCCGCCCAGACCTGGTTCGGCCGATCGATCACAAGCCCGCGCAGCAGGTAGGGATAGACCTTGTGCTCGGGGTGCGCTCGGCTGGTGGCCGGCTGTGGCGTAACCGCCCACAGGCCAAGCTTGCGTAGGTCCGAATCGCCACGGTGTATCGAGGCTTGGCTCAAAAATAAAGCTGCGCGCGGAACTGCAGTATGTTCACGTCTTCGTTGCCGCCCTCGGAGTCGGTCTCGGCATGGATTAGATCAGTCATGAGGCGCAGATTGCGCCCGTAATACCAGTTGACTCCTAGCGTCGCGTTTCTCTCCGTGCCGCCAGTGATAGGACCGTCGTTCAAGTCCAAGACGCTATAGCGCAGGGCGAGCTCAAACGCGCCAGTCGCGCGGTTTGGTTCCATTCTCCCGAAGGTTCCACGCTTTACGCTGTATGGCCGTGTCTCGCCCGTCACAAACCAGCTCACGTAGGCGTAACCGCCCGAGAAGTCGAGACCGTCGAGATCGCCTTCGCGATCAAGTGCCGTGTGAATGTATTCGCCTTGTATTGACACGGAGCCTTTGATGAATGCCGCTTCCAAACCGCCCACGTAGAACTGTTCGACGTCTCGAATCGAGCCCGTGCTCACGAGGTTTGCGTCCGCCACAGCGGACTCGGGATCGGTTGCAAATCGCACCCCTCCTCCCTCATCGACTTCGCGCCAGCTTGCGCTACAACCAAAATGCGCAAGCGTCTGGTCTTCGTGTAATGGTGCGTAGGTGAACCGGCCGGTCACCGACAGGTCTTCATCGCCGGCGCCGAAAACGTCCTTGACAACTCGATCTCCAAACACGCCGCCGGCCGCGCCCCAGTTGCTGCCGTGAGTGGAGATTGCAATGCCGGTGTTATAGCCGCCCGCGAACTCGTTGGGCAACGCGCGCTCCAAGAAGGTAATGTTATTAGAGCTGGTCAACTCCTCTAGACTGAATGGTTCTTTGAACTGCCCAATCTTCATCTCCAGCGGATCCCAGGCTTCATACGTCAGCGACGCGTCCAGCACGCGCCCGTCATCTACGAAGTCATACTGATACTTCAGCGTGAGGTCGCGAAACAGCGTCAGGGCCGCACCGAGTCTCGCGCGCCGCACATCGGCCCCATCCTCCAGAGGCGTTTTATCGTCATCGAAGATCGCCGCATCGGTGTGCAACCGTCCCGCGAGCTCTAGCCTGAACCGCCCGTCTTTTGAACGCAAATCCGCGCCATCTTCGAGGCCGAAGGGCTGCGCGCATACCACACTCGGGAGCAGGCAAAGGACACGCAAACGTTTCACTCTCTTCACAGAGAGGCGGAACACAGTTTCGCCATATTATCGAGCGACGCGGCCAACCTACGACAGCCTTTCTCACCGCGTTCCTCGCAATGACGACTTTGTTCACACTGTCGTAGCTTGTCTTGCGGCGCGGATATCCGCCCCAAAGAGTCGAATATCCGCATTTAGAAGAGAACTACTACGCCTGCGCAAGCAGAAGGAGTCTGGAGGCGACAGCGTGTGGAGGCCGTAGCGACCGATCTATTTGTGGCTGCGGCGCGCATGCCGCGATCCCTCGCGATTGCTAATTAATCCCCGCGGCAATGGGCGACGGGATGAGTGCCTGAGTTCCGTCATAACGGTCCAGCCCGCTCTGAATCACGCCCCTGCGCGGCGACTTTCCTCTCGCAGATGTGCGCGGATCATGCGGTTTAGGAAAATCGGAACGTAAGTGGTAATTCTGGCATCCTCGAATTGCGCTGCCAGTTCGGAGGCCACTTCTTCGATCCGTGCGCGCGGAATTCTTTCATCGGCGTCCTTGATGATCGAGTCCACTAGTTTGGTAAGCGTATTCATAAGCATCTTCCTCCGATGGAAACGGGTGCAAGGGCCAACTCGGAGATCATTGGTTTTCGCAAAGCCGTTCTCTGACTCTAAGGGCCTGCGTGGAGGGATGAAGGTTCAATTCCTTCATCCCTTGCAATGAGCGCGGAGATCGGAACGTGATCCGTCTCGAGAAGCGCATTGATCATCGCGACGCCACGGCGCGTCGCGCCACCATCGCGCGGCTTACAAACACTGTAATGCAGTACGGCCTCACGCGTTTCGCCGTAACGATCGTTGCGCAGGTTCCCGTCGATCGCCGGTTTCAGCTCACGCATAGCCATGCAGACATCGCCGCATTGCCAAAGATAAGTTAACGTGTTGAAGTCCGCACTCCGTCGCAACACTCCGGGCTGCGGGTTTAGGAACAGCATCGGCCGATTGAAATACAACCACTCGTAACCGGATGCCGATATATCGCCAATAAAAAGGTCTGCCTGCGCAAACCATGGCATCACGTTGCCGGAGCGGATCAGTTTGATGCCGGGGAGCCGCTGCAGTCGCTCGACGATGCTCTCGTCATAGTGAACGCGTTCCGGGTTAAACAGATTTGGATGCGGCTTGACGATAAGGTTGTACTCGCTGACGATTTCGGCAAGCACCTGCGGATCGTCGAGAAACCTGTGCACGGAGCTCAAGTCCCCTTTTCGCCAGGTCGGGCAGTAAATTAACGTCTTCTTTCCATTGGCGAACAGCTTGGGCGCCGCACCGGCAGTCTCGAACTTGGGATATCCGACGGTAGCGGCCCGGATCCCCCGGTTCTGCGGGTTTGCAAGCAATCGATCGACCTGTCGTTGCCCAATGCACAGACAAAGGAGGTAGGCGCTGAAGTCTCTGCGGTAGGTAAATGGTTTGTCCGACATGCCGTGGAAGATCTGCACAGCGCGCGCGCTGCGCTCATCCTCGCGCAGGAAGGTCGGTGTCAATACCAAGTCGTAGGCATCAAGATCACAGGCGCTTGTGAAAAGATGCTTATAGCCCGCATATTCTGGGATGTGATGGGAATCAGGGGCTAGACCGCGCACGACAATGCGATTGTCATATGGGCTGTGCTGCAGAAAATGATCGAGATAGGGTTTCAGCGCCGCGAAATAATGCAGATTGCCGCAATGTCTCAGGTAATAGGCGATCTTCTTCGGCTTGCGCCCCCGCTTTGCCGAAACACGCCGCCGCAGAGCAAGCGCGCCGCCTAAGGCGGGCCGCGTCCCGCACAACGGTACCGTCTGTACCGCGCGAGTGGTCAGAAACCTTGCGCTGAACCAGGAAATGGCGGCGTCCGTGGCATGGCCCGGATTGAAGAAAAGATCCCGCGCAATCTCGGCGCGGATCTCCGCCCCTCGCTCCGGCATCGCCAGGCTGCTCGCCACGGCATGCTCAACTTCCGCGGCCCGTTCGACCACGATGCCGCCGCGGCGGCCCCAGGTCTCCAGATCGAGTTGCGCGCCCGCTTCCCTGGAGCGGCGGAACAGCTCCGGAACGTCGAGAAAGACAATGGGGCGGTTGACTAGAGTAAACTCGTTAGCCACCGAGGAGGCGTCGGTGATCAGCAGATCGGCGATGCTCAGCAGTGGGACGACGTCGCGGTTGCGGACGAGATGGGTGTGAGCGTCCTCGAAAGGCGCGAGCCGCGCGTACCAGTCGATGTCCGTGTTTTTCGGATGATCGTGGGGTTTGATCAGCAAATCGTAGCGGCCGTTGCCGGCGAGCCGCCGGATGACTTCCACACCCATCGTTTCGAGCGAGTTACAGGCCTCGCCCGTTGGCGCGTAAAGCAGCACGGGCCGCTGCCCCGTCAAGCCATGAGCCGCGAGCACGGCCCGTCGATCCAATGTTCCGTCGAGCAGCCGGTCGGACTTCGGAAATCCTATGGGCACCGCGCGCGGGTCGTGTTCCGGCAGCATCCCCGTCTCGATGAACTTGCCGCGCATGTACGGGCCGATGACGAATAGAAAGTCATAGGCGAGATTTTCCGGCCGCACGCCGCGATTGCGGAACGACACCCCGTGAAAAATCTGAATCTTACTACCCAGGTTTTCCGGGGGCGCGATGATGCGTTTGTTGGCTGAGAACAAAACGTCGAAACGCCGCTGCGTCAGGTTTTCAACCGCCAGTATCTGTCGCTCAGGGATGCAGAAGGGTCGATACAGCGCCGGTGCGTCATACGCAAAGCCATCAGGCGTTACCCGCCTCAAGCCACCGGAGACGAATAGCTCGACGCCCGGCAATGCGCTCAAGCGTTTATAGAGCGGGCGGAAACACAGGAAATGCACCGGTGCATAGGCGGTAAACAGAACGGAGAGGCTCATAGCGCCAGCCATTGGCTCTTGCCAGTAAGCACCCGATCGGCCTCTGTGATCGCCATCCCGATGTCATCCATCCATCCCGTTGGCAACGTGCGCAGCGCAGAGATCTTGGCGCGCATGAGCAGCGCAACAGCGACGTGCCAGCGCAGCCTGTCCCACACCACGGCGCGACCGGTTTCTTCCACGTAGGAGTCCATCATGGCGCCGAGATGATCGGCAACCCTTCTTTCCAACAGCGTCCCCTGCCGGGCTAGATAAATCACATGCGCAAACAGCCGGCCGACGTCATAAAGCGGATCTCCGATACCAAGATCGTCCCAGTCCACGATCCCGACTTGATCCACATCGATGAGTATTTGATCGCCAAAGAGGTTCCCGTGGATCGGCGTTGGGTCGTCGAACGACAGCTCCTGCCCGCGCTCACCGATACGATCGAGAAGCCGCTGCAAACGATCGCTCACCCACGGGAGTGCAAGCTTCACGTCGCTCATCGCCTTGAGCAGCGCGGCGACCAGCCTTCGCAGAGGCCACGATCCGGCTGGCTTGAGATCGCTACCATGGAGATCCGCAAGCGCGCGGCCGACGCGGGCGAAGATCTCCGGCGAGGCGCGATCCATCAGCGCGGTAAGCGGCACCCCCGGCAGCTCGCTCATGACCAGCGCGCGCCGCCGCCTATCGTGCGCGATCAACCGTGGCGCGTTGAACCGCGATCTATTGCTCAGGGTGAGCAGTGCCAGGTTGTCTGCCGCCTGCGCATCGCGCTCTGATTCATAACACTTGACATAAACCCTGGGCTCGATCCCATAACGAAAGAGCGCGCGCTTTCTTGGCACATAGCGCACAAGCTCTGGAAATGGGGGTGCGTCCACCTGCACCGATGTCAAATCGTGATCGACAAGAAAGCGCGCGAACCGGTGACCGTCGAAACAGAACTCGACCGTCTCCAATCCCGGGCCATTGCCCAAAGACCAGGCGACCGACTCTCCATCGAGAACAACCGGCGACTGGCCGGTTAAGTCGGCTCCTTCGGCCGCTCGCGCGTATTCTTCGTGGGCCTCGGCTGCGCTCGGGTAGACGTGGATATAAAGAAGTTGCTTGTGCGCCGCTCGGTTCGCAGCAGGTGCGCTACGCCCTTCGGCCACAAGACGTGCGCGCGCAAAGGGTTTGTAATGCGTTTGCATGACTCGCGTACGGATCGCCACTGTTTGGCCGGCCGGTGCGCCAGGGAGTCGACCTTCCAATACCTTGCCCGCGCGCAACGCCATAACCGTCTCGTACACGGAGTCATCAAGGGGCGGCCCGAATGCCGCGGGGGTGTGGCTCATCTCTTTCTTCAGCGTTGCCGCGCTCATTCTAGCCACGCTACAACGGTGCCCTCGCTAATGGCGCGGAGGCTTTCGCATCGAGCTTTGCTTCCGAAGAGAACAATTGTATGAGCCGATAGCCGGTGCCCAATACTTTCCCGGTCCGGCAGCCCTGCCGCGCCAGCCGAACGATGGGACCGCGCATCATCAATGCGTACATCATGAAAACGACCATGTCCCCGGCTGCGATGCGACCGGCGTCCACCGCGCGTGCGCCTACCCATAATGCCGCGACCACCGCCACGCCGACAATCCCGTGAGTCAACCAGGTCGCAATACCCTGTAGTTTTGTCTGTGTCGCCTCGAACACTCCATCGTTGGTTTTGAGCGGCGTGGCGTCGCCCCCATGAGTGTGAAATGCCAGCCGGATCTCACCTGCCAACCTGCTTTCGCTCGCCCTTTGCAGCAGGGAATTCTGAAACGTTCTCGCGCCGGCCCAACAAGTGACGATCGCAGTGGCAAACCCCGCCACGGAGAAGATCAGGCCGAGGCCGGCATCCATGATGAACAGGACGATCGTCATGCCGAGGAAGACGGCGCCATTCGTGGCGACTCGCACCAGGAAACCTTGCAAGCCGGTCTTAATCCGCGCCGTATCGTCGACCAGCCGCGATATCAGATCGTCTTGTCTCCCGCCGTGTTCGGCGCGGCTACGGAGCGCTGATGAAAAGGCTGCGGCGCGGATCGCGCGCACAGTGTCGATCGAAAAGCGCGCGAAATAGAACCGCTCGAGGAAGTCCGATAGACCGAGTAGGAAAATCAGCACGAGAAATACTATGCCCATCGCCAGTACCGGATCGAGGGCGTTCGGAATCAAACCGGCCAGCCAGGCATCGCCCACGCCTTCATCCGCAAGCCAACGATCGGCCACCACGCGAAGCGGCCAGGGAAGAACGAGCCGCGCGGCGACGACTCCCATGGCCGCGCCTGCGCCGAGCACAAACCATCGCCAGTGCCCGCGGGTATAGGGCGCCAGGCCGCGCACGACCGCGAGACATTTCGCCAATAATCCCTGGTCTCTTTCTGCCTTAAGGTCGAGCGGCGCCATGTTGCCGACATCCGAAGGCCGCTTTGTCAGATTGTCCACGTTTATTCCCTCGCTGCTGATCGACTCGCGATTGCAGGAGCCGGGCCGATGGAGCGACTTATGCGCGGCCAGATCACGCTGCGCGCGACTTGGAGGTCTTGCGGAAAATCGATCTCGATCCAGCACAGATCGGCGACATCGATCGCCCGCAGAGGAACATAGCGTGCGACCTCCTGCACCGCGGCGGCGACCCACATGCGCTTGCCGCCTGCGCCCAGCAGTGCTTCGGCCTCGCGGAAAAGCAGTCTCGCTGCCCTTTTTTCGAAGTAGAGAATGCCGACGTTTTCGCCCTGGCAGCGCTCGCAGACCAGTTGCTTGCTGATCGCGTTTAAGTACTCACCTTCGAGTTCCACCTTCATGTGCTCATTCTCGGTCCCTGAGGATGAATCATAGGCAAACGCGTTACCTGGGCATTCGAGCAGACGGCGCAAAACACCGGGATGTGGTAGCACATCGCAGTTCATCACAACCAGCGATCCCGTAACCCATTCCCGGCATAACTGCAGCGAGTAGAGGCTATTCGTTTTGGCCCAGGCGCGGTTATGAATAAATCCCGCCCGATCGCCGACGGCCGCGCGCACGGCGCGGGCGCCGTAGCCGGTAACGACCGCCACGCGCCGGATGCCCGCTTGAGCGAGCAGAAATAGTTGGTGGTCAATCAGCGGGCGGCCGCCGACATTCGCCAGACACTTCGGCCCGTTGTCGATCGCGGTTTTTAGGCGGCTGCCGCGCCCGGCTGCCAGTATCACCGCCTGTATCGTCGCCAGATCCACGCCGGGATGAGAGTAGTCTCGAGGAGTAAGCCGCGGTTCGGGATCGCTGCGGTGCTGGTTGACATTGACCGAGCTGGCCGAACCGCTACCGTGGGTGGTCATTCTTTCAAAGCTCATTGCCGACGGTCCGTTAGAGTCAATCCACTAGACTAGAGAAAGGCTTTCGCCCACGTGAGCTACTGGGTAATTAACTGCGAGACGATCTTCGCGACTCGGGGGAGGCGCTGCGGCTTGTGCAAGAACACATCGACCCCGTGCTTACGGGCCTGCGCTTCGATCTCGGGCAAACCGAATGCAGTCAGCAGCATGCTGCGCGCCCGCCCGCGCAAGCTCTTGATGATCTCCAAGCCTTCGGTCCCGCCGCTGGCGCTCGAGCGTAGGTCCGCGATCACCACCTGGTACTTTTCGCGCGCGAGCAGGCGTTCGGCTTCTCCCCTGTCCCGCGCGCAATCGACGGCGTAGCCCAGTAGTTGGAAATAGGTAGCCATTGCAGACAAGACGGATTCCGTGTCCTCCACGATCAAAATCTTGTTGCCCATATTGCGTCCTCAGCAAGGCGTGTGCCCAGGTCAGGCAGGCATAGACGGCGCTGTAATAAGCTCGTAATAGCACTGAAATATTTCTGCAACATCTGCGTAACAAACGCGGGCGCCTGGCGCAGCGACCAGGCGCGGTACGAGGGTTCTAGTCTGGGATCTAGACGACTAGTCCGGAATCTGGACAGAAAAGCGTGCTACGAATGGTCGATGACGATGGCGACACGCATATTGCGTTGAGTTGCAAAATCCCGTGGTTTGTAGAGCCCATATCGCGTCGAGCTCACGCCCACGGAGGCGCGCGAACTGATGCATCGCGCCCCCAAGTATACGTTGT
This sequence comes from Gammaproteobacteria bacterium, assembly GCA_052387115.1. Lineage (GTDB taxonomy): Bacteria > Pseudomonadota > Gammaproteobacteria > JACCXJ01 > JACCXJ01 > JACCXJ01. The sequence continues at coordinate 2,275 of JBQTJM010000112.1, read as the reverse complement.
CGTATTATCAAGTGGTCCGAGCCAAGATGATCCTGTTCGCCGCCACGGGGCTGGATTGCCAAGCGCTTGGATACGCGCCGGGAGATTGTCAGCCGCCCTTGGTATGGTACTTGCCATGCGGTAATCAAGGCAATCGGAGAAGTTCGCGGGGGCATTGCGTTTCTCGCTTTTGTGTGTCATAGCAGCGGTTGTCTGCTCTTACGCCACACCCTAATTAGTCCCTTCAAGTCGACGGCCCGCAGGGGCGGTCCCGGCAGCAGAGAATAAAAAGATGTCCGGCAGGAGCGACAAGGCGACGGAACTTTTCAGACCCAGTATCACTGGTCCTTGGCCTGTATTTCAAGAACATCGAGAGCCGAAAGCTCAGCTCACAAACTGATGAAGGGGATATCGACATGACTACAGTAATGCACAAGCAACTCACATCGTTCAATATATTGGCCCTCGGCGGCGGTCTCGCTGGGGCGTTGTTGGCGGCGCCCGTGAGCGGCCAGATGACCTCGACCGCGGAGTTGAAGCTCGCGTGCGAAACCAGCCCCGGCAACGTGGTGGCCCTCGACGTCAACACCCAAATCTCGACCGGTCCGCGACCGCCGCTCGCCGAGCTGGTCACCACCCCGTGCACGATCGTGCTTGGCCCGCTGGTGACATTTGAAACCGGTCAGGTGGGCATGAGCTTCAACGGCGCCCTGACCATTCAAGGCGGTAGCGAAGCGCGCGCCTTGTTCATTGAGAGCGCGTTCGTGGGCCATTCCGTGACGAGTAATTTGACGGGCGACCTCAGCACTGTGCAGGTGGAGCGCTCGCTGCTGCAGGCGACGGACGGAGATCTCGCCCTCAACGTCGGTCCGTTTGGCAAAGTGGAGATCAAAGGTCCATTGGCTGGCGGGAACCTTCTGGCTACCGGCGCGATCAGCGTCAGCGGCGGCGAGAAAGTTGCCGTCGTCTTGGCGGACGCGTCAGTACAGGCCGGAACCAGCCTCAATCTAGCGTTGAGCGGCCCTGAGGCTGCCTTGACCGCGAGTACCTCGACGTTGACCGCTGACGGCGGGGCCATCAGCGTCTCCAGCGGCCTGAAATCCACCAGCCACCTCAACGACTCTCAGCTTCAGGCGGCGACGGGCCTGAACGTGACCATGACCGGCGCCGAGGCGGCGTTCGTCGCGGATAAAACGGTCCTGAACACAGCCAACGGCACGATTGCAATCACCTCCACCGGGGAACAAGGTGTTGTGGAGCTTAAACTGGGCTCCGTCGCCACCGCCAGCGGCGGCCTGACCGTTGTACTCACTGGCAGTGAATCCAAGCTGAACGCGAACGAGTTTACCCTCGGCGGCGGTACGGGAAACGTCGCCCTCGAGGCGGACGGCGACGTGGGGAAAGTGACGTTAGCGCTCGGCTCTATTAGCGCCAACGGGGCGGTGACCGTGCAGGCGAAGACGCTGGGCGTCGCCATCGTTGACACCGTTGAGATCGATGCCGGGGGCGACGTGAGAATCGAGACAGGCGGCTCTGGCAGCACATCCGCCAAGCAAGACAACCTCGCCTCCGGGACGCTCGTACGCATTGCCTCAGGCGTCGGCGGTTTCTGTGAATCCATCGGGAACGTCGTTACCGCGCCGGTCCAGCAAATCTGCCCGTAGGCTGACACGGCGGGGCAGACGAAGAGGCCAGAATCCTCAAAATATGGGTGGGGGATAACCCACGACGCATAACGCAGGAGGTACTCTCGCCATAAAAAGGCGTAGCGATCAGGCTAAGAGAGTCAACGAAGCTCGGTAGGAAGAGGTAACCGAACGGGTCAAGAAGCAGGAAGTGGTGTGGGCCATCGATGTGGCCGAGGTCAAGCGGGTCCTGATGGACAGTATCCGGGAGGTGGTGGTCACGGTGACATGGGCGCACCCGGCGGAGACGGCGGGGTTGGTGGAGAGGCTGAGGGGGTTGGGTTTTTTGGATCGCTCACGGCGGCGATAAAGTACGGCATCGCCTTGTCCAGATTGGAATCGGAGCTGCTTGATCGGTGGGTGTAACCCCCTCTAAATCTCCCCCTTCGTAAGGGGGAGACTTTCTCTCCCTTCCCCCTTACGAAGGGGGAAGGGTCGGGGTCGGGGGTTAACCGGATATGTTCAGGTTATTTTCGCTGGACTCCTTAGCGTGAAATAACACAGATCCCAGACGACAAAAAACCTCGCAGCTAAAGCCACGATTTTTGAATTATTTCATAATCAGGGGCGCTGCGTCAATCGAATCATGAAAGTTAGTCCAAAGTCTTCCG
>JBQTJM010000111.1:0-4030 GCA_052387115.1 Gammaproteobacteria bacterium | reverse complement strand
GGCAAGGGCGCCGCGGACAGCTTCCAGTCCTGCGCCCACGGCGCCGGCCGGCGCATGAGCCGGGGCGCGGCCATGAAGTCCTTCACCCGCGAGGACCTCGCGCGCCAGACCGAGGGCGTCGTGTGCCGCAAGGACGAGGGCGTGATCGACGAGATCCCGGGTGCCTACAAGGACATCGACACGGTGATGGAGAACCAGCGCGACCTCGTCGAGGTGCTGCACACCTTGAAGCAGGTGATTTGCGTGAAGGGTTAGGGGCGGACCCCACCCTGTTCCTGATGGGCCAGCCGGCCTGTTGGCGAGTCGAGGTAGGAAGCGATGATGGTTGCGGCCTCTGCGATACCCGTGGGCGCGACCGCCGGCCGCTCGGGTTGGGCCCATAGGGCCTGGAGGGCATCCGCGATCCGTCCCTGTTCCAATTCCGCTCGCTCGAGCTCCCGGCAGCGCGCGTGGCGCGCCAGCCAACGGATCGTATAGGGTTCCTCCGGCCAATCCCGGCGGCGGGTGTAAAGGACCGGGATCCCGTTGCAGGCCGCCTCGACGAAGCTGCCATAGCCGGGCTTGGTGATGAGGGCGTCGGCGGAAGCGACTACGTCGATATACGAAACCCCTGCGGCCTCGATGGGATAAACGGCGCCGCCACCATCGATGTGGGTGCCGGAGACGAGCAGGACCACCCCGCGCGGGATCCGCCACTCCGTGAAACGGACGGGAGTGGGGATCCCCCCAAGGAACAACAGGACGAGCTTATCGCCGGGATCGATCCCGAGGCGCGCCGCGATCTCAGCCTTGCGATCACGCCCGATACGGGCGATCGGACCCACGGCCCGACAGTCTGGCAGGCCCGGCATGGGCATGCTCGGCTCGGGGTTCAGGAACACGCCGGCACAGTGGTAAGCCGCAAGGATCTCTCGGCGGATGGCATCGGCTTCTGGGTTGTCTCGGCAGTAATGGTAGAAGACCGCTCCCCAGTGGAGCGAGCACAGGGCCAGCGCAGGAATTCCGGCCTCCGCCGCGGCCGCAAGGGGCAGATAGGGGATGTTGGCGAGGACCAGGGACGGGCGCAGCTCGCGCAGGCTCCGCGCTTCGAACCCCACACGGACGCGCCATCGGCGGTGGGTCTCGAGATAGGCCGCGTAACTGGCTGGAGCCAGGACGTCGAGGGAATTCGCCATGGCCATGGCATCGTCGACGGGCTCGGCCATGTGCTCGAACGAACCCCGGAAATGGCCCTGCAAGACATCGAGGGGAGCCGCGCAGCGGAGGGTGAGGCGCAGATCGGGTATCCTGGTCCTGAGCGCGTTGACTATCGGGCCGGTCTGCGCGATATGCCCGAAGCCATGGTAGGACATCGCGACATACAGGCTAGCGCTCAAGGCCGTCCCCGGTATCATTTACGGCATATCGGAACAGCACCATGTGGTACGCCGTTCTCGCCGATCTGGTCGTCAGCGTCCATTTCCTGTTCGTGTCGTTCGTGGTGTTCGGCGGCCTCTTGGCCATGCGCTTCAAGCGGGTCGTTTGGATCCACCTGCCGGCCGTCTGTTGGGGTATCTTGATCGAGCTCTTGGGCCTCGGGTGTCCGCTCACGCCTTTGGAGAACCGGCTGCGCCAAGAGGCCGGACAAGTGGGGTACCCCGGCGGTTTCCTGGAGCACTACCTCGTACCGATCTTATATCCCGACGGATTGACCCGACGGTCACAGTTCGCCCTGGGTATCGCCCTCGTCGTGCTCAACGCTATCGTGTACTGGCGGGTGATCGCCCGGTGGCGGCGCGATCATCGCGCAGGTTGATCCCATTCCACAAACGTCGTTGCCGTTGCCGGGCCACAAGCCTGCGATGGATCATTTCCCAAACGCCAAATGTTCGTACTCATCGACCATGTGCGAGAACGAGTAGCGCTCTTCGACCCTCACGCGCCCCGCGTCCCCCAAGGCTCGGCGCAGATCCGGACGATCGTGGATGAGCTTCAGGATCTGGCCGAGTCGGTCCACATCCCCCTTGGGGTAGATGTAGCCGTTGGCGCCTTCCGCAATCATTTCCCGCGCGCCGCCGACGTCGCTCAGCACCACGGGGCGGGCCATCGCCATCGCCTCCAAGGCCGCGTTGGAGAACGTCTCGACGGCTTTCGATGTCAGCACGAAGACATCCATCGCGAGCAAGGCCGGCCTCACGTCCCCCAGGGCCCCTGCGAATACGATACGGTCCCGCAGGCCGAGGCGTGCCGCCATGGCTCGGAGCGCATCTCGCTCCGGACCGTCTCCGACGATGAGGCACTGGGCATCGACGCCCTGGGCGACAAGCCGTCCCAGCACACGGATCAGGTCCTGGTGATTCTTTTCCTTCCGCAACCGACCGATGGTCCCGACGATGAAGGCACTCGGATCGAGCCCCCATTTTCGCAGCCACTCGTCGCGGTTTTCCGTAACCACTCCGCTGCGGTAGATATCGAGATCGACTCCGTTGTAGATATGTGTACACATCGCTCCGTTCAAGCGGTAGACGCGCCGCCATTTCGCGAGCTGCGCTTGGCAACCGAATACGATCCGCCGTGCCCGTGATAGGACGCAACGATAGACCAGCATTTGAACATGATGCTTCAGCGACACGAAGTCGGTCACATTGATCAAGACATCGAAAGAAAGCGCGTTCCGCGGGCGCATCCGCTGAACCGCGAGAGCATACGCCATCGGATAGAGATTCACGCACAGGATCAAACGGATCTCGTGTACCCGTACGTATTCCGCCAAGCGTTCGATAGCGGCGAAGGACAGCTTGCCCCGACGCTCCAGGCATACCAGGGGGACCCGGCTGTCGACACGATCGGCCAACGGTGCGGGAGGATTCAGATAGGCAATGTGAACGCGACGGCCACGGTTGACAAGCTCTGTCGACACGGCAACGGTCTTCTTTTCCGATCCACCGACCATCAGGGTGTCGATGAGGAAAAGGATCGGCGGCGATCTACTCTCGGTCTCTAGCATGCCTGGTTCTCTGACCCTCTCGCGGTCCCTAGGGTCACTCGACCGGGCGCCGTTCTCGGCACACTCCCTCGCGCTCGCCGAGCAAACGCTCGATCTCCCCGAGGACCTCGGCCGACAGGGCCTGATCGAGGTTCGTCACGGTCTCGGCGATCTGCGCCGGAGACCGGGCGCCGACGATGGCCGAGGCTATCTCGGGCCGCCGCAGCACCCAGGCGATGGCGAGGCTGGCAGGCAAACACCCTTCCCCCTCCGCGATGCGCTCGAGCCCTTCGACGAATGCCAGGTTCGCCGACAGCTCCGGTTCCTGGAAGCGCGCCCCACGCCTTCGCCAGTCGCTCTCGGGCAGGTCCGCGAGACGCGCGCGTGTGAATTTGCCGGTCAAAAGCCCATAGGCCAGGGGTCCGTAGGCGAGCACCCCGATCTGGTGGGCCGCACAGTAGGGCAGGAGCTCGGCTTCGACCCCGCGATCCAGGAGGCTGTAAGGCGGCTGGAGCGAGGTGACGGGGTGGAGCGTCTGGGCGCGCCGCAACTGCGCCACGCTGAAGTTCGACACCCCCGCGTGGCGGACCTTGCCGCGCTCGATCAAGCGGGCCATGGCCTCCCAGGCCTCTTCGACACCGGCATCGGGGTTCGGCCAATGGATCTGGTAGAGGTCGATCGCCTCTATCCCGAGCCGTCTCAGGCTGTCCTCCGCCTCCTTCTCGATGCTCGCGGCCGTGAGCCGGTTGGTGACCCGGCCTGGCGTGGGATCGTCCCAGACCAGACCGCACTTGGTGGCGATCACCACCTCATCGCGCCGGCCGCAGATCGCCTGCCCGACCAGCGTCTCGGCATGCCCGAGGCCGTAGGCCGGCGCGGTGTCGATCCAGCAGACGCCGAGATCCAGCGCCCGGCCGATAGTCGCCACGGACTGGGCATCGTCTTGCGGCCCCCAGCCATAGGCCCAGGGACCGCCGATCGCCCAGGTCCCGAGTCCTACGGTGGTGAGGCACAGATCCGAACGACCGAGACGGCGCTTTTGCATCGTGTGCGGGCAGCAAGAGG
>JBQTJM010000110.1:0-3478 GCA_052387115.1 Gammaproteobacteria bacterium | reverse complement strand
GTCGGCCGCGGCGAGCGGGCCGCTCGGGGAAGGAAAGACGCCCAGTACGAAACGTACCAAGGAGACGCCCGATGAAGACATTCCCACGGTCCCGCTGGTTCGGCCCTGCCCGGCCGTTTCATCCCTTGGGACGGGGGTTGCTCGTGCTCCTGTCCGCCTTGCTGCTCACCCTGCCTGTCCCGGCCCTCGCCGCCCCCGGCGATCTCGACCCGAGCTTCGATGGCGATGGGCGGGTGTTGACCGACTTCCGCGACTTTGAGGGCGTTAATGCCTTAGCCGTGCAATTGGACGGCAAGCTAGTCGCGGCGGGAGGCTTCTTCCCGTTCTTCGGCCTCGCACGCTACAACGCCGACGGGAGTCTCGATAGGAGCTTCGGTAAAGGCGGGCGCGTGCGTCGCAACTTCGGCCGGGGAGCTCAGGCGCGCGCACTCGTGCTACAGCCCGACGGCAAGCCGGTGGCGGCGGGACTTGCGGGCTCTGATTTCCTCCTGGTACGTTTGAACCCCGACGGGAGCCTCGATACGAGCTTCGGTGCCGGTGGCGTCGTGCGCACCGACTTCGGTGGTGGTGATGGCGCGAATGCGCTCGTCCTGCAGCCGGATGGAAAACTGGTGGCGGCGGGGAATCGCAGGTCCGGGACCAGGGTTAATGTGGTTTCCGATTTGATCCTGGCGCGTTACCATCCGGACGGCAGCCTCGATGCGAGCTTTGGCGCCGGTGGCTTTGTGGTGGAGAGCGGTATCTTAGGGAGCGCGCTCGTGCTTCAACCGGACGGAAAGCTAGTTGCTGCTGGCGGCGGTGATGCTCCTGGCAGCGGTGATCAGCTGTTCCGTTTCAACCCCGACGGGACGCTCGATACGAGCTTCGGTGACGGCGGACGCATGGGTCTCAACTTCGGCGGGCCGAGTGACTTGAGCGCACTCGTGCTACAGCCCGACGGCAAGCTGGTGGCGGCGGGAGCTGTGGACCCATTTTTTAGCGGCGATTTCCTCCTGGCACGTTTCAACCCCGACGGCAGCCTCGATACGAGCTTCGGCACCGGCGGCTTCGTCGTGACCGATTTCGGCAGGGGCAGTCGAGCGAACGCACTCGTCCTTCAGGCCGACGGTAAGCTGGTGGCGGGCGGACAGTTTGTTGGAGGCAACTTTATCCGTCAGCTTTTTATCGTGGCGCGTTACCACCCCGACGGGAGCCTAGATACGAGCTTCGGCGGCGGCGCCGTCCGAACCCGCTTCGGTGGATCGTTGACCGGGTTGCAGGCACTCGCGCTGCAAGCCGATGGGAAACTGGTGGCGGCGGGCGACGCCTTCCTATTGAGCCGCTTTAGCGACGTCTTGCGCATCTTGGACATCGACTTCGCCCTGGCGCGTTATGTGACCACGGATGAGCCACTCGCGGTCCCGCCCAAGTGTGGCGGGCGTCGGGCGACGATCCTGGGGACGTCCCGCAACGACACCCTCCGGGGTACCTTGGGACCGGATGTCATCCTGGGCCGGGGAGGGAACGACACGATCCGCGGGCTTGGGGGCAACGACACGATCTGCGGCGGTCCCGGTCGCGATACGCTCATCGGGAACGAAGGAAACGACCGCCTGTTCGGCGAGGGCCAGAACGACCGGCTCTTCGGCGATCAGGGCAGGGACGAGGTCGATGGCGGCAGCGGCAGGGACGCCTGCCGTGACGGGGAAACGGCGCGGCGATGCGAAGGGCAGGCGGCGGCGGGCGAGCGGCCCAGGGATCCGCCCAGGCCGCCGTGCCCGCCGGCCGCTGCCTTCCCGTGCAGTTAGTCCGGTCCCGATTTCGCCGCGGCGCGTTGGGGAATCCGTCGCGCTCCGGCGATTCCGACGCACAGCATTGCGAAGCGTGTCGCATTCGGGAGCGCTTCCGGACCCCCTCTAAATCTCCCCCTTCGTAAGGGGGAGACTTAGAGGGGGTGTAGGGGGAGATTCAGAAAAGCTGACGGATCTATTCTTGCCCTGCGCATTAAACAGGAAATCGGTCCCCTGTCCGACACCCACGCATCTCATCGCGAAAACGCCGCATGAAGCCTTCCCCTTGCGAAGACGCACCTCTTCAAGTCTCCCCCTTACGAAGGGGGCACCTCCCCAAGTCTCCCCCTTACGAAGGGGGCACCTCCCCAAGTCTCCCCCTTACGAAGGGGGAGATGTAGTGGGGGTTAAAAGGCCTCTCTATGACCCAAATCTTCAACCGATCCTGCGACAAAGAAACCCGCCAACGCTGCGCCGCGACAGCCCCCTCGCCGAACAGCGCCTGTGGCTCAAGCTGCGCAATCGCCGACTCCTCGGCTATCGATTTCGCCGGCAGTACGGCGTAGGCCCCTACGTGCTCGACTTCTACTGCCCGAGCTCAAGCTCGCCATCGAGGTCGATGGGGACAGCCATGTTCAGTCCGGTATCGGCGAGTACGATCGGGAGCGCCAGCGTTATATCGAGTCGCTCGGGATCCGCGTCTTGCGCTTTACCAATCGGGAGGTGTTTGAACGGCTGGACGATATCGCTGGGGGGATCGCGGAGGTTGCGAGAGTGAGGGGTGGTTTAACCCCCTCTAAATCTCCCCCTTCGTAAGGGGGAGACTTTATGCGGTGCCCCTTCGTAAGGGGGAGACATCGGGGGATCTACCCCTCCTGCCTGGCCGACGCTCAGGTCCGGTAGTCTGTAGCTGTTGCAGGGCGTCCTGCTTCCAGGCACCGACGCAGTCCTCATGGATTGGCGCGTGCGCCAGGCATGCTTGCGGGCTCGCGCGAATCCCGAAATGGGGCTCATCGAGCTATCGATCACCGCACGTGGACGAGGCCGGCTGGCACCCGCCGGAGGTGCCCAACGGGGGTCGCCGGACAGCGCTGAGCCGAGCCTGCCAATAGCGGTGCCTGAGATCCGACACCCGTACGGAACCCGTGGCCCGGCTCGGGGCATGGACGAAACTGCCCTGGCCGACATAGATCCCGACGTGTGAGTCCGGGCGCCCGCGGGTATTGAAGAACACCAAGTCCCCCGGCCTTGGGGACGCGGCGGGGACCCGCGGTAGCACGCGCGCCATCGATGCTGAGTCGCGCGGCAGGTCTATCCCGTAGCGCCGGTACACGTGTCGCACGAAGCTGCTGCAATCGAAGCCCTGCCGCGGATTGTCGCCGCCGTAGCAGTATGGCGTCCCCCGCAGGCTCACGGCGTAACCGACGAGCGGGGGGCCGGCGGTCTCCGGTACCGTCGAGCAGCCCGTGAGCGCGCAGAGGAGTACCGCCGGTCCATACGCCAGGGGGGGTGCCGCGCGCCTCCGGGCCTTTGGGCGGGGAGGTGTCACGACGCGTCGCGGTCGGCGAGTGCTCGTTGGTGGCATCGTCCATCGTCACAATCAGGTCCCATTGCCGTCCGCTTACCCACTGATGCGTCGAGCCATCCTGGTGCAGCATCATGCCGGGCAGCGGCGCCCGCTCCCGGCGCTTCCTGTGCTTGCCTCGACC
>JBQTJM010000109.1:0-4506 GCA_052387115.1 Gammaproteobacteria bacterium | reverse complement strand
GTCCAGACGGCCCGACGACATCTCCAGGGTCTGGATCACCCGGTGATATCGCCAGCCGTCGGGGTGATTCAGGCCTTTGAGCGCCGCTTGCCGCTGCCCCAGCCGCCAATGGCCGCCGCTGCTCCAGACGCGCCAGCACAGCGCGAAGGACGCCGCATTCACGCGCCGGTCCAGCAGGAACCGCAACGGCGCGGCGGTGGAACCCGAGGTGCCGGCCCACACCGCGCCGCGACTGAATCGACTCGTCGCGGTCAGATCACTCGCATGTTCCCGGAGGATATCTTTGGTCAGGAGCGGGATCCGACGCCATACCTCATCGCGATCCACCCTGGTGGGATCGATCCCATGCTCGTCCAGTAGCCTCCGATAGTAAGGCACATGGGCATAGGCATGGGCGATCAGCCCTTTCCGGCGGGGGCGCGACCATGCGTCCAGACGCTCGGGGGACCAAAACGGCGCCTCGCGCATGCGTCGACAGTGGGCCAAGACCTGGAGGGGAGAGAAGTAATCGCGTAGTCTGAACTGCATGATGAGCCTCGGTAGAAAAATGGAGCATCCATGCGAATGCGGTATGAACCATGCCTATCCAGTTGACGCACCCGGGCGCTGCTGGTAGTAGTAGTACCCGGCATGGCCAGAGCCACGCTCCCCTTCCCGGCGACGCTGCTCGAGTGTCGGCCAACTCACCGCACGCACTCCACCCCACGCATACGCCTGTGCCTCGGTCGCCGCCCACCATCGGCGCATGCGTTCGTCCATCGTGGGCGCAAGCGAACGGTACTTCGATTCACTTTTGTAAATGGTAGTAGTAGGTTGCACAATCACCTTAAAGCATAATGTGACACAAAAGTTAACGTATTCTGACGCGGCTCCGTAGTGCCGCCTCTCTGGCAGGGACAGATGAGAGGATCCTTTGCCAAAGGCCATTGAATCGCCTATCCTTCACGTAAACCACAAGCCGCGCGGAGGGAGGCTCCTCAGATCAGTTTGGCACGCGCACCCAATTTGCTTCTAGTCGCGCGAGTGCTCAGTAGGGTCGCCCGACATCCCGGGATAGCTCTTAGGCGACTAATCCGCAGGTTCCAACTGGCGCGGGCCGGGCTGCCGGGCGAACGCCAGAGACTCTTGGAGTTCATGGATGATGCTTTCGGCATTGACAGCAGCGCAATTTTCCTGGAGTACATCCAATCCGATTTTGCAGCGTATTATCATACCCGGCGCGAAGATCTGGCGCACTTTGCAGCGCCTTATCGCTTTGGCAGTTCGCTGCCTTTTGGCTGTGAGTTACTCTATTTGCTTGTGCGAGCGGCAAGGCCGCAGGTCGTGGTAGAAACAGGGGTGCTATACGGCTCGTCCAGCGCCGCCATTCTCGCGGCACTGGCTCGAAATGGGATGGGTGCATTGTACAGCATTGACCTTGGGAATGCGCCGCAGGAACCGCAGAACGATTTCTTCGTCCCAAGGCATCTTCGGGATCGCTGGCACCTGACTATTGGGGATAGCAGGCGAGAGCTTCCAGGCTTGCTAGCGCGCTTGGGCACGATCGACCTGTTTCACCATGACAGCCTGCACACTTTTGAGCATATGATGTGGGAATATGATACGGCTTTTCGACACTTATCTCCCGGGGGAGTCCTCTCCTCGGACGATGTGCTCAGCCCGCTAAGCTTGCGTGCGCTTTTTCAACGCAGTCCATTTCCGGCGTTCTGTGAGAAGCATCCCGTGCGGTGGGCCATGTTTTACGGCTTCGGGGTGGCAGTGTGTCGCGGCTCGATCGCAACGCACGTGGACGCGATGACTACGGGCCCCCGCCCGCCTCACAATTTGGCTCTTGGCCAGAACTGATACGCTACCGAAAATGGCAATGTCGGCTGGCCAGCGTTTCCGAGAGCCGCCGGTTACTCCGGGGTACGAACACGACGGGGTTTGAGCCTTCAGGCACTATGACTAGGACAGAAATCGCAGCTCTCATCGTGGCGCGTCTCCAGGCCGATCGACCAAGAGCCGCGGCGGAGTATGCGAATCACGATTATTTTGTCGTCGACGACCTGCTCCCGGAAGAGCTCGCGCATGCGATCTACCGCAACTTCCCCGATCCAGCCACGATGTTGGTCCGGAAAAACCTACGCGAGCTCAGGTATGTGACCGCGCAGATGAGCACGTGCACGCCACTGCTTGAGGAGGTGGTCTATGCGTTTCACGATCCGCGCGTCGTCGATGAGGTCGCTGCGATCACCCGCTTAAAGGAGGTTGAGCCGGACGAGATATTGTACGCAGGCGGAATCAGCCTCATGGGCCGGGGGCATTACCTCCTCCCGCATCTCGACGGCTCGCACGACATGGAGCGCCAGCGATACCGCGTCGTCAGCCTGCTTTACCACACCTCGCCCGACTGGAATATCGAAAACGGCGGGAACCTTGAGCTTTGGCCGCAGGGCACGAAAGCGGCGCCACACACGATCCACAGCAAGTTCAATCGGTTGCTGGTAAAAGCGACCTACCGAAAGGCGTGGCACTCGGTAAGCAAAGTCCTCGCAAATCGCAACCGCACTTGCGTGTTCAATCACTACTTCTCGAAGGTGTCGCCGGAGGGGCAGGATTTCTTCCATGTGACCTCCTTCCGCGGTCGTCCCGAGGACTCGGTGCGCGATTTGCTGCTGCGTGGGGAGACGGCACTTCGCTCGCTCATCCGCAAGATAGTGCCGGGCGGGCTGCGGCGCACCAAGCACTATTACAAGAAGGGTATGTAGGCCTTGTAGAGGCGGCCCAGCCTAACGAGGTGAGCCAGGGGTGGCCTACGGGGGGGCCTGGGCGTGCCCCACCTCTTGCCCTTGCTTGTACATCGTCGAGCAGGTGAGCGGCTGCCCCTCGCCCGACGGCGACGGCCGATGGGTCTTCATCATCCGCTGCGCCTTCATCTTGCAGAACACCACGAACATGATGGAGTACCGCTTCAGGTCCCCCCAGGAGTAGATGCTCGCCAGCACCTTCGGCACCTTCTTGAGCATCGACCAGAGCGAAAATCGCCCGCTCTCCGCGAACCGGAAGATGAGCTCCGAGATCTGCCACCACGTGAGTCGGTCCTGGTAGAGCGGCACGTGACCCTGGACGGCTGGCAGGTAGATCACCCGCTTGTCCGGCTTCTTCGTCCACGAGAAGTCGCGCGGGTGCTTCCCCTCCTCGATCGCCTGCTTCTCGAGCGCGATGCCGGGATAGATGTGGAGGACGGAGACGCCGCACTGGGCCCGGTCCCGCAGCTCCTCGATCACGCGGATGGTCTCCTGGGCCTCCTCCCAGGTCTCGGTGGGGTGGCTGAAGATGAACCCCGGGCTCGCGATGACGCCGTACTCGTTGCACCAGTCGATGACGTCGAAGGCCTGCTTCAACGTCGCCCGCTTCGTGATGATGTCGCGGCAGATCCGCTGGTTCGCCGATTCGATGCCGAAGCCCAGGTGGAAGCACCCCGCCTCGACCATCTTGACAAAAAGCTCCTTCGTCATGATGTCGACGCGGACCTCGGCGTACCAGTGCACGCCGAGCCTCCGCTCGATCATGAGATTCATGAGCTCGAAGGTGCGCCGGCGCTTGTAGTTGAACGTGTCGTCGTAGAACCAGATCGCCCTGGCCCCGCAGTGGTCGATCAAATGCTCGATCTCCCTCACGACGTTGTGCGGGGTCAGGCCCCGCACGTTCTGCCCCCAGTTGGCCGGCGTCGCACAGAAGTTGCAGTTGAAGGGGCAGCCGCGGCTCGTTATCAGGTTCGCGGCCGGCAGCTCGCCGACGCCGGGCACGCCCATCTTGAAGTTGTACTTCTCGAACGGTTCCAGGTGCCGCGCGGGGATCGGGAGCACGTTCAGATCCGGGATGAGGGCCCGGGGCCGGTTGTGGACGATCTCCCGGTTCTTGCGGAACGAGAGGCCATCGACCTTTCGGAGATCCCCCTTTGCCTCGAGGCAGCGCACGAGATCGAGCATCGTCAACTCGCCCTCGCCCACGCACACGCCGTCGACGTAGGGAAGGTGAGAGAGGGTGTCCTGCGCGGTGTTCTTGAAGTGGGGTCCGCCCATCAAAACGAAGGTCTCGGGACGCGCCCGCTTGGCGACCTGGGCCAGCTCGAATGCCAGAAACCGGTTCTCGGTCGTGGTGGTGATGCCCACAACGTCGGGCTTGTCCGTCTCGATCTTCCGCGCGATCTGCCGCCAGGTCATCTCCAGCACGTGGGTCGGCGTCACGTCAACCTCGACGCCGTTCTCCTCGAGGACCGCGGCCATGTAGAGGATCCCGAGCGCCGGCATGAGCGTGCCGTGCGACCAACGCTCCGCAAAGTAGCCGCCGGGCGGCACGAAGAAGCTCACTCGCATGGCGGGACTTTCCTCGCCGGCTAGCAGCCTGTCGGACTTAGCATGGAACTTTTCAAGGGCGGGGCGATCGGATCTGTCAGGGTTCCAACGAGCGCGCGTCCATGAACCATTTCCGTTCCTGTGATCGTGAAACACCGTACCTCTT
>JBQTJM010000108.1:0-6416 GCA_052387115.1 Gammaproteobacteria bacterium | reverse complement strand
AGGGTCCGGCGAGGTCCACGGTCCGGCCAGAGACGTCGCGCCGGAACCACTTCCGGCCCAGAAGCCCGGCCCTGACCGGGCCGACGCGGAGCCCTCGTCAAGCCGCTCCTTGTCCAATACCCACGATAGGTTTGCTGCCCCGGGTCGCGAACGATATCATGATATCATACGAAATCACGAGGAAGCTGTCATGGCCCAAGTCACCGTTCGCGCGCTGGAAGAGGAGGTAAAGCAACGCCTGAAACGGCGCGCCGCCCGCCATGGGCACAGTATGGAAGAGGAGGTGCGGCAGATCCTGCGCAATGCAGTGAATGACGAAAACCGCCAGGCGGTCAAGCTAGGTTCCCGCATCGCCGCCCGCTTCGCGCAGGTGGGGCTGAAGGGCGATCTGCCGGAATTGCGCAACCAAACCATACGGCCCGCGGATCTCTAGACATGATCGTTCTAGATACCAATGTGCTATCGGCGCTGATGCAGGAACAACCGGAAGCTGTGGTGATCGCCTGGCTGGACCGTCAGCCGGCGGAATCCATCTGGACCAGCAGCATCACCGTATTCGAGAGCCGCCTGGGACTGGAGTTGCTGCCCAAGGGGAGAGGCCGGCAAAGGCTGGAAGCGAGCTTTGACCGACTGCTCGAAGAGGATCTGGAAAACCGTGTCCTCGCCTTCGATACCGTCGCCGCGGCAGAGGCGGCGCATCTGGCTGCCCAGAGGCAAAGAGCCGGTCGTCCGGTGGACATGCGCGACAGCAGATCGCCGGCATCGCCCTAGCGCGCCGCGCCACCATAGCCACCCGCAACCACCGACATTTTGACGGTCTGGCCGTACCGGTGGTCAATCCGTGGGTGCAGGCGCCATGACAGCAAGTTGCGCCCGGGGGAGCCTGCCGTCAGCACGGCGTTGAGATGCCGTTTTGGATCTCCTATCCTTAGCATCGGGAGGATACGCACATGATCTTCGATCCGATCACCATCAATAACGTCACCTTTGCCAACCGCCTCCTCCGCTCTTCCGTGGGCGGACGGAGCGCGTATTACAACGGGACGGCGTCCGATGTCTGGAAGAATTTCGAGAAGCGCTTCGCCGAGGGCGGTGTGGGCGGGATCATATCGACCACGCTCAACATCAACCGCTACCGCCAATCGCCCATGCAGTACCCGCCGATCTCCGAAGACCGATTCGTGCCGCCGCTTCGGAAATATATCCGCGAGATCCGGGCCACCGGCGTCAAGTATCTGATCCAGATCGGCGATCCCGGCATGGCCACGCAGGTATCCTTGTTTCCGGAGGTACGGGACTCGTGGTCCTCCTCTTCGGGCTTCGATCTGGCCTATGGCTATAACAACTGGCGCACGCCGATGACCGAGCGCGAGGTCCTGGGGGAGATAGCGGAGTTCCGCGACGCCGCCCGCCGCGTGCGCGAGACCGGCGCGGACGGGGTGGAGGTGACGGCCAGCAAGGGCTATATCATCCACCAGTTCCTCAACCCAGGGCTCAATCGCCGCACCGACGAGTGGGGCGGCACGCCCGAGAAGCGCTTCCGTCTACTCGAGGAGATCGTGCGTGCCGTGCGGGCCGAGGTCGGTCGCGACTTCCTGTTCGGGATCCGCCTGTCCGCCGCGGACTGGAACTTTTTGCCCTTGAACGTCCGCCTGCCCATCGTCTTTCCACTGCGGGCGCATTTCTTCGGCAACGGGATCGCGCAGACGCTCGATCACGGCCGGTGGCTCAAGGCGCTCGGTATCGATTTTCTGCACATCGACTCGGGCTACGGGTTTTTGCACCCAAGGGTCACCCCCGGTCGGTTTCCGCTCTTCGAGGCACGGCTCTTCTGCAACTACGCCCGCCACCTGAGCGCCAAGGTGGCCTTGCAGGCCACCCTTTTCAATCTCTTGCCAAGCTGGCTCCTCGGGCCCATCGTCGGCATCGGCTACCGCTACAAAGAGGGCATCAGTCTCGATTATGCCGCCACCTTCCGGCGCGAGATCGGTCTGCCGGTGATCTCGAACGGCGGCTACCAGCATCGCGGCTTCATCGAGCAGGCCCTCGCCGACGGGAAATGCGACATGGTCTCGATGGCGCGCGCCCTCCTCGCCAACCCGGACCTCCCCAAGCGCTTTCGCGAGGGGTTCGATGAGGCCGAGCGCCCGTGTACCTTCTGTAGCCGCTGCGCGGGGCGCACGGCGACGAGCCCGCTCGGCTGCTACGAACCGCTCCGTTTCGACTCGATCGAGGACATGGAACGGCAGATCATGGAATGGAACCGGCCCGATCCGGTGTAGGGGCATGCGCGGGGGTCGCACACACTCACACCAGAAACAGCGCGGCGAGACCGAGGAGGATGGGAAGATGAAGAACCCCATGCTATCGGTGATGGCTGGTGACGGGCTAGGGAAAGAAGGCGGTGCGCGCGGCTAGAACCGACGGAGCGACCAAAGCAGGACGCCCTCGTAGGCGATGAGGCAGCCATAGAGCCCGAGCAGGCCATACAGGATCTTCAAGGCCGGAATATGGCCGAACAGCGAGAAGTTCTTGTGCAGCACGAGCATGAGGACGCCCACCGCCGTGAGGCCGAGCTTCACCGGCACGAACCATGCGGGCTCGGCTTCGAGGAGCGCCTCCATCACCGGATTGACCTCCTGGGCGCCCGCCTCGAGCAGGACCAGAGTGCCGTAGGCGTCGACTCCGGCGAGCGTGAAGAGGGCGACCGCGGCGAGCACGACCGACGAGGGATAGCGATCGACATAGCCCGCTTGTGTCCCGCTGCGCCGTTCCGCCGCTCGCCGCCCGCGCCAGGCCCCGTAGACCAGGCTCCACAGTCTCAATCGCCGGCGGTCGCTGCCGGATCGCACGGCCGCGAGGTCTTCCTGGTGTTCTTCAGACATATACAAATGCTGCCGGGGATATCGAGTCCTCGAGCCATGCCTATCGGCACAGCCGCAATGACGCCACAGTCCTCCCCCCTTGGGAAGCGGCAGCGGGTGGCGCGACTGCCTGCTCCTTACGGTTTCGGTGATGCCTTCAGGGCCAAGGCGTCTGACGTAGGGGCGCCCCGTGCGGGCGCCCCTAGCGCGGCGGTGACGCCTCGGCCTTCAGGGCCATGGCGTGCCAGACGAGCACGAAGGGGGGAAAAATAAGCTCGAAGACCAGCGCAATCAGAACGGGTATTCGCGGAAACCCGAGCGCCACGATGGGGATGGCGCGCGCAACCCCGGCCACGAAGACCATCGTCATCAGGATCCGAAACAATTGCACCTCGCTCTCGAGCCGGGACTGGATCCAGAGGATTAAACCGCCGAACCCCAGGTATATCGCCGACAGGTAACGATACTGGCCGTCCGAATCCGAGGAGAATCCGCAACCGGATGCCAACCGCTCCAGTCCGGAGAAAATGCCGGTCATCCCGATAAAAATGGGCACCAGCCCGAGGATCCCCAAGAGGATCCGTAGTCGCATGAGATTCATGATCAACCCCCTATGTCGTTGGCAGATTTCTTTGATTATCTAGGCCAGGAGATCGGCCGGTGGATAAGGACCCGGCGCTCTCCCGCTCGATGGATGAAAGGTCCCATGGAGTGTCTCTTCAGCTTGCCATAGCCGAGTGTAACGCACCGATCGCTACGGAACCACAGAGGACCGCAGCGCCCCGCCGTCTCCGAATGTGACCTCGATGAGCTAAGATGGCTGCGCTCACACACGCGAACGAGACCGCTCGCCTTGTCCTCCGAACCGGGCCGTGAAGCCGAAGTTGGCGCCGACGTAACGGCGCACGCTGGGACGCTCCTATTGCGCGGGGCGTGGACGACGCAGCACCTCGCCGGCCTTAGCGATAAGAGCGGCGCGCTGATCGCGGATGGCCCTCGCAACGGCGATCTCGTGCGCGTGGAGGCCGGCGGGCTCACGGCCCTCGACACCGCCGGTGCGTGGGTCCTCTACGGGCTCCTCCGAGGGCTCGAAGCACGCGGAAGCGAGACGCAGATCGACGGACTCGAGGACGGGCACCGGGCGCTCCTGGATCTCGTCCGGGAGCGTGCCCCACCTGTAATCGGTCAAGGGCCCGCCGCGCCGCCCTGTCCCTCCGATCCGGGCGCTTTGGCCCGCCTCGGGCGTATGACGATGGCGCACCTCGACGAGGCCCACGCCATGACGGCCTTCATCGGCGAGGTGGCGATCGCGCTCGTCAAACACGTGCAGCGCCCGGCACGCCTGCGTACGCGCGCGCTCCTCGGCACGCTCGAGCGCGCCGGGGTGGGCGCCATCCCCATCGTCGCGCTCTTGTCCTTCCTGCTCGGCATCGTCATCGCCTACCAGGGCGGTCTCCAGCTCCAGAGCTATGGGGCCAACATCTTCATCGCCGAGCTGGTGAGCCTCACGATGTTGCGCGAATTCGGCCCCATGATGACCGCCATCATCGTGGCCGGCCGCACCGGTTCGGCCTACACGGCGGAGATCGGCACCATGAAGGTCACCGAGGAGATCGACGCCTTGACCAGCATCGGCATCCCGCCGCTCGACCTCCTGGTGCTGCCCAAGCTCTTCGGTCTAGTCATAGCCTTACCCCTGCTCACGCTGGTGGCGGATGTGGCCGGTGTGCTCGGCGGGATGGTGATGGCAGCCGCCATGCTCGATGTCGGCTTCCAGGACTTCGCGGACCGATTGCCGCAGCCGCTCGTGTACCGCTCGTTCCTGATCGGCATCGCCAAGGCCCCGGTGTTCGCCATGATCGTGGCCATCGTCGGATGTTTCCAGGGTTTTCGCGTGTCCGGGAGCGCCGACAGCGTCGGACGCAAGACCACGGTCAGCGTGGTCCAGTCCATCTTCCTCGTGATCATCGCCGACGCCGCCTTCTCGATCCTGTTCAGCTTCATCGGGATCTGATGGCCTCCGCCACCGTCATCGAAGTCAGGGGCCTCAGGACCGAATACGGTTCGGTGTGCATCCACGACGGCCTCGACCTCACGGTGCGCCGCGGCGAGACCCTGGCGCTAGTCGGCGGCAGCGGCTCGGGCAAGACCACCCTCCTGCGTGAGATGAACCTCCTCATGCGCCCCAGCGCCGGCACTGTCGAGGTCCTGGGGGTCGACGTCCTGTCCGCCGCCGAGGACCAGCTCACGCCGCTGCGCCGGCGCATCGGCGTGATGTTCCAGCGCGGGGCACTGTTCAGCGCGCTGACCGTCAAGCAGAATGTCGCCGTGCCCCTGAAGGAACACACCGATCTGCCGGCGCGCCTGATCGACGAGCTGGCCCTGCTCAAGATCGCCCTCGCGGGTCTCCACCCGGGCGCTGCGTCCCTGTACCCGCGCGAGCTGTCCGGCGGGATGTCGAAACGCGCGGCCGTGGCGCGGGCCCTGGCGCTCGACCCGGAGATCCTGTTCCTCGACGAGCCGACCGCGGGCCTCGACCCGGTGAGTGCGGAGGCCTTCGATGCGCTCATCGTGCAGCTCAAGTCCTCGCTCGATCTGACGGTCGTGCTCGTCACCCACGACCTCGATACCCTGTGGCGGGTCACGGACCGCGTGGCCTTCCTGGCCGCGAAGCGGGTCGCGGCCTGCGCGCCGATCGCGGAGCTTCCCGGACACCCGCACCCCGAGGTCCAGGCCTATTTCACCGGTCCGCGCGGCCGGGCAGTCACGACGGCCGGATGGACCCGCGCATAAACTACACGCTCGTTGGCCTGTTCGTGCTGGTGCTGGGCTCGGGCATCCTCTTCGCCGCGATCTGGTTGAGCGGTCGAGGCGATGAGCGCGCCTACGAGACCTATGTGGCGTATGTGCGGGAATCCGTGTCCGGTTTGAACCCGCGTGCGGCGGTGAAGTATCGCGGCGTCAACGTGGGGACGGTGCGGCGCATCGGCCTCGACAACGAAGGCCGGGTGCGGCTGCTCCTCGACATCGAGGTAGGCACCCCCCTCAACGACGACACCGCCGCGGTGCTGTCGAGCCTTGGCATCACCGGGCTCGCGTTCGTAGACCTCAAGGCCGTCGGGAGGACCTCGGGACGCGCCTGCCGCAAGATCGGGAAAGCAGAGGAACCTTTCCCCGAGATCCGAACCTGTCCGTCCCTGCTCGCCGAGGTGTCGTCGCTGCCGATGGAGGTCAAGGCGGCCGTTCGTCAGCTCGAGCAGGTCGCGGCTAGTGTCCAACGGCTCCTCGCGGCGCCGGACACGCGCGGCACCCTGGTCCAGGTGCTCCGTAACCTGGAGCGCATCAGCGGGACCTTGGCCGCGAACGACCAGGCGATCGTCGAAGCCCTCCGCCGGGTCAACGCCATCCTCGGCGACACCGCCGACGCCACCCGACGCCTGCCGGCCGTCGTGGACCATGCCGGGAACACCCTCGCCGCCTTCCAAGGCACTACCGCCAGCATCCAAACGACGGTCGCGAACCTCGACGGCCTGATCGCAGAGCTGCGCGCGG
>JBQTJM010000107.1:0-9342 GCA_052387115.1 Gammaproteobacteria bacterium | reverse complement strand
GTCGCGGCGGGCGATCTCTCCAAGAAGATCACGGTGGACGTCAAGGGCGAGATCCTGGAGCTCAAGAACACCATCAACGTCATGGTCGATCAGCTCCGCTCCTTCGCGTCCGAGGTCACGCGCGTGGCGCGCGAGGTCGGCACCGAAGGCAAGCTCGGCGGCCAGGCCGACGTCCAAGGCGTCTCGGGCACCTGGAAGGATCTCACCGAGAGCGTGAACTCGATGGCCTCGAACCTGACCGGCCAGGTGCGCAACATCGCCGACGTCACCAAAGCGGTCGCGGCGGGCGATCTCTCGAAGAAGATCACGGTGGACGTCAAGGGCGAGATCTCGGAGCTCAAGATCACCATCAACACCATGGTCGATCAGCTATCCTCGTTTGCCTCCGAGGTGACGAGAGTCGCCCGAGAAGTCGGTACCGAAGGCAAGCTCGGCGGGCAGGCCGAGGTCAAGGGGGTGGCCGGCACCTGGAAGGACCTGACGGATTCGGTGAACTCCATGGCCGGTAACCTCACCAGCCAGGTGCGCAACATCGCCGAGGTGACCACGGCGGTCGCGAGCGGTGTCCTCTCGAAGAAGATCACCGTGGACGTCAAGGGGGAGATCCTGGAGCTCAAGAACACGGTGAACACCATGGTGGACCAGCTGAGCTCCTTCGCCGCCGAGGTGACGCGGGTGGCGCTCGAGGTGGGCACCGAAGGCCAGCTCGGCGGGCAGGCCGAGGTCAAGGGGGTGGCCGGCACCTGGAAAGACCTGACGGATTCGGTGAATTCTATGGCCCGCAACCTCACCAGCCAGGTGCGTAACATCGCCGAGGTGACCACGGCGGTCGCGAGCGGGGATCTCTCGAAGAAGATCACGGTCGATGTGAAAGGCGAGATCCTGGAGCTCAAGAACACGGTGAACACCATGGTGGACCAGCTCAGCTCCTTCGCCGCCGAGGTGACGCGCATGGCGCGCGAGGTCGGTACCGAAGGCAAGCTCGGCGGGCAGGCCGAGGTCAAGGGGGTGGCCGGCACCTGGAAGGACCTGACCGATTCGGTGAACTTCATGGCCGGCAACCTCACCAGCCAGGTGCGTAACATCGCGGAGGTGACCACGGCGGTCGCGAGCGGGGATCTCTCGAAGAAGATCACGGTCGAGGTGAAGGGCGAGATCCTGGAGCTCAAGAACACGGTGAACACGATGGTGGATCAGTTGCGTTCCTTCGGATCCGAGGTGACGCGGGTGGCACGCGAGGTCGGTACCGAAGGCAAGCTCGGCGGGCAGGCCGAGGTCAAGGGGGTGGCCGGCACCTGGAAGGACCTGACCGATTCGGTGAACTTCATGGCCGGCAACTTGACCGCCCAGGTGCGCAACATCGCGGACGTGACGACCGCGGTGGCCGCCGGGGATCTCTCGAAGAAGATCACGGTCGACGTCAAAGGCGAGATCCTCGAGCTCAAGAACACCATCAACACCATGGTCGATCAGCTCCGCTCCTTCGCAGCGGAGGTGACGCGCGTCGCGCGCGAGGTGGGGACCGAAGGGCGGCTCGGCGGGCAGGCGGACGTGCAAGGCGTCTCCGGTACCTGGAAGGACCTGACCGACTCGGTCAACTCCATGGCCTCGAACCTGACCGTGCAGTTGCGCGACGTCTCCAAGGTTTCGACCGCCATCGCCATGGGAGATCTGACCCAGAAAGTCACGGTGGATGTGCGCGGTGAGATCCTCCAGATCAAGGACGTCATCAACACCATGGTCGATCAGCTCTCGTCCTTTGCCGCGGAGGTGACGCGCGTCGCGCGCGAGGTCGGTACCGAAGGCAAGCTCGGCGGCCAGGCGCAGGTGAAGGGGGTCTCGGGGACGTGGAAGGACCTGACCGACAATGTCAACTTCATGGCCGGTAACCTCACCAGCCAGGTGCGGGGCATCGCGAAAGTCGTCACCGCGGTCGCCAACGGCGACCTCGAGCAGAAGCTCACCGTCGAGGCCAAGGGCGAGATCGCGGCGCTCGCCGACACCATCAACAGCATGACCGATACGCTCGCGACCTTCGCCGACCAGGTCACCACCGTGGCGCGCGAGGTCGGTGTCGACGGCAAGCTCGGCGGCCAGGCCAAGGTGCCGGGTGCGGCGGGTACCTGGAAGGGCTTGACCGAGAACGTCAATCAGCTCGCCGCCAACCTCACCACCCAGGTGCGCGCGATCGCCGAGGTGGCCACCGCCGTGACGCAGGGCGATCTCACCCGCGCGATCACGGTCGAGGCGTTGGGGGAAGTGGCGGCGCTCAAGGACACCATCAACGAGATGATCCGCAACCTCGAGGCTACGACGCAAAAGAACACCGAGCAGGACTGGCTCAAGACCAACCTCGCCAAGTTCAGCCGCATGCTCCAGGGCCAGAGGGATCTGGTGGCCGTGGGGCAGATGATCCTCTCGGAGCTGGCGCCGGTGGTCGGGGCCCAGCAGGCCGAGTTCTATGTCTTAGACACGGCGAAGGAGACCCAGCGGCTCACGCTCCTCGCGAGCTATGCCTCGGCCGGCCAGGTCGACCACGGTAAGGAGATCGGCCTGGGCGAGGGACTGGTGGGCCAGTGCGCGATCGACAAGCAGAAGATCCTGCTCGACGATGTACCGCCCACCGCCCTCCGCATCGCCTCCGGCCTCTGCGAGGCCCGAGCCCAGAACATCCTGGTGCTGCCCGTGGTCTTCGAGAGTCGGGTGAGAGGGGTGGTGGAGCTGGCCTCGCTCGAGCGTTTCAATCCCACCCATCAGACCTTCCTCGACCTGCTCATGGAGAGCATCGGTATCGTCATCAATACCATCGAGGCCAACATGCGGACCGAGGACCTGCTCAAGCAGTCGCAGTCCCTGGCGGAAGAGCTGCAGAGCCGCCAGCAAGAGCTGCAGCAGACCAACCAGGAGCTCCAGGAGAAGGCCCGCCTGCTGGCGCACCAGAACGAGGAGGTCGAACGCAAGAACCAGGAGGTGGAGCAGGCCCGCCAAGCGCTCGAGGACAAGGCCAAGCAACTGGCGCTGACTTCCAAGTACAAGTCCGAGTTCCTGGCGAATATGTCGCACGAGCTCAGGACACCGTTGAACAGCCTCTTGATCCTCTCCGACCAACTGTGCAAGAACCCCGAGGGCAACCTGGGCGCGAAACAGATCGAGTTCGCCAAGACCATCCACTCCTCGGGCAACGACCTGCTCATGCTCATCAACGACATCCTCGACCTCTCCAAGATCGAGTCGGGGACCGTGGTCGTGGATGTGGGAGAGCTGCGCCTCGACGACCTGTACCGCCATCTCGAGCGCACCTTCCGGCACGTGGCCGAGTCCAAGGGCATCGACTTCCTCATCCGCTTCGATCCGCGGCTGCCGAAGTCCATCAACACCGATGTCAAGCGCCTGCAGCAGATCATCAAAAACCTCTTGTCCAACGCCTTCAAATTTACCCACCACGGCCAGGTGGCGCTCGCCATCGAGCCGGTCACAACGACCGGCTGGAACCCTGACAGCGAGCCGAACCGGGCCTATGAGGTCCTGGCCTTCTCGGTCCGGGATACCGGCATCGGTATCTCGCCCGACAAGCAGCAGATCGTCTTCGAGGCCTTCCAGCAGGCCGACGGCAGCACCAGCCGCAAATACGGCGGCACGGGCCTGGGGCTCGCCATCAGCCGCGAGCTGGCCAAGCTCCTCGGTGGGGAGATCCGGCTGGTGAGCAACCCGGGGAGCGGCAGCACGTTCGTCCTCTACCTCCCGGTGACCTACACATCGTCACGCGCCCCTCGCAGGCCAGCCACGCTCGAGACCGATGCCCTGATCTCGGCCCTTGCCCTCCCACCCGCGGCCACCACGCCGGGGGCAGCGGCCCATCCGCCGGGCGCCGAGTCGCCTTGGCCGAGCCCCAGAGCGCTTGCCGAGCCGGCGATCGAGCCCGAGCCCTCCGCGCGCTTCAACGAAGCGGGCGACGACCGCGAGCACATCCAACCCGGCGAAACGGTGCTCTTGATCGTGGAGAATGACCTCGGGTTTGCGCGCTTCCTGCTCGATGCCGCCCGCGAGAAGGGTTTCAGGGGCCTCTGCACCTCGCTCGGCGCGGAAGCGCTGTCGCTCACGCGCGAGTACCAGCCCGACGCCCTCACGCTCGACATCTTCCTGCCGGACATGGAGGGTTGGCGGGTGCTCGATCGCCTCAAGCACGATCTGAGCACGCGCCACATCCCGGTGTGTGTGATCTCGACCGACGACGCGCGCGAGCGCGCCTCGAGCTCGGGGGCCCTCGGCTTTATCGCGAAACCCATCCAGTCCAGGGACCTCTTGGACCAGGGGCTCGCCTACCTGTATGACACCGTGACGCGGACGGCGAAGGGCGTGCTCGTCGTAGCCCCCGTGTCGAAGCGACGCGAGCGCTTGATCAAACTGATCGAGGCCGAAGACCTGGAGATCACCGCGGTGGCGGATGCCGGGGCCGCGCTCCGGATGATCGAAGCGCGGCGCATCGACTGCCTGCTCCTCGACGCGCGGATGGCGATGGATCCTGCCCTGCTCGTGCAGGCGCTCGAGGGCCGGTACCTGTTTGGGCCACTCCCCGTGATCGTTTACGGCGACGGCAAGACGCCCCACGAGGAAGGCGCCTGGAACAACGTCAAGGACACCCTGGTGGTCCGCCATGTCCGATCCGAGGACCGCTTGGTGGACCAGGCCGCGTTCTTCCTCCACCGCAGCATGACCCGGCTGCCGGAGGCCCAGCATCGGACCTTGGAAGAGTTGCACCAGTCCGACAAGGTGATGGCGGGCAAACAGGTCCTCATCGTCGATGACGATATGCGCAACATCTTCGCACTCGCGACCGTGCTCGAGGAGCACGGTATGCGCATCGTCTCGGCCGACAACGGCTGTGATGCCATCGCGATCCTGGGCCAGCAGCGGGACATCGATATCGTGTTGATGGATATCATGATGCCGGAGATGGACGGGATCGCGACCATGCAGGCGGTGCGTAAGATCCCCGCGTGCCGGGACCTGCCGATCATCGCCGTGACGGCCAAGGCCATGAAGGGCGACCGAGAGAGATGCATCGAGGCGGGCGCCTGGGATTACCTCTCGAAGCCCGTCGATTCCGGCCACATGCTGTCCGTGGTGCGCGCGTGGCTGCATCGCTAGCCACGGAAAAGCAATCGCCGCCGTTACGATAGGGATAGAATATTGGCCACGGTCACCAATCTTTTCCTTAGATTGCCTCTCCCTCCCCCCTTTTCCCTCCCCCTTGCGAAGGGGGAGGTTAGGAGGGGGTCGAAGCGCCTGGGCTCAAGACGGCGCTCGTCTCAGGCACCGACGCCCCCTTTTACCCCCTCTAAATCTCCCCCTTCTGAAGGGGGAGACTTTGAGCAAGGTGCTCGAGGCGCCGGTCTGGCGGGCCACCCGGCCCCCCGCTTTTTCCTCCCCCTGAGAGGCACTGTCTCTTTTCTCCCTCTTCCTCCGGGAGAGGCGCTCTCTTTGCTCCCTCTCCCCCCGGGCCCCCCGGGAGAGGGTTGGGGTGAGGGGATCAAAGAACGGCGTACGATGGTGGCGCCATGAATGAGCAGACCAACATCTTGGTGGTCGATGACCTCCCGGGAAACCACTTGGTCTACCAGACCGTGTTGGCGGAGCTGGGACAAAACCTGATCCTGGCCCGCTCGGGCGCCGAGGCGCTACAAAAGGTGCTGGAGCATGAGTTCGCCGTGATCCTACTCGACGTCAACATGCCGGACATGACGGGTTTGGAGACGGGCGCTCTCATTCGCCGGCACAAGAAGGCCGCACACACCCCCATTATTTTCATTACCGCTTACGCCGACGAGGCGGAAACGGCCGAAGGGTATGCGCTGGGGGCCGTCGACTATATCCCCTCGCCGGTGGTGCCCGCGATCCTGCGCACTAAGGTCAAGGTCTTCGTCGAGCTGGATCGAATGCGCGCGGTCCTGGCCCAATCGCACCAGCTATTGGAGCAGCGCGTAGCGGAGCGCACGACCGAGCTTTCGCGGGCCAACGCGGCGCTCCAGGTCGAGGTCGCGGAGCGCCGGCGTGCCGAGGAGCGGCTGGCGCAGCTCGCGAACTACGACGCGCTCACAGAGTTGCCCAATCGCCGCTACTTCAACGAGCGCCTGCAACAGGCCATCGGCCGCGCGGAGCGCCACGGGACGAGGCTCGCGCTCATGCTCATCGACCTCGACAACTTCAAGCTTATCAATGATAGCCTGGGCCATGACCAGGGGGATGCCCTGCTGCGGGCGGCCGCGATCCGCATGAAAGACTGCCTGCGCGCGGAGGACACGCTCGCACGCCTCAGCGGCGACGAGTTCACGGTGCTCCTCGAGGACATCGGCGCCGCGCGCGAGGTGGCCAGGACCGCGCGCCGGCTGGTGCAGTCCCTGGCGGCGCCGCTGCCGCTCGCCCGTCATGAGATCAGCATCGGCGCAAGCCTCGGGATCAGCGTCTTTCCCGCGGACGGCGCCGATCTCTCGACCCTCATGAAGAATGCCGACACGGCCATGTACCGGGCCAAGCGCCGCGGCAAGAACGCCTATCGATTCTTCACCGAGGACATGAACCGCGAGGCCATGGACCGGCTCCTCATCGAGACCGGCCTGCGCCGTGCCGTCGAGCAGGCGGAGTTGCGTCTCCACTATCAGCCGATCGTGGACCTCGCGTCCTTGAAGACCGTGGGGGCCGAGGCCCTGGTGCGCTGGCCGCATCCGGAGATGGGCTTGATCCCACCGGCGCGCTTCGTCCCGATCGCCGAGGAGTGCGGGCTCATCGGGCCGCTCGACGAATGGGTGCTGGCAGAGGCCTGCCGCGCGGCACGGACGTGGCCGGAGGGCCTGCGCGTGGCCGTGAACATCTCGCCCCGCCATTTCCGCCACCGCCAACTCGCGCGCACCATCGAGGAGGCCATCGAGCGCGCGCAACTGCCCGCCGATCGATTGGAGATCGAGCTGACCGAGGCGGCGGTCATGGAGGACCCCGCTTCGTCGGCCGAGGTCCTGCGCCGGCTCAAGGCGCTCGGGGTGCGGGTGGCCATCGATGATTTTGGGACCGGCTATTCCTCGCTCGGCTATCTCAAGCGCTTCCCGATCGATCGACTCAAGATCGACCGCAGCTTCATCCAGGAAGTCACGACCGACGGGGAGGCGGCCGCCATCACCACCGCGGTCATCACGCTCGCCCACAGCCTCAAGATGAAAGTGATCGCCGAAGGCGTCGAAACCGCCGACCAGCTCGCGGCCCTCAAGGCCCAAAGCTGCGACGAGGCTCAGGGTTACTACTTCGGTGAAGGAAGAGAAACGATCGGCGGCGCGGCGCGGTCTCGCAACGCGTCGGGTCTGGTCGGGGCGGCCGCGCAGTGACGGGGGCGAGGGGCGGTCGGAGCAGCACCGGCTTATCCCATCCTTCCCCCTGGGAAAAGACATACAATTTCCAATAGGTTTGGCTAGTACCATGGTTGCGCCATGAATGAGCAGGCCAACATCCTGGTGGTCGATGACCTCCCGGAAAACCACTTGGTCTACCAGACCGTGTTGGCGGAGCTGGGACAAAACCTGATCCTGGCCCGCTCGGGCGCCGAGGCGCTACAAAGGGTGCTGGAGCATGAGTTCGCCGTGATCTTGCTCGACGTCAACATGCCGGACATGACCGGTTTGGAGACGGCCGCTCTCATTCGCCGGCGCAAAAAGGCAGCACACACCCCCATTATTTTCATTACCGCTTACGCCGACGAGGCGGAAACGGCCGAAGGGTATGCGCTGGGGGCCGTCGACTATATCCCCTCGCCGGTGGTGCCCGAGATCCTGCGCACTAAGGTCAAGGTCTTCGTCGAGCTGGATCGAATGCGCGCGGTCCTGGCCCAATCGCGCCAGCGATTGGAGCAGCGCGTCGCGGAACGCACGGCCGAGCTCCAGGCGAGCAACGAACGCCTGCAGGCGGAGATCACCGAACGCCGCCGGGCCGAAGAAGCGCTCCGGGAGGCAGACCGGCACAAGGACGAGTTCCTGGCGATGCTGGCCCACGAGCTGCGCAACCCCCTGGCCCCCATCCGCAATTCGGTGGAGGTGCTGCAGCGGTTGGAGCTCGAGGAACCCAAGCTCGATTGGGCGCGCACGGCGATCGACCGCCAGGTGCGGCAGCTCACCCGGCTGGTCGATGATCTCCTCGATGTCTCGCGGATCTCCCGCGGCAAGATCTCGCTGCAGAAGGCGCCCATCGAGCTCACGATGATCGTCGAGCGGGCCATCGAGACCAGCCGCCCCGTGATCGAGGCCCGCCGGCATCACCTGTCCGTGGCCCTGCCCGCCGAGCCCATGTACCTCGAAGGGGATCTCGCGCGCCTCGCGCAAGCCCTCGGCAATGTGCTCCATAATGCCGCCAAGTACACGGAGGAAGGGGGGCGCATCGGGCTCACGGCGGAGCGGACCGCGGGTCACGTGGTGCTCCGAGTGCGCGACACCGGGGTGGGGATCCCCGCGGCGGTCCTGCCCTATGTCTTCGACCTCTTCACCCAAGGAGACCGTGCCCTCGACCGCGCGCAAGGGGGCTTGGGCATCGGCCTGGCCCTGGTGAAGAAGCTCGTCGAGCTGCACGGGGGGCGGGTCGAGGCCTCGAGCCCGGGGCCGGGCCAGGGCAGCGAGTTCACCCTGCGCCTGCCCACCGGGACGGGGCCGCCGGCGGCAGTCACCCCATCCGCCAGCGAAGCCGCGGCGCCGTGCGGGCGCCTGCGGATCTTGGTGGTCGACGACAATACGGATTCCGCCGAGAGCATGGCGATACTGCTCGGCCTAGAGGGGCATGAGACGCGGACCGCGCTCGATGGCCCGGCGGCATTGGAGGCGGCAGAAGTCTTCCGGCCCGAGGTGATCCTGCTCGACATCGGCCTGCCGGGCATGGATGGCTATGAGGTCGCCCGCCGCCTGCGGACCGAGCTTCACATGGTGGAGACCGTGCTGATCGCCATGACGGGTTATGGCCACGAGCAAGACCGCCGTGAGGCCCAGGCGGCCGGTTTCAACCATCACCTGGTCAAGCCCGTGGACCCGGTCGCTCTGCAGAGAATACTGGCCTCACGCGGGGGTCCATAAGATACTTGCGGCTCCAATGTTGAACACAGCAACTCAAACAAATTTCATTTCAATGGAAAAGAGCATGCAATTTCAAATATCTTTGGTTAGTTTTTTGAGTAAGGTAACGGCGGCTTTCCCCCTGTGTCAGGATAGATGTCGCCTCCCTTGAGGAGATTTTGTGTGAACCGAAGGGGGCGACGGTAGGTACACGATGAGAACGTATTCAGACAAGTTCAAGGCCCAGATCGTTGCGCAGATATTG
>JBQTJM010000106.1:0-3520 GCA_052387115.1 Gammaproteobacteria bacterium | reverse complement strand
TCGCTGGCGGCATCAACACGTATGCGTACACCTACAACAACCCAACGGGTTATTTTGATTCAAACGGCGGAAACCCTGTAGCTGCGGCAGCGCGCGGCGGCTACTTGGCGGGCCAAGCGCTCAATGCGGCAATCAACTACACCCTTGTTGCGACGACAGGTTTAACTCTTGGTGGCTTGATTTATGAAACCGTCAATCCGACTGATAATGTAATTCCATACCCCGGCGTTGACCCCAGCGATATCACGCCGATTCCTGGACCACCACCCCCGAATAAATTCAGATGCTACAGTAGATATCTTGCCGATTTAGCCAGATGTATCGGCAAGGGGATCTGTCCGTCTGGCGACCAAACTCGAACCGAAGAATGCATTCGAAGGGCAGGTTTCAATCTTCGAACGTGTCTCAGTAATTTCCCTCGTTCTTATCCTGACGTGTATCCTCCTGACGCTTGAGGCATGCGACTGTGAGCTGGCTAAGACGCGTTATTTGGGTGCTCGGCTTCGCGCTGTTTCATTTCGGAGTTGAGACTCTCGCGATTCTGGGTGCGAGGACTCCCGCAATTGGTTTATGCAAGTACTCGTTACGACTTTTTCCTAGGAGTCGAGCGACTTTGTTGTCGCAACTCGGTTCGGTGCATGAGCGATTCAACGAAGTGCAAGTCGCTATTGAATATTACGGCGAGGCGGCCAAGCTTCGTCCAAACGATGGTTCGATCGATGTCGAACTTGGACTTGCTTACGAGCGCTACGGGGCGATAGCACAAGCGATCGAATCCTTCGAAAGAGCCCTCAAGAAATCAGCCACAGAAATGACGCCCAACTTTCGTAGAACGCTCGAGTCAAGAATCATCAACTTGCGGATGAGACCAAAGTAACACATTTTACCGTAGTAAAAAGGGGTCGCGGGTCAGAGCGAGCGTAGGGCGCGTGGCCGCGCGCCAACTCATTCGCCGAAGTCCAGCGGCGTTGAGTGATTCCATGTTGCTTCTCCAATTTGATGGCAGCCACCCCTGTTTGATAAACCGATGGAAGCTCGAACACGGCCAAGGGCTCACTGTTTCATGTACCCGTGTTTCACCGGGGGTCCCCGATGGATGTAATAGGTATGCTGGTTGAACGACGATAACGCCAATGAATGGCGCGGGATTTGCGGACGGCCCAGGACAACGACGCGCTCGCCTGGCTTGATACGAACGGTAATCCCATCACCGAATCGCAGTTCGAGATTTTGAAGGCTGCCAAGTGTGCACCCGAGACACCGGCGCGCCCCCGGCAGAAGAACCATCACGAGCTCGCTCGCAAGGCCGTGGAGCTTATCGCTGCCGAGGAGAAATCCGTGCGCGGACAGCTGGGGCGGCCCTCGGGCGCGCGCTTCCGCACCTACGAGCGCCTGAAGCGCTACGCGGAACAGGTGAAGGGCACGCTGTTCGAATTGCCGGAACTGGCCAAGGCGATCGAGGAGATCTACCGATTCCCGCTCCGCCAGTTGGCAATCGACACCCTCAACCGCCAGCTGCGCACTGGCATTTCAGACGAAAAGCTGGCTGAGCTGGTGATGGCCCTGCGCGACGATGACCGGCTCTGCATCATTCATGAAGAGGAACGGCCGAACGAGCCCCAGATCATCTGCTCGCTGGGGCTCGCGCCCGCCGCGGATTCATGAGCTGAAGCTTACAATGAGCATGAACTGGACTCGCGCTCGCCAACTGCTCGCCAGTGGCGACCTGCGAAGCCTCTTCATCGACGCGCTTGGCTGGATCACCATACCACCCCGCTGGACATCACGATCGATGGCTCGATCCTGACGCTTCCAGCGCTGGCACACAAGCGGGGAATGGTGGCGTACCACTGTCCCGCGCCGAGTGGCCAGCGTCTGCCCGATTCCACTCAACGCGCGAGGATCGAACGCCAAGTCGCAAAATCTGTATACGAACACCTGATCGTCTTCACTGGCCCGGCGAACGAGACGCAGATCTGGCATTGGGTCAAACGTGAGCCTGGCAAGCCAGCAGTCGCCCGACCGCACACCTACCACCGATCCCAGCCCGGCGACGCGCTGCTTCAGAAACTCGACGCCATCGCCTTCACGCTAGAAGAGGAGGAAGCGCTTTCGCAGGCCGACGTTACACGCCGCGCCCGCGCAGCAAGAACACGGTGATCCCGTTTCTCCTCGACGCCGCGCGCGCCAAGTGCAAGGTCGCGTTTGAAAACCCAAAAGGCCCGACCGTCTGGGACCTGCTGAGGGACGACCCTGACCGCTACATATACCCCGCCGTGCGGCACGGAATCACCTGGGACTACCAGTCCGGCCATCCGCAACGCGGCGTGCCGCTCGACAAACCTCCCGAACTGCCGGAAGACATCGCCGCCGGAATCAATCCACCAACGCTGTACCATGCGGTCTGCGAGGTTGCCTCGGTCAACGACATCGAGACCATTCGGCTAAGGAAGAATTGGAACAAGGCGGCCCCGCCGAGTCACGCCCTGTTCACGGAGACCTGGCGCGAGGTCATTGCCCGGCGCAAGCGTTACGGGGAGGTCAGAAACAAGCTCGCCGCCGGCGAAGTCCACGACATCAACGACCTCATCACCCTCAACCTAGACATCCGCCAGTTCGCACAGGACGTGATCGAGACCTGTGAAGGCCCGGACCTGCTACGCGCCTTTTGGCGCGCGATAGAAAACGTGATGATCCTTGATCCGACCTGCGGCTCCGGCGCATTTCTCTTCGCCGCGTTGAACATCTTGGAGCCACTCTACAAAGCCTGCCTCGACCGCATGCAGGCGTTCGTCGAGGACACGTCGAGCACGTGCTGCAGCTGGCGCGCACCCTCGCAGCCAAACCCACCCCCAAAAGCGCCTCCGAAGATCTCAAAAAGGGATTGAGCCCTTGAAGCTGTGCGGAGCGGAATTGGTCATCAGGACGGCGTGGGCCTTGGCGCCGTCCGCGGAGCGATTCTGTTGACTGATCTTGCGGGTGAGGACGGCCGGGCGCATCTGTTGTTCGGCGTGGTTGTTGTACGGGCTGACCTGGTCGTAGTCGAGAACGGTGAGCCTCTCGTGGCGATGGCGCCGCAGGCGTTTGAGGAGGCGCTTGGCATCGGCGTCGTCGAAGGAGGAGTCGATGAGCGCATCGAGGCGTTGATGAAGTTTCGCTTTGCGGCGGGCGTAGGTCTCGGGATCCCCCCGCTCGTGGCGTCGTTCCCCGAGGCGAATCGAGTCCTTGAGCAGACGGGCGAGGGTCTTGCGGAAGCGTTTCCACGAGGGGCTGCGGTTGTGCTTGTCGACTTTGATGAGCTCGGTGAAGAGATGAAAATAGGGCTCTTCAGGACAATTTGTGGGTGGTAGCGAGCCTGTGAGGGCATGGGTGCCTGTGGACTTGTGGATAACATCCCTTCTATGAGGGCCCCCATTGTCAAGCCCCGGCGTTAGATGATTTTGATCTTTACTTGGCTGTTGTTATGCCTCACGTGCCTAGATGGTCTCCGCCGGAGTTGTTCACGCTTTGTCCACGGACG
>JBQTJM010000105.1:0-6174 GCA_052387115.1 Gammaproteobacteria bacterium | reverse complement strand
TCGGCCTCGCCGTCTATTCCGGTAATCCCCAGGCCATCGCCTCCGCCGGCGCCGACCTCGCCGCGAGCGCCGTGGGCCTCGCAAGCCCCATCCCCGGAACCGGCCTCGCCATCAAGGCGGCACGGGCGGCGGATAAGGCGACGGATATTGCCAAGGCTGCGGACGCGGTTGGAGACCTAGCGAAGGGCGCACCGAAGCCGGGAGATAAGGTATATCGAGTGTGGGGCGACGAGGCTGGTGTCAACGGGCGCTCCTGGTCCCGAACCGATCCAAGAGCAGTTGACAGCTATCGTGATGCTGCTGGACTACCAAACCAAAACTCAGGGCGGTTTGTCACCGAAGGCACGTTAACTAATGCCAAGGGCGTTACACAAAGAGATGCCCTTCCATTGCATGGCAATAATGGCGGTCTTGATGAATTAGTTGTTCCTAATCCTGACAAACAGATACGAGTTGACCGTGTATCTGGGGCTAATCCAGAATTCTAAGGATGGAAACATGAGCAGAGGAGACAGCAAAGAGCTAGATTCATTCACAGGCAGCAAGGTTCGCTTTGTCGCAGAGCAACTCGGTATTCCAGAAAACGACCTCAAGGAAGAGATTGTCAGGAAGTTCAAAGATCACAGCAGAGTGTCTAGAGCATATCTCGCCCAAGTAGACTACGACGAAGCAAAATATTTTGATGTAGCGCTCTGTATTTTTTTGGAACATAGCGAAGGCGAAAAACTGGCCAATGACATTGCTTCAAGTTTTCGTCGCATGTTCGGCCCTCACGAGCACCTGGACATTCTGTTTTTGAGCGATAGCCAAGAGACAGAGCTAAGGAAGGTTTGCTGTCCTTTCTTTACCTCAAGGGATCATCGTTTCGGCCACCCTGACTTTTATCTAACCTCTAGCGAGGGTTATAATCTTGAACAAATCAGAGCTTGTTATAAAAGACAACGGTTACTGGGTGACCACCCGGACGGTTACATGCTTTGTGAGATTGCCCCCCCAATACTAGGCCAGTCGTACGGTTTGGGTAAACAGGATATACACGAAATTATTATCGCCAGTCGTCACGCCGGGTACTCGATTTTTTCCATAAAAGAATGGCCTGTATATGTGCATGTTGCGAGATTAACAAGTGATGCTGTCAGCGATAAATTTATCATCGCTAAGGATGATATTGAGTCTATCGGATGGGCAGAAATTCATGAGTCTTCGGCGTCCGCGAAGGCGTTGCGTTGATGGGCAAGAATCGTCCAAAGTACCGTGCCCCGACCCTCCCGGCCGGTGGCCGACAATTATGCCATAATCTTTGAAGTCAGGCGCGATGGCCTTGGATCGCAAGATCGTGACGACCAGCCCCTGATCTACCAGTGCACCCAGAACCAGGGTGCCGCGCGTATCGTTCAAAAACCCGAGCGCTGCGCGACCGAGATTCGCCAACCCCTACATGGCGGCGCCCACGGCCTTCGCGTTCACCCTGACCGTGACCGATGACCGCAGCGCAAAGGCGAGCGACGGCGCCCTCATCACGGTAGAGCCGCGGGCCAACCCCCGCGACACCCGGCCCCCGCACCGGCTACTCGCAAACCGGCACCACGGTCGACGGGGCGCCCGGGTATCGCATCACGCTCCGTCCCAACGAGACGGCGAGCGTGAGCCCCCCGAGCACCTCGACCGCCTCGGCCATGGCACGGTCGGTGGCGGCCTCGGAACCCACATCGGCCTCGACATAGGCGGCACCGGGTGGCAACGCGACCGGGGCACGGAGATCAAGCACCACCACCCGCGCCCCCAGCTCCACGAGCCTCTCGGCGACCGCCAGCCCGAGGCCCGACGCGCCCCCCGTCACCACCGCCCGTGCCCGTTCCAGTCTCACGACTCCTCCCGCCCAAGGATACCCGTACCCTCCAGGTAGTTTAGCGGATTAAAGCCGCGCGATCTGTGGACGATAGACGTCCCTACCGTCGGGAACTAAATACCCGCGCGACGACCGAGGTCGGTGGGCCGCTCGGCCCCGCCCCGATCGATGTGGCCCGCCACGTACCCAAGCGGGCAATGGTTGGAAACGACGACAAGGAGGTTTGTCTCATGTCACGACCAACAGGATGGTCCGTATTGTTGTTGTTCTCCGCATTCGCCTCTGCCGATCAGGTGACGGTAGAACGGGACCCTAGAGTCGGCACGCAGCGACTCGAAAAGCTCGCACCAGTACAGGGCGTTCCCGCGTTTCGCGCCGATGGCGCGGATGAGCCGGGCCCCGATGAAACGACCCATCGCACGCAACGAACTACAGGATCCCCGCAAGACCCTGAATGGGGCGCACCGGGTTTGATACCCCGGCGATCCCCCCGCTGAGACGGCGCCGGGCCCCCTTGGCCCGGTTCATCTCCCAAATCGGTACTCGATCCAGCCAAAGGAGTGGCACTTATGCCCGTTCGCGCTTGCCTCTATGTTCTTGTTCTCGTCTCTCTGACGCTGTGCGGCCCCGCCCGAGGCGAGGAGATCCGGGATTTCTATTCCGAGCCCGGTCTCAACCCCTTCAAGGAGACCATCCGCCAGGAGAACCACGAGCACATCGACCCGTTCTCGGGCACGCTGCAGCACAAGCACGTGGACCTTGTCATCCCCGGCAACGGCGGAATGGACCTCAAGATCACGCGCGTGTACACCAGCCTGCAGGAGCACCTCGGTGTCCGTACCGTCACCGGCGCGGGTTGGACCATGCACTTCGGGCGCCTCGTCGTGCCGACCACGCACAAGGACACGCTCTGCGTGCAGGAAAACCACAACGTCAGCACGGAGGACAATCCCTCTATCGAGTTTCCCGACGGCGGGCGCGAGCTTCTCATGCTCGATGCCGTCCATGGACAATACCTGGTAACCCGGAGCGGCTGGCGGATGAAGTGCGGTAGTGAGGGTGCGGGCGTAGTCGTCACCTCTCCCGCGGGCACGGCATATACCATGAGCGCGCTCAACACACTGAATAATCACTGGAGCTGGTACACGACGCGGATTGAGGACCTCCACGGCAACACGATCGATATCGTCTATAAGACCACAGGGAATTCCATCTACATCGATAAGGTAACGGCGAGCGACGGTCGCCTCGTGTCCTTCTTCTACGAAGACGAGGAAACGCCAGACATCCGCTTATCCCGGATCGTCGCCAATGATCAAACGTGGACCTATCGTTATGAGAGGGTCGATACCCAGGAAGGCCTGAACTATTATTATCTGAGTGAGTTGGTACGGCCGGACGGACTGCGCTGGAGGTATCGCTATTATCCATTCAATAGCGCCCAGGATGCCGCCGGCAACTACTCGATGCAGTCGGTCACCTACCCGTACGGCGCCAACATCACCTACACGTACAAGAAAGTCGACTTCGATCCCTCGGACGTCGACGGTCAATGGGATGTGCCCACCACCGTGGTCGCTACCAAGACGGTATCCGGCGCACTTACGGATGGCAGTTCGGTCGGTCCCGGATCCTCTCTTCCGGGCGGGCTCTGGACGTTCGACTACGAACCTAGATCTGCGGAGTTATTTCTCGCCAAAGATGGTACTTTGTTTTCAGGTCTCGATAAGACCACCGTGGTCATGCCCGGCGGCAAGCAAGTCTATTACCACTACGGGTTTTCTTACACGGGTATTCCACGCAGCGGCGTCTTGTGGCTCACCGGCCTGCTTTACAAGCAAGAGACCTGGGACGGCAACTGCGGGAGCACGAACGGGCCAGATGTCGAATGCAACAAGGTCGACTGGGTCTACAACGACTGGGCGCCGCGTCTCATGTCTCATGAGGATTTCTGGCACGGCCGCGGTGCCCGCGAGGACGACAGTTACGCACCACAGCTCATGATGCGGACCCAACGTCGCGACGGCATCGGTTATCGCACCGACTATGAGAACTACGATGACCTCGGAAACGCGCGGCGCATCGTCGAGCGGTCGAATCTCTCGAACCATCCCGACAAGGTGACGGAAATCACCTACTACGTCGATAAAATCAAATGGCTCGTGCATCAGGCCGAGGACGAGACCGTTGTGGGGCCAGACGGCGAGACACTGAGTCACGTCGATCGGACTATCGATGACCACGGCAAGGTCGTCACCGAAGACAGCAATGGTGTGGTCACCAACTATAGGTATACCGAAAATGGAGATCTGGAAAGCGTGACCGACGCGCGCGGCAACGCGAGCACGTTCTCGAACTACAAAGGGGGCGTCGCGCAGCTTGAAGAGCACCCCGAGTCCGTCACGCTGTCGCGAACAGTCAACGATACCGGGACGGCGGCCTCGGAGACCAACGGCCGGGGATACACCCGCGCCTTCAGCTATGATGCGATGAACCGCTTGACCGGGATAATCTATCCCAGGAACGCCCCTGTGGCCATCACCTGGGATCGGAGTGGCAAGACGCTCAGCCGCGGCAACTACCAAGAGCGTATCGAGCTCGACGGCTTAGGCCGGCCTATCCTGGCCACGCGCAGCGACACCGCCTTGGGGATTGCTATCACCCGCACGCTGCGCTACGACGTGAATGGCAACAAGATCTTCGAGTCCTATCCGAGCTCCGAGAGCGGGGTGAGCTATACCTATGACATCCTCAAGCGGCTTACCGAGCTACAGCACCCCGATGGGGCGCATCGCAGCTACGTGTACGACGGCCCACGCGTGACGGAGACTGACGAGCGTGGCCACAGCACGACCTACCTGTATCGCGCTTACGGGGCACCGGACAAGGACAAGGTGCTCGTCCAGATAACAGCGCCGAACCATATCATTACGTTGCTCTTGTACGATCCGCTCAATCACCTCACGCGTGTCCATCAGGGCGAGAAGAATCCGGACGATGGGCTCATCCATGGATATTCTCGTAGGTTCGCCTACGACGGACGCTTCTATCTCACTTCGATGGAAGACCCTGAGACGGGGGTGACGAGCTATGGCCGTGATGTCTTGGGGAACATGATCTCCCGTCAGACCGGGAGCTCGGGGGTAACCCACTACAGCTACGATGCCCGCAATCGCCAGATCCTCGCCGACTATCCGGGTACCACCCCCGATGCCGAAAGGAGCTACGACGCCGACGACCACATCATTCGCATCTCGAACGGCGCGAGCGTCATCGATTATCGCTACGATGAGAACGACAATCTCGCGAGCCAGACACTGAGGATTGGGGACACCGCCTACGCCCTTGGTTTCGCCTACGACCGTCATGACTTTCTGGCGCGCCTCACTTACCCCTCGGGTCGGGATGTCGATTATCTTCCCGACGCCTTGGGCCGCCCGACGAAGGCCACCCCTTACGTGAGCGCGGTGGCCTATCACGCGGGCGGTCAGCTCGCGCAGGTTCGATACACCAACGGCGAGCAGACCGACCTCCGCCTCGATGCGCGCCAACGGATCGCCTCGCTCTCGCACCAGGGGCTGGCCGAGCTCGGCTACGAGTACGATCTCCTGGGCAACGTCCTCGGCATCGCCGATCCCTTCAACCCCGGAGAGGACCGCCGCTTCGACTACGACGCCTTGGATCGGCTGAAAAATGCCCAGGGCCGCTGGGGCGCGGGGAGCTTCGAG
The DNA here is from genome assembly GCA_052387115.1 of Gammaproteobacteria bacterium. Classification (GTDB taxonomy): domain Bacteria; phylum Pseudomonadota; class Gammaproteobacteria; order JACCXJ01; family JACCXJ01; genus JACCXJ01. The sequence continues at coordinate 597 of JBQTJM010000105.1, read as the reverse complement.
TACGACGCCTTCGGCAATCTGACCCGGATGGCGCAGGGCGCGGACAGCCACGTCTTCGACTACAACGGGCTACGCCTGCGCAGCGTCGTCCACAACGACGCCACGCGCTCCTGGTATGCGCACGATGCCTACGGCAACGTGCGATCAGATACCGAGATCGCGGGCACCGGCACCGTCGGGAGCCTCATCAAGGAGCAGCAGTACCTCTACGACGATGCCGGGCGCTTACGTAGTGCCCCGGTGCGGGAATACGTCGGTGGCGTCCCGAGCGTTTCCTTCCATAGTTTCGACTACGATGCCGCCGGTCATCGCATGCGGCGCACCACCCCGACGGGCCGGGTGACCGACTTCGTCTACGGGCGCACCGGTATGCTGCTGGGCGAATATGCCGGCGGGGTGCTCTACGGCAAGGAGTATGTCTATCTCGGCAGCCAGCTCATCGCGAGCCCCAAGACCAATGAGCCCCCGCGGGCGGACGCAGGGCCGGATCGGGTCGTCGATGGCGGCAACGAGGTCACGCTCGACGGTCGTAGATCCGCCGATCCCGATGGTTCGATCGGCGTCTACGCTTGGCGACAGACCGCCGGCCCCGCGGTG
>JBQTJM010000104.1:0-3228 GCA_052387115.1 Gammaproteobacteria bacterium | reverse complement strand
GCGAGACCGCGATTACCTGGCGCGCGCCATCCTCGATCCCGACGCCGAGATCGTCGCGGGCTACCCGAAGGGCGTCATGGCCGGCGCGATGCCGGGCGGGCGGCTCAGCGAGGCAGAGGTCGAGGCGCTGGTCGGTTATCTCGCATCGCTCTCAGAGACGCTAGAGAAATGATCCGTACACCGTTTGCGGTGGTGGAATTCAGGCTGGAGAGACCCGAAGACGAAAGAAATGGCCACATTGACATTCCTCTTGAAGCTGGCGGAGTGATTCGGTATTGACAGACGCGCTTGACCGCTGCGGCGCAGGGACAACTAACGTTTTTGGGATCAACCGCTTAGCGAAAAAAAGGGCCGGGCTGGCCGCACGCGGTAGGCTGTAGCGATGCTACGGGCGAGCTTGACGGCAGAAAAACGGCAATAGCGCAGGAACAAGAGATCCTTGGCAAGCCTCAGCGCGAATCGGCCGTGCCCGTACCGTAACTCCCGCCACCGAAGCGCTCATCGAACCAGCGCCTCAGCATCGCCTTCTCGTAGCGCAGCGGGTCGTTGTAGGTGTAATAGGGATCGGCCAGCATCAGATAGTTGAGGTCCGACACCCGCTCGCGCCGCTCGGCGAGCGCCCGGCCGTACTCGTCCCGCCACACGTAGCCGAGGTCGATGCGGGGACGGTAGACATCGCGGATGAAGCGGGTGTTGGTGAGGTTCGGAACCCGCCAGGGCTCGTATTCGCCGGCCATGTCGAGGTCGAAAACGGTGATCTCGAGCGTATGGGAAGGGAGTAAGGCGCGCCCCGCCAGCTCTTTCAGGTAGCGCTCCAACTCTCCCAGGACGTACGTCCGGATGCGTTCGGTCGTGCTGCCGCTCAAGCCGACATCGGTGTAGCGCTCGGGCTCGACGAAGTGCACCCGGAGCGCTTCCGTTGCGGACAACGGCCAAGGTGCGAACGCCAGCCACGCCATCATGATCAGTCTGCGTTTCATAGACGCCTCCTCCGATGCGTTTCAGGTCGTTGGACTCGCGCCCCGGCGCGGAATTCCATCCGGACTTCGGCTCCCTCCGCGGCGCCGCGGCCACCCCGTGCGGCAATTTGCCGCATCCCGCGGATCGCGGGATGCGGTTACTATCGTTTCCCACATTCGAAGAAAAGTTCAACAGGGGGTCCTGTTACTCATCCATGTTCGACGCTCGACCCATCCCTCGTAACGGTAAGCCGTTCGCCCGCTGGTTCGTCGAGCACAGGGCACGCCGGGCCGGGCCGGCGTGGCGTTCGTCCGGAGACCGCCGCGGAGCTTGCGCGAGGGACTTCCCGTGACGCCTCAGCCCGCGCACCTGCCCCCCGAAGCGGACCTCGGGGACTTCTTCGACGCCCATGAAGCGGCGCTCCGGCATTACCTGCGCCGGCAGGTTGGCTGCCGAGATACCGCCGCCGGTCTCGCACAAGAGACCTATGTTCGCTTCCTGCGCCTGCCCGATCGGAAGCGCATCGCCGATCCCAGAGCTTTTCTGTTCACCATCGCGGCCAATCTGGTCCGCGACCACTTCCGCCGCCAGGCACGGGCCAAGTCGCGCGCGTTCGTGCCGCTAGACCCCGCGCTGCCCGACCCCAGACCCTCGCCGGAATCCGATCTGGAAGAGGAGCGGCAGGCCCGCATGCTGGAACAGGCGATCGAGGCCCTCCCGCCCCGAACCCGCGAGGTGTTTCTGCTTTACCGGGCGGGAGACCGATCGTACTGCGACATCGCCACCCTGCTCGATATCTCACCGCGCACCGTCGAGTACCATATCCGCCAAGCGCTGATCCACTGCCGCCGGCACGCGCGAGTGGCCGGATATCGCGACTGACCCTCAGGGGTCTCGTCACCGCCGTCGTCCTTAATGGGTATGAGGACGATGGACGCACTTCCCGCCCCACCCCTGCGCGCATGACAGAAGGGCACCGAGACGACAGCGAGGACCGCCTGTTCGAGCAGGCCAGCGCCTGGTTCGCGCGCCTCGGGGCGGACGATGTCACCGAGCGGGAACGGCGGCGGTTCGAGCAATGGCTGGCGCAGGGTCCCGCCCATGCGCGGGCCTGGCAGGAGGTCCGGACGCTCTACGCGGCGCTTGGCGAACCCGCGCGCCGGGTGTCGCTGCGCGTCCCATCCCACCCTTCGGCGCTGTCCCGACCCTCGTCCCCCGTCCTTCGGCGCCTAAGGCGCGCCGCTCGCCCCTGGACTCTCGCGGCGGTGCTCTTGCTCATGGTCATCGTGGCCGCCACGTGGGGACCCGAGTATGTCCAGGACCTCGCGAGCGACTACCACACGGCGACCGGAGAACAACGGCGCGTGACCCTGGCGGACGGCTCCCGCATGCACCTCAACACCAATACCGCCGTCGCGCTCGATGGCGCGCTACGGCGCGTGACGCTGCTGCGCGGCGAGGCCTTCTTCGAGGTCGCGTCGCGTCCGGGGATCCCCTTCTCGGTCGATGCCGGCCCCGTGCGCACACGGGTGACGGGGACGGCCTTCAGCGTCATGCGGGGTGCCGCCGAGGTGGCCGTCACGGTGACAGAGGGACGAGTCGAGGTCATTCCGGATGACCAGGGCGGCGCGTCCGTTTCCGTTACCGGCGGCCAAGCCATCCGCTACCGTGCTGGCAGGTTCTCCGCCGTCGAGCCCGTCGATCCCAAGAGCACGCTCGCCTGGCGCGACGGGCGGGTGGTGTTCGTGCAGGAACCGCTGGCCAGGGTCATCGACGAGGTCAATCGCTACCGGCCGGGACGCATAGTCATCTTCGACCCCGGGATCCGGGGCCGCCCGGTGACCGGCGTCTTCGCCGTCGACCGGCTGGACGTCTTCCTGGAAACACTGGAGCACGGCCTCGGCGTGGAGGTCATGTCGTTGACCGACTACCTGGTGGTGTTGCGCTGATCCGCTGGTTCATCTCTGGTTCCCTGCGTCTCGGGCAGTCGACCGGCGCCACCGCCGTCATCGAAAGCGGGTGAGCGCCCTCCGCGGCGTAGCGCGCGCGGGCTTGGTGGAATTCTCCCTATCCCAGACCCAGGGATCTCCACCCCCGGATCGTCCTTTTCCATAAGGCTTCCGATCCTGGCCTCGATGCACCTAACCCGACTTCCGCAACTCAAGCTAAAAAACATCAGTAACTTATTGATTTTACGATCACGCACCATCCAAGGTCGGCACTACAAGCTCATTGGTCGGTTAGACGATGCGGGCGGTGTTCGAGGTG
>JBQTJM010000103.1:0-1670 GCA_052387115.1 Gammaproteobacteria bacterium | reverse complement strand
CCACAGGCTCAACAACAAAATTACAAAATTACAGAAAGAATGATTGATGCACTAACCCAATCCACACTCCGAGTGTTCAACCAACGCTGGAACTTGGGTGTTCAATTAACGCTGGTACTTCACCTATCAGTCGTGATGTCATCGGTTCCTCCCCTCGAACGGCGGTTGGTGGTGGGTGCTTTTAGGATCCCCCTATCATCACGACGCTCGGAGGAGGTCGAAGTGGACACCCGCGGGTGAGGAGGTCTCCTCGATAGGGCCCACGGTAGCGAGGTGGGGAGCCCCGTGCGCGCGGTGTGGGCGCCATGCGCGTGCCGGCGCACCCTATGCCGATCCGCGCACGCTCAGCCGCCGTCCGGCACGCATGGACCCGGTGCGGTGATCAGCGAGGTCTGCGTCGGAACCGGATGTGGCCCGGATCGAGGACCTCTGCTTCGAGAGGAAAGGCGGCCTCGAGCGTGACGAGGAGGATCTGGAGATCGGCGCTCTTGAAGGTCCCGCTGATCCTGATGTCGTCGAGCCCGGGCCCGGCGAGCTCGAACTCGACCGGGTGATAGCGGGCCACCTGGGCGAGGGCAGCGGAGAGCGGTACGTCCCGGAAGACGAGCTTGCCGGTCTGCCAGGCGGCGATCACTCGAACGTCCGTCGCTCGGATGACCGACATCCGCCCGCCGGCGTCGTAGGAGGTCTCCTGCCCCGCGGCCAGCGGCCGGGCCTCCGGGGAACGTCCGGTGGTGACATCGATCCGGCCTTCGAGCACCGAGACGGCCACCCGATCGGCCTCTCGGTACACATCGAAGCGGGTACCGAGGTCGCGTATGCGGCCGGCGCCGGCCACGACCTGGAAGGGGCGCTCCGCGTCATGGACAACGGTGAAGAGCGCTTGACCGCGAGCGAGATCGACCCTGCGCTCGTCCGGGGTGAGGTGCACCGTGAGGGCGGTGTCGGTGTTGAGCACGATCCGTGAGCCATCGCGGAGGTCCACCGTGCTCTGTTCTCCCTTGGCCGTCGTGTAGGTCTCGACCATGACCGCCGAGTAGCGCAGGCCGATGGCGACCATGCCGAGGACCGAGGCGAGCCCGAGCGCCAGTCTCGGGACCCAGGGGGAACGGTACCAGGGACGCGGGCCACGATAGCGGCGCGCGGCCTCGCGCTCCGCCGCAGCGCCCGCCTTGAACGCCTCCAGCGAGGCCCAGAGGTGGCGGATCGCGTCGTATTCCCGGCGATTTGCGGGAGAGGCGCGAAGCCATGCCTCGAAGGCGGCCTCGTCGGCCTGCGACCAGGCGCCGGAGTGCCGGCAGACGAGCCACTGGATGGCCTGCCGGCGCACATCGGGTGGCGGACCAGCAGGGGAAGGGGGATGGGTTTCGCTCACGGCCGGAGGTCTCGAACGGTCGCCTATAGAATACGACGATCCCGGCCGCCGCCCGCGGACGGCTCGTGCCGCGGGGGAGGACCCTCAGAGGTTGTGAAAAAACCTACTGCGGTCGGGATCTCGCGTTCCGGCGGTGCTCGGAATCCTCATGTATTTCAACATACACTCCGGTTGCTCGTCCCGTCCTTGGGACTCGCCCCTTCGGGGCTTGCGCTCCGTTTCGCTCCCGGCGAAACGGTCGTGCGCTCCGGCGGAACGCGACCTCCCGTCGCTCGCGACGATTTTTTCACAAGCT
>JBQTJM010000102.1:0-10694 GCA_052387115.1 Gammaproteobacteria bacterium | reverse complement strand
CAGGACATCGAAGTGGAACATCTTAGAGATTGTCTGCGACTTGCCGTCGATGAAGATCAGCGTCAGCAGTTCGATGAAATGCTTCGGGCCGATCGCGCATGTGACGCGAGCAAGCGCCGTCACCGGCCCGGCGCATTCTACGGACTCAATCTCATCCCTTCGCGCCTCGCCGCGACTGGCGGGAGACGGGCGCTGGTCCAAGGCCCGGAAGCACTCATCCATTCGCATGTAGAGATGCGGATTCTCCGTTGCGCAGACGTAGTGCGCCTGCGCGTGAAGGACGTTCGCCAAGCGTGCCGCTTCACTGTGGTAGAGCCCGTCGAAACACATCGACACTGTCGCGACAACCCCGGCATATCTCGGGTCCATCGCCTACTCCCATTTGTCCGCTTGTGCCTAACGCTTCAGGATCGGATAACCCTGGATGTAGATGAGACCCTGGTTGCGCACGGGCTCGTGGCATGCCAGACAGTCTTGCCGGTAGTCGGTCGTGACGGTCTTCCGGGTTTCCGCTCCCTCATAGAAGGCCCAACCCCAGCCATCGCCCCAGAGCGGAGATGCGCGGGCATACTTGTCAGCTTGGTCCTTCGCCATGATGAAACGCCCGATGAGCGCGTCGGCATAGCTTGAGGTGCCGGTTGTTAAGGCTTCCGTCCTCGTCGCAAAGACGTCCTTGACCAGAACGGCGCCGTCCGGGAACGCGCCGGTCTTGCGGTAGGCGTCCACGCTTTCAGGCTGCGTATAGACGACGTGCAGTTCCTTGGCGCCAGCCGCCGGATCGTCGGCCAGCACCGAGAAAGACCCCAGCAGAACCCAGTCGCGGCGGTAGTCAGCATCCGGCACTTGCAGCAGAGCCTGTGCCTTCGATGCTGCCGTGGCAGTCTCCGATTCGGACTGCGCGATAACGGTCGTGACGGCAAGAACGCTGGAAAGCAGCAGCGTCGCAGGGAGAAGCCTTCTCATCGAATGCGAAGTGCCTTTTGCGGAAATAGTCATGATTCTGCTCCTGTCGTTCCTCGCGCCAGCAGAGTGACCCAGCCACGATCCGTTTGTTGCCTCGAATATCTAAGCAAAGGTCGTAGGGAATCGAAGGATAGGAGATTCAACGCGGGCTGGCAAGGGAGGGTGTTTGGTCGGACGGGCTGGGCGGTGATTTGGCGGTCTGAAAGGGGTCCGGCGCCGGGGGGGAAGCGCTCAGTCGGGGCGGCCCCGGTGGTTGGCGGGGGCTCAAGGGTGAGTCTTGGGGGTGGTGTCCGGCGCCTGGAGGCGGCCGTTTGAATTCTCGGCCGCCCTCGATGAGTGGGCGCGGTCACACTGCTTCGCCGTGGCAAGGCCAATGCCGCTATTGTCACCAGTCATGAGTGCAATTGTTCCTTAAAACTTACCCACGTGCTTCTCCTGCATTGTCATTTCTTTACGGAATACTGACTCGGTTCAGTAGCCGCATCAGCAGCGCCGCGCCGAGTCCCCAAGCGCCGTTCAGCAGCAGTGCGCTGACAATGATTTTCGGGTCCCAGCCGCCAGCGAGGCCCATGCCCTTTATCGGCATTACTACGAACCACGCGACGAGACTCGGACCCAGCGCACCGATCACGAACGCCTTCGTCCAATAGGCGCTGCCGCGCGAAGCACGGATCACAGCCCACAACGCGATACCCCACACGCCACCCCAGAATGCCAGCGAAATCACTGCAGGTGCATTGAGCGGCGGGACCGGCGTCATGTTCCAAGGTGCTCGCGGTGACAATCCTCCCGTGTACAGCAGCCACAGCAAGCCTTGGTGAAACGCCAGCGTGGAAGCAAAGCCGGCGACGAATGCTTTCAGGTAGATCATGTGCATCTCTCCTTTCGTTGTTTATAAGGACGGAATCTGTCCAGTTGCAATCTACGGCGACTGCATTGACCCGAATTCCATTTAGCGCCAGTTCTAGCGCCCAGCACCGTGTCAAGTGCTCTAGCGCAGCCTTACTCGCAGCGTAATGGGAAAGTCCTGCGGTCGCTTTGTGGCTGAAGGTGCTCGAAATATTGATGATTGAGCCCACGTTCTGAGAGTCGCTGCCATGGCGCGTCCCACGTTATCCGTTCCCTATGCGCCGGTAACCGGTGATATTCATGAGCCATTGCACGAGCCATGGGAAAAAGAAGTGTTGGAAATAGATGATCTTCAGCATAAACGGGATGACGATCAGGCGCTTGTTCCCATGGATCCCCGACACCACGGCTTCGCCAACCTCGTCAGGACTGAGCGTGCGAATCAGCAGCCTGGCGATCCTGGGGATGCGTTCATTGCTGCCTGGATTGTGTTCCCAATATGGCGATGCGACTTGAGCACTTTCATAGAGGGTCACAGCGATACCCGTCCCGTAGAGATCCGAGCGCAGCGCTTCGGAAAAACCGCGCACCGCCCATCGCGCTGCGGTGTAGGCAGTGGCGCCGGGCCAGACAACGCGTGACGCGACAGAGCTGATATTCACGATGTGGCCGGTATTCCGCTTCAGCATGTCGGGAATAAAGGCACGAGTGACATCGAAAGCAGCAAAATAAGGCAGTGCCATCATCTGCCGCGCTTCCTCAGGACTTGTTTCTTGGATGAACTTCCACTGCCCCGCGCCGGCATTGTTGACAATGATGTCGGGCGTTCCCACTTCGCGGGTGATCTGTTGGGCCACCGAGGCAACTGCCTGACTGTTGGCCAGATCGACCGGATACACCCTGGCCCTACCGCCGGCTGCCTGAATCTCGGCGGCCACGCTTTTGAGCTGCTCCGCGCGCCTCGCGAGGAGCATAACCTGCGCGCCCGCCTGGGCAAGCGATTTCGCTATGGCCGCCCCCATGCCGCTCGAGGCGCCTGTTACTAACGCTATCTTGCTTGTAATGTCCATGACGTTCCTCCTCTCGAGATTAATTTCGAGTTTACGCCAAGTCTCTGCATCTGCGAAGCCTCGCCTGGTACTGCGATACCGCATCGACATCGCCCTTCAGATGCGCCGGCTCATCGGGGGATCGAGCTCAATCTGGTCCGCGACCAGTTTCCGGACGCCGCGAAGCGGGTAAACGGCTGACACGGCCCGCAAGGGGTACATTCACCACGCTGCCTGGCGGTCTCGGTGCGCCGGAATGCTCTGGTCCTTCCGTCGAGAACCCTTCACGCAGCCGTGGAAAGAGAGCAAGGCGAATTCGTAGTATAGTCCGTCGATCGAGGAGATTGGACGTGGCGTCCGCAACCCCTCGGGAGGCACGATGTCGATCCACTGGTTCGGGTATGTCGGTACAGCCCTCGTGATCGTTGCGTATCTACCGCAGATCACCCACCTCATTCGTGAGAAGTGTTCTGCAGGCATAAGCTTTGGTGCCTATGCCATCTGGGTGGTGGCTGCAGTTCTCTTGCTTACCGCGACCCAGTCTTCATGGCGCTTCAAAGCTACCAGGTCCTCGCGACTGGCCTCATTTGCTTCTACTCCAAGCGCTTTGAGCACAACCTTTGCGAAATCCACGGCGGCTCCGCCCAGGTGGAGCCTCCGCCTAACAAGGCCTGTGCTGGACCATGAGGGGCGGTAGGCGCTCGTCGAGCAGCAGCGCGTTTTCACTCACCGCTGCCGAGGAAGAGAGCTAGCTCGTCCGGTGCCGGGTCCACGCTGCGCCACCGCGGATCTGGCTTCTCAGCCCGTCGAAGCGAGCCGACGCCGGACGATGAGGTTTCCGACGGAGACCTGCACCGGCTCGTTGTTCTGATTCAGCGTCGTGGTCTTCACCTTGATGACGCCTTGATCGGGGCGCGACTTGGAAGGCCGTACCTCGAGCACTTCGATGTCTAGATGCAAGGTATCGTCCGGTCGTGCGGGGTTCGGCCAGCGAAATTCGTCGAATCCGACGCCGACGATGCCACCCACGGGCTTCAGCTCGCTCTCCACGAGCAGACGCATGGTCATCGCCGCAGTATGCCAGCCGCTCGCGGCCAAGCCCTTGAAAACTGACCCTCGGGCGGCCTCTTCGTTGAGGTGAAACGGCTGGGGATCGAATTCGGCGGCGAAGGATTTGATTCGCTCGCGATCGACCTTCAACTGCCCGGAGGCGAACTTCTGCCCCGGCGCGAACTCCTCTAGGTAGCGTCCCGTCATGCTGGGCTTCCTCCCTCCTCGAATCCCGCGGCGTGCATTCGCACGAAGTCGGCGGCTGGCCTGCCTTTCTGCGGGAATGGAAAGGTGACGCGCCGCGGCGGCGCGACGTTACCGCGACGGACGAGCTCGACGACGTCATCCCAACGCAGCACCGTCGGCTGCTCGCGCTTGGCCGAGCTCATACGTCAAGCCGTCCGTGCGCTCGCGCGCCGCGGCAGCTTCCAGTCCGGCCGCGGATAGTGGCACGTGTAGCCGCCGGGATAACGCAGCAGGTAATCCTGATGCTCCGGCTCGGCCTCCCAGAACGGACCGGCCGGCCGCACCTCGGTAACGACGGGGCCCGGCCAGAGGCCGGAGGCGTTCACGTCGGCGACCGTCTCCTCGGCGACTCGGCGCTGCTCGTCCGACAGGTAGTAGATGCCGGAGCGATATGATGTGCCGATATCGTTGCCCTGCCGGTTCTTGGTCGTCGGGTCATGGATCTGGAAGAAGAGCTCGAGAAGCTCCCGGTAAGAGAGCTTGGCCGGCTCGAAGACCACTTCGATCGCTTCCGCGTGCGAACCGTGATTGCGGTATGTAGCATTCGGAACGTCGCCGCCGCTGTAGCCTACGCGCATGGCCGTTACGCCCGGCAGTTTGCGGATTAAATCCTGCATGCCCCAAAAGCACCCGCCCGCGAGAATCGCCGTTTCCGTCTTCGCCATCTTTATGTCTCCTGCTGGAAAACCACTTTCACCGCGTCAGCGCTCACTCGCCGGCGACGCCCGAGCCTCGAGGCTCTCTAGGTGAGTCGTGCGGCAAGGCATGCATGGCGTGGAGCGCAATCCGCCACGCAGCCTATCCCCCTTGCCAGGGCTCGCCCTCCGGGGCACCACGGCCGAGCTTGTCGGGCAGCGGCTCGCCCTCGGGCGTAAAATCCAGAGACACGGAGTTGATGCAGTAGCGCAGGCCCGTGGGCGGCGGGCCGTCGGGGAACACGTGCCCCTGGTGGCTGCCGCAGCGGGCGCAGAGAAGCTCCGTACGCGCGATGCCGTAACTTGAGTCATGCTCTTCACGCAAGTGATCGTCGTCGAAGGGCGCCGTGAAGCTCGGCCAGCCGGTGCCGCTTTCGAACTTTTGCCCGCCCGGGAACAGTGGCAGGCCGCAGAGCCGGCAGGTGAAGACCCCCGGACGCTTCTCGTCCAGGAATGCGCCACAGAACGGCGCCTCCGTGGCGTGACGGAGCAGCACATTGGCTTCTTCGACCGTCAGATCCGCTTCTAACAGCTTGCGCTGCTCCGGGGACGGAGGGGTCAAATCAAATCCCGAGCCGGAATGTGCGGCCATTACTGCAGCTCCTCGTCCTGATGCTCCTTATACGCCTGAATCGTCTCGATCTTGGGCTGGTCCACGGCGTGGATATAGGGCTGATCCGGGTTCCGCGCCGCGTAGTCGTGGTGATAGTCCTCGGCGACGTAAAACGCCTCCAGCGGCACAAGCTCGGTGGCGAGCGGCGCCATCGAACACGCCCGCGCGCTCGATCTGGTCCATGTAGAGCTCGGCCACCTCGCGCTGCATATCGTCGGGTGGCGCGGCTACGTTTCTCGCCGTCTTTGTTATGAGTGGTGGTATACCACAACAGCTCCGTCGGCGTCACCCCAGCCGCATAGACACGGACCAGCGCAGTTCGCCTCGCTGAGGTTGCGGCTGAGGAACGTTTTCCTCGATCAACACGGGCGCTTGCGCGGAATCAGATAAGCGCATTATTCTCATTTATCGCCTCGGTCTATAGCGGCGTCCACCACCGGTTCCTCGGCGCGTGCCCCCTGGGCCAGCTTCCTTAGAACTACCCCGTGTTCGCGGACGTAGCCGGCACAGGCTTGTCGGACAGCCACTAGGCTTCGCCGACAACGCTCCCGGCGGTCATCCAACCGATCACTTTGCCGGCACGGTAAGCGGAGCCCCCTTCTACTTCACAAAGAACGCTAGGAACTTGGCAGGCTTTGTAGTGCTGGCATTCCGGGAAACCGTGTGCACGTCTCCCGGCGACTCATAAAATGTCTGGCCCGGCCCCAGTGTCACTTCCTTCCCACCCTTCACCTGCATCACCAGTGCCCCTTCCAGCACATAGACAAACACATAAGCATTGTGCCGGTGCTCAGCGTCCGACCCGCCCGGCGAGTACTCCACCATCTGCATCGTGCCCTCTTTGCCGTCTATTCCCGCCAGTTCCTGCGTCATTAGCGGCGTCACCTTGGCCTCTTGAGCCGCGGCGGTAGCCGCCGCCAGGCATAATGCGATCAGTACCTTCGCCATTGCTTTCCTCCTCGTACTTTCCGTGCCGCCGGCTGATCTTCGCCAGGCACAGCCCGGAATGCCACCGACAGACGATTCCACCCGTTAATCACCACCACGGCTGCTGCCGCCAGTAACGTTCAAAACGATCTTGCCCCGGCTGTGAGGCGCGCCGCCCAACATCTCATGCGCCGTACGCGCCTGTTCCAACGGCAGGACGGTTCCGACTCGGGCCGTCAGCTTGCCCCGATCGAACAAGTCCGTGATCGTATCCAGCCGCGCCGTGGTCACCTCTACGAGAAAAAAATACGGCTCGCACGCCGTTCGATTGATGCCGCTCAGGCAGAGGCTCTGACACGACCGACACCAGAATGCCGCCCGGCTTGATGATCCCGCCCGAACGGCCCCTCGTGTCTCCGCCGACCGTGTCGAGGTATGGGAACTTCAAACGCCCTTTTTCGCTGGGAGGAAGAGTACGGATGGACCGGTGGGTTGTCAAGGGCGCGAGCGGTCGGTCCAGGATCGAGGATTTGTCTGGCGATTCATCGGTTCCGAGGCGCCCGGATCCGGGGCGTTTTGGCTTCTCGGGCGAGTGCAGGCCAAAGGAGGCTGTCGGCTCGGGGAGTCGAACCGGGTGGGGCGCGGCCCGGGATCAGAAAGCCATTTGGAATCGGTCGAATGGCCGCGCGGGCGATCGGGGCGGTGCCCGGGCGGACAAGCCGAGATGGGTGAGCAACCGTGTTTGTTGTCAAGCGATTTTAGGGTTCCAAGGTGTGTTGGATTTAAGCATGGCGTTCATGCTGTTGAGTAGCTTGTGCGTAAGCGGTCTATTAACCCCATCTAGCTATTCGGGCTGACCCTTTGCGAAACTGTGTTCTCGTCCGTCTGAGAGGAGAACACGGTGATGACAGAGAAACCCGCGCTGCCCCCTGAGCTGAGGCTTCAAACCCTTCGTTTTGCATCGGTTTTATAGTGCTTTGCGTAGTAGGGCATGGTACAATGATTCATGTCGTGCGAGCCCCTCGAACGCCCTTCTAACGTTCATGAGCTCCTCGTCCTCCTCGCGGAGAAAGACGGCGAGATCGCGCGATTGACCCGCGAGGCCGAGCACCCGCCCCAACCGCTGCAAAAGAGCATGGCCTCGCCCGGGCTCTTGGCAGGCGGGATGGGGAACGGGCTTCGGCGTTGCGCTTCGGAGATAGAACCTCGGGCGAGGAACACCCGCTGAACACAACAGGAGCCAGCGATGAAGACCGAACCGCAGATGGAACACCAGTGGCTGTACAAGCTCGTCAATGAGTGGACGAACGACGTCGACTCGCCGACGGAACCAGGCAAGCCGCCCGAGAAGTTCACGGGCACCGAGAGCGTGGGTTCTCTGGGCGGCCTCTGGACCGACGGACGAGGCGAGATGCCCGGTGGCGGCACCGCGATGATGATGACGCGCGGCTACGATCCGCAGAGGAAAGCGCTAGGTGGACACCTGGATCGGGTTAATGATGACGCTCCTCTGGGTGTAACGACGGCCGACTCGATGCCTCCGAGAAAGTGCTGAAGCTCAACGCCGAGGGGCCGAGCATGGCCGGCGACGGAAACATGGCGAAGTACAAGGACGTGATTCAGCTAAACAGTGACTACCACCGGGTGCTGACGCTCGCACCTGCTGCGCGACGACGGGACCTGGCAGCAGTTCATGACGACGGCATGATCGGCGGAACAAGTAGGCGCCGAAGGCAGTGTCGATTTCCGCAATCCTCGTTCGACAATCCGGTAGAGAAGGGCTCCAGCGGGCCGAAAACGTCGGCAAGCGCAGCCGCTCAATCTAACCCAAACGCGGAGAGCCACGATGCGATTCATGATGCTGATGATCCCCAAGGGCTACGAGACTGCGGAGCCCGGCACGATGCCGGACCCCAAGGCCGTTGAGGCGATGATGAAGTACAACGAAGGCCTGCAGAAGGCCGGCGTGCTGCTTTCGCTGGACGGCCTGCACCCGCCGTCGATGGGCGCGCGCGTTTCCTTCAAAGGCGGCAAGCCCACGGTTACGGACGGACCTTTCACCGAAGCCAAAGAAGTGCTCGGCGGCTACTGGATGATCCGGGTGAAGTCGAAGGAGGAGGCGATCGAGTGGGCCAAGCGCTGCCCGGCTTCCGACAACGAAGTGATCGAGATCCGGCAGGTGCAGGAGTTCGAGGACTTCCCCGCGGACGTGCAGAAGGCCGCGGCCGGGTTCCCGGAGATGCAGGCGCAGTCGGGACAGCGCTGAACACCGTTGCAAACCGAAACGAATCAGGAGCAAACGATGTCCACCAAGATCTTCGTCAATCTCCCGGTAAAGGATCTGAGGGGGTCCATGGGCTTCTTCGACAAGCTCGGCTTCACGTTCAACCCGCAGTTCACGGATGAGACCGCGGCCTGCATGGTGATCAGCGACAGCATCTACGCGATGCTGCTGACGCATGCGAAGTTCAAGGAGTTCACGCCCAAGGCGATCTGCGACGCGACGAAAAGCGCCGAGGTGCTCGTGTGCCTGAGCTGCGAGAGCCGCGCACAGGTCGACGACTATGTCCGCAAGGCCGTCGCAGCCGGCGGATCGACTTACAATGAACCGCAGGATCACGGCTTCATGTACGCTCACGGCTTCCAGGACCTTGATGGGCACATCTGGGAACTGATGTACATGGACCCGAGCGCGATCAAGCAAGAGTAGTCGATCCCGAATTCTCAGCCAGGAGAATGAAGATGCCATACATCGACGGTTTCGTGCTTCCAGCCCCGAAGAAAAATGTGCAGGCCTACCGGCGCATGGCGAGCAAGTCCCGTAACGACTTCAGGATCGGCATCGCTTCCATGGCATCCGGCGGGAGCCGATCCCAGTCGATCCCGCTGGGAGCTTCCGGAGGTAAGGGGACCTCGAAGCATCTGTCGGGGGTGGCGATGACCGCGACCGGGAGATCATGCGGGTCCGCCGGAAACGCCTCAGCCACTTGCATGGCGTGGACGGTCGTCACGACGGGTATGGGTGCCTGCCCGAGCTCTCTCAGGATCGCGTATTCCAGGTCCCCGTAACCGTGCCCCTTTCCGCAGCGGTGGCCATCGCGGGTCACGACTACAGAGCCCGTGACGATGAGGTCCACTGGCGGAAGGGCTTCAAGGGGCACCTCCTCTCCCCAACGCACGCCGGCGCCCAGGCTTGCGGCTTGTGAGATCTTGTCCGCTGGGATCTTGGCCGGGTCGAATGTGCGGAACCCCCCTTTGAGCCTCGGGGTCGGGACGAGCACCATAACGCCGCGCCGCAGCAGGGCTTCACGGACGGGCTTCTGTGGGCTATCAGGGTTGACCTTGACGCAGCGGACTTTTTGGAACACCGGGTGCGCGAGCAGGTGCTCGGCTGCCTCACGAGCCCCTTCGAAGTTCGGGATGCGTCCGTGGGTCGGGAAGGGAAAGCGCGCCACCTGCGCCTCGACCAGGGCATCCCACACCGCCTGTCGCGCCTCGGCCTTGGTTTTAAACTTGCGCCGTTCCATACCCATTCGCGTATGGTAGACGAGCCTGGAGGCATCGTCCTAACCATCGCTCGGACGAACCCTGTCCGGGACCGATGTAACATGCCTAACCCAGGGCGTCCGAAGTTCCTATGACACATAGTATGCAAGCCTGTACTACACTTTGTCTGTGCACCGGCCCGGCGACTTGA
Organism: Gammaproteobacteria bacterium; assembly: GCA_052387115.1. Lineage (GTDB taxonomy): Bacteria > Pseudomonadota > Gammaproteobacteria > JACCXJ01 > JACCXJ01 > JACCXJ01. The sequence goes on along the minus strand of JBQTJM010000102.1, from coordinate 605 downwards.
GACCGGAGCCGGTACCGGTGACCGGTCCTCCTCGGTTGCCCCAGCCGGCAGGGTATGAGGCGCGCTCGCGCATTCAGGTGCGCATCGTGGTTTGGGTCAAGTCCTTTTCAGGTACATCCGGAGCGCCCGTTGCGCATTTGCGTTGTGCAGTGCGCGGATCGGAATGCCGGGAGACGGATCGGTGATAGCTACTGAATCCCTAGCCCGAGCGATAGATCTCTTGACGGCGGGGGCGTGGCAAGAGGCCCACGAGATCATACAGGACCAAGACTCCGCGCTGGCCGCATGGCTGCATGGGATCGTGCATACCCTCGAGGGCGATCTCGACAACGCGCGCTATTGGTACCGAAAGGCCGGCCGCGTCTTCCCCGGGCCGGATGCGGCACAAGAAGAGCTGGTGGCTGCGCGCAGGGCGGTGCAGGCAACGATGGCTGGTCATGAGCAATGAGCGACGTGAGCGCTTCTGCCTTCCATGGTCGCTAGCAGCCTGTCGGACTTAGCATGGAACTTTTCAAGGGCGGGGCGATCGGATCTGTCAGGGTTCCAACGAGCGCGCGTCCATGAACCATTTCCGTTCCTGTGATCGTGAAACACCGTACCTCTTG
>JBQTJM010000101.1:0-1701 GCA_052387115.1 Gammaproteobacteria bacterium | reverse complement strand
TGTGGTCGGAGACCCGCGCCGCCTGCTGCATGTTGTGGGTCACGATCAGGATCGTGTATTCGGTCTTGAGCTCATAGATGAGGTCTTCGATCTTGAGCGTCGAGATGGGGTCGAGCGCGGAGGCCGGATCTCGCCCTCGATGCGCACGTGATCATAGAGGTCGTTCATGCGGTTGAAGCAGCGCAAAAGCGTCGACTTGCCGCAGCCGCTCGGGCCGATGAAGGCCGTGACCTGGCGCTCGGGGATCGACATCGTGATGGCGTTGAGGGCCTTGTTCTCGCCGTAATAGAGGTTGAGACCCGCGACCTCGAGGCATTCCTTACGGCCCGCTCCCTGATCGTCCGCGACCCACGGTGCGCGGGATATGGACTTGACGTCCGTACATAACTGTACGATAGTACGCTCGTGAAGGGCGAGGAGTTTATCAGGAAGATCAGGCGCCTGGGAATAGAACGCGGAGTGCCGGTGCGTTTCGATAGCATCCGCGGAAAAGGCAGCCACGGGCGCCTGTATTACGGGGATCGCTATACCACCCTAAAGGATCGGAAGGAGGAGCTTGGGAGGGGCTTATTGGCTGCCATGCTCAAGCAACTCGGTTTAACCCATGAAGACATTGCAGGGTGAGGTGACGAGATGCGGTATGCATATCCGGTAGTACTCATGCCCGACGAAGACGGACGGCTCGTGGCGAGCTTTCCAGACGTGCCGGAGGCGCTGACAGATGGAGCCGATGAAGCAGAGGCGGTGGCGGGGGCGCGCGACGCACTGGCGATCGCATTGGCAGGATATGTCCATGCCCGCCGCGAGATCCCCCTACCCTCTCCCCTCGGCCACCTACAAGCGATCCCTGTTCGACCGCTGGTGGCGGCGAAGCTGGCCCTGTATCAGGCCATGCGTCGCGACGGCATAACGAACGTGGAGTTGGCAAAGCGTCTCAAAGTCACCGAGGCCGTGGTGCGACGGCTGGTGGATCCTGATCACGCCTCACGCATGGATCGGATCCAGGAAGCTCTTGAGGCCCTCGACGTCGGTGTAGTACTGGAAGACGCTGCCTAGCCTGACCGAGATCGAGGCCGAGGTCCGCGCCCGTCAGGCGCTCGATCGCGGTCGCGAGCTCCAGCGCCAAAACCAGCCCGCGGACAAAGGTGACCGAGGACAACGGTGACAGATTTATTTTCTCCCCGCAATTGGAGGTACGTCAGCGTTCCGGAGGAACAAGCCATGCCCAGGAAGGCAAGGATCGTTATACCCGGTGTTGCCCATCACGTGGTTCAGCGCGGTCGAACCGACAAGTTGTGTTTGCCACGGACGAGGACTTTCGGTTCTACCTCGAGAATCTCACGGAGTTGAAAGGGGAATTGGACGTCAGGCTGTACGCCTCCTGTCTCATGACCAACCATGTGCACTTGTTGCTGATGCCCGCGCAGGCGGCAAGTCTAGCCTCATTGCTGAAAGTCCTAGCGGGGCGACAGACCCGCTACGTCAATCGCGTGGAGGGGCGTAGCGGAACGCTGTGGGAAGGACGCTACAAATCCAGTCCCGTAGACACGGAGGGATATCTACTCGAATGTAGCCGTTACATAGAATTGAACCCGCTGCGTGCGGGGATAGTGGGTCGCCCAGAGCAATACCGTTGGTCCAGTCTTGGTGCCAAGGCCGGCCTATGGGAAGACCGGCGACTCGATCTCGACCCCTGTTACT
>JBQTJM010000100.1:0-4274 GCA_052387115.1 Gammaproteobacteria bacterium | reverse complement strand
TTCGGACAGCGGTAAAGTCTTCATACTGGGTGTCCTGCATAACCGGGTGACCAGAATTCTGGTCACTTTACGCCGGGCGGGCGGCATCGTCAATGACAGACAACCGAACTTTGCCCCGGCACGGATCCGGGTGGCGGCATTGTTCCTGGGGACCAGGCACGGGGGCCGCCCTTGCCAAGCGACTGTTACCCTTTGCTTTTTCATGGGCCCCTAATATTTTATTCGACTTGTTTGGGTGGGGACGGCGCTGCATGCCCCATCTTGGTCTCTAGTCCCCCGAAATGCACCAAAGTGTGGCGCCGCTCCGGCGGCGCGCGCCGCGTATAATCCCGCAGGACTGCCCATGTCGATGCCCACGACGCCGCCAGGTCGGCCAACGCTTCGGAGCGCCTGGAGCGCGGCCTTTCGAGACGCGGGGCTGCGGCGCGCCATGTGCGGCGCTTGCGGCGCTCTGCTCCCGAGTTTGTTCGGGCTCTCCGCCTTCTTCGCCTGGCTGGAAGGCCGGCCTGGGCTTGCGCTTCCCGACCCACTTCTCGACTCCCTCGGTCCGGCCGATGTGTCCGTCCCGATCTTCACGATCCTCTACGCGACCATCTTGGTCACCCTGGGTCGATCGCTCTGCGAACCCGGGCGCGTGGTGCGGGGGCTACACGCCTATACCGTCCTTCTCTGGATGCGCATGGGGGCCATGGCGCTCGTCACCCTCGATCCCCCGCCGGGCTTCGTTCCGCTGGCCGATGCCTTCACCCAGCTCTTCTACCCCGGCACCGAGCCTTTCGAAAAGGACCTGTTTTTCTCCGGGCATACCGCCACCCTGTGGCTCATGGCGCTGATCGCGACCACGCGCGCCGGCCGGTTGTGGTCGGGCTTTGCGACGCTCGCGGTCGGTGTGCTGGTCGTCGTTCAGCACGCGCACTACACCATCGATGTCATCGCCGCCCCGCTCTTCGCCTGGCTCGCCTGGCGCCTGAGCGCCGTCACGATGCGGGGGTGCGGATCGGGGGCGTGAGCGCGGTCGGGTCGAGGCGGGTCATGACGGCTCCCCGATGCCCCGATATGGGCGTCCCGTCGCGGCACGCTGTGGCCGCAACGCATCGCGAGACATTGCACGATCACAACGATGGCGCCCGACTGCCCCCGGTGCGCCGACAGCGCTGCACCAGCGTTGTTCGCGTTTTGCCCGATCGGCGCCTTCTCGGGGCAGACGACACTGGCCCAGCCCCTCACCGTACGTCCCTCGACCGCCGAGACGATCCCAGGATAGGCACACAAGTAATTGTAGTAACACGATTTATCTAGGCCAGTCGACCCCTGACGGGTCTCGCTACCCCATCTTGGTCCCATGGCATCGCGATTGCCCTCATTTGAATCACGTGTACGGCGCGGCCGCAGTGCGTGTCGCGCACGCCTCGACAACGAGATTCGTAATCACACGCAGGAGGGGGGGAACCATGAACTGCAACAGCAGTGTTGTATTTACACAACGCTTATCGGCGGGCGTGTTGTTATTGGCGGGACTGTCTGCCGCCCCCGCGGTGCACGCGGGTGCGACCTTCAAGATCGACGACACCAAGTGGCTCAGCATCGGGGCCGGGTTGAAGACCAGCTTTGCCGCGGTCGACGACCAGGCCGGTGTCGACGGGGATAAATGGAATACCGATTTTTTCATCAACAACATCCGTTTGTACCTCAACGGTCAGCTCCACGAGTACATCAAACTGACCTTCAACACCGAGTGTCACAATTGTTCGGACGGCGGCAGCGTGCGCGTGCTGGATGCCATCGCGCGCTTCGAGCTCAACGACTATGTCAATATCTGGTTCGGCAGGACCCTGGTGCCGGCCGAGCGTACCGAGCTCGACGGGCCGTTCTATAACCCATTCTTCGATACCTTCGGCAAGAGCCCTTTCGAGCCCGCCGACTTCGGCTTGCAAGGCAATACGACCTTTCCGCAAAACGATGACACACCGGGAGGATCGGCCGGGCAGTTCGGTCGTGATGACGGCGCGGTCCTGTGGGGATCGCTCATCCCGAACAAGCGGCTCAAGTATGCGATCGGGGCCTTCAGCGGTCTCGACGGGCCCGCCAACCCGGACAGCGAGCTCCAGTACGCCGTGCGCCTCGCCTATAACTTCTGGGACATCGAGGACAACCCGGGTTACTACACCAGCAGCACCTATTACGGCAAGGCCGGGGACATTCTCACCTTGGGCGTGTCGAACATCTATGGCCGGGACCTTGCCGGTACCGCCACGGACTCGGGCAACTTCCGGGGTACCGCCGTCGACCTGTTGATGGAAAAGGTGCTCCCCAACGAGGGGGTGGTGACGCTGCTCGGCGAGTACAAGAACTACGAGATCAGCAGCCTGGACGAGGACGTCGCACGAGCTAATCCGGATTGTTTCTGTCTTTTCGACGGGGATTCCTTCAGCACGGGGCTCCTATATCTGATCCCGCAGCAGGTCGGAATCGGTCAGTTCCAGCCGTATGTTCGCTACAGTGGCGTGTATCCGGACGGCAGCAGCGACCGCGATGAATTCGAGACCGGGGTCAATTACGTCATCGACGGCCACAACGCCCGCGTGTCGCTCCTCTATCAGTACGGGGACATCTCCAGCAAAGGGATCTTCAACTTCGGTCCCGATGTCGAGGGCGACTCCGAGAGCGCCGTCAAGCTGGGGATCCAGCTCCAACTCTAGGTCGCGGCTGCAAACAAATAAATCGATATCACATCTGGCCATATCAGCAATTTGGAGTACGCAATGAATATCAACAACACACGCGCCTGGCTGGGGTCAGCCGCACAACTCGCCCTCATGCTGTTGCTCGGATGTCTCGCCCACGGCGCGGCGGCGGAGAAGCCCGCCGCGGCCAAGGACGCAGGCGGCACAATCAAGGTCGGGGTCCTGCACTCTTTGTCCGGGACCATGGCGATCAGCGAGACCACCCTCAAGGACACGGTGCTCATGATGATCGACGAGCAGAACCAGTTGGGCGGCCTGCTCGGCAAGAAGCTCGAGGCCGTGGTCGTGGACCCGGCCTCCAACTGGCCCTTGTTCGCGGAAAAGGCCCGCGAGCTGATCCAGAAGGAAAAGGTCGCGGTGGTGTTCGGGTGCTGGACCTCGGTGTCGCGGAAGTCGGTCCTGCCGGTGTTCGAGGAGCTGAACGGGCTCTTGTTCTACCCGGTGCAATACGAGGGCGAGGAGTCATCGAAGAACGTCTTCTACACCGGCGCCGCCCCGAACCAGCAGGCCATTCCCGCCGTCGATTACCTGATGAACGACATCGGCGTGAAACGCTGGGTGCTGGCCGGCACCGACTACGTGTATCCGCGCACCACCAATAAGATCCTGGAGGCCTATCTGAAAGCCAAGGGCGTCAAGGACGCCGATATCCTGATCAACTACACGCCCTTCGGTCATTCCGACTGGCAGAGCATCGTCGCCGAGATCAAGAAGTTCGGCTCGGCGGGCACGAAGACCGGGGTGGTCTCGACCATCAACGGCGACGCCAACGTGCCTTTCTATAAGGAGCTGGGCAATCAGAAGGTATCCGCCGAGGATATCCCGGTGGTCGCGTTCTCGGTCGGCGAGGAAGAGCTTTCGGGTATCGACACCAAGCCTTTGGTCGGCCACCTCGCCGCCTGGAATTACTTCATGAGCATCGATACGCCCGAGAACAAGGCGTTCATCAAGCAATGGCACGCCTTCATCAAGGACCCCAAGCGTGTGACCAACGATCCGATGGAGGCCCACTACATCGGCTTCAAGCTCTGGGTCAAGGCCGTGGAGAAGGCCAAGACCACCGACACGGACGCGGTCGCCAAGGCGATCCTCGGCCTCGAGGTCCCGAACCTGACGGGCGGCAAGGCGGTGATGCTCAAGAACCACCACCTGACCAAGCCGGTCTTCATCGGCGAGATCCAGGAGGACGGCCAGTTCGCCACGGTGTGGCAGACCCCCGGGACGGTCGAGGGCGATGCCTGGTCCGATTATCTCGAAGGGAGCAAGGACATCGTCGCCGACTGGACGCCGCCCATCGAATGCGGTAATTACAACGAGAAGACCAAGAAGTGCTCGGGGCAGAAATATTGAGGGATAGCGGCGACCGCGGGAGAGTGAAAATCTGGAATTCCCTCCCCCTGGAAGCTGTGGCTTACCCATAACAAGTACTGGACACCGCCCCCGCCGTGTCGTAGACTGGTGGCATGGTCGCGATGGGCGGGCGGACATTTTCGCAGGAGATCCTGACTCGGATCGCCGAGGCGGTGCAGG
>JBQTJM010000099.1:0-3096 GCA_052387115.1 Gammaproteobacteria bacterium | reverse complement strand
CACCCCGGTTTCGGCTGGTTCGACTTCGACCCCACCAACAACCACTGCCCCGATAATCGCCACATCACCGTCGCCTGGGGGCGGGATTACGGCGACGTGACCCCCTGGAAGGGCGTGGTCTACGGCGGCGGCCAACAACAGGCAACCGTGTCCGTCGAGGTGATCAAGTTGCTGGAGGGGTGATCGGCCACCCCCTATCGCGATCGGATTCCGGCCCGCGCAGTAGACCCTGACGTCCTCTAACTAAACTTTCATGATTCGATTGACGCAGCGCCCCTGATTATGAAATAATTCAAAAATCGTGGCTTTGGCTGCGAGGTTTTTTGTCGTCTGGGATCTGTGTTATTTCACGCTAACCGCCGACTACTCCTTCGCGCTTCTCCTCCTCGTAGAGGCGCTCCGCCACGAACTCCTTGAGGAGTGTCTGGTAGCCCTTGCCGCGGCGATGTGCGAGCGTCTTGACGCGAAGGATGGTGCTCTCGTCGAAGCGAATAGCGATCGGCCTAGTGCGTGGACGTGGGGGCGGGAGCTTTGTGTCACCCTCCGTCTTCATCTGGGCGAGCAGCTCATCGCTGAGCTCATGGGTCGCCCAGAAGGCCGACTCCTCGGCTTCAGATGCAAACGCCGGTACCTCATCCCAGCTGTGGACGGTCGTCACGCGCTGCCTAGTCTTCGCCATGGTCACTTGCCTCGCTTTCGATAGCGGCGTTTCTCGCGATCGGTCGCGTCACGAGCCGTGACGACGCGAATGCTGCCTCGTCGCCGCGTGTAGACGACGAAGAGGATGCGTCCTGCGTCCTCCGTCGTCCCGACCAGCGCCCAGCGACGCTCCCGTCCGACGTTGTATGCGGGGCAGCCGATCCGCGCTGGATCCATGACAGCCTCTTCGGCCTCTTCCGGTTCAATGCCGTTCTCGCGGACGTGGTGTTAGCTCTCACACTGATTAGCTGTTCACCGCCCAGGGTTAGCCAAACTGATTCACCGGTGAGCCGTTGGATCAGGTGAGGCAGTGAGAGAACCACAGGCGCACCGCTTCCCATTTCCATCACCGGCACGTACTCTCTCCGCGAGAGAGGATCCAGAAACATGAAGTGGCCCGCCACGGCTTGCACCCGTGCGGGCCAGTGGCCGGTGCAGCTTCGATTCAAGACGGCGCTCACCAGCGAGCAATATGTTAGCCGCCAAGCCTGGCGCCATGCAACGCTCGAGCGCTGTCCGCTGCATCCTCGGGGCGGTTGCTCATTTGCCCGCCATGGCACCTATGAGCGGCTCGATCCCCGCGGGGCGCGTATCCCTCGCTGGTACTGCCCACAGGCTCATCGAACCTTCAGTCTCTTAGCCGATTGCTTTGCGGCGCGACTCCCAGGCTCGCTCGTCGATCTCGAGGCGGTGGTCGCTGAAGTCGAGCAGGCCAAGAGTCTGGAAGCCGCCGCCGATCGCCTGCGCAGCGACGATATCGGGTTGCCGGCCGCGATCCGCTGGACCCGGCGCCGGGTGAAACATGTGCATGCCCTCCTTACGACGCTCATTGGCCTGCTTCCCGAGCTTTTCGCCGGCTGCTTGCCTACTGTGAGCGCCTTCCGCCGACGACTCAACGCCGAGCACTGCCTACCCCGATTGCGGGAGATCGCCGCCCGGTACTTGAGTGCCTTGGCGCCACCGCTCGGTTTCGCACCCCCCTCCCGAGGCAACGGTGAACATCAAAAACGCAATCAACAGCCAACGGGGCCAGATCCTCCTAGCGTAAATCGGTAGCTTCTCCCGCGGCTACACCACCGAACCCGAGGAGCTCACCCATGACCCACGATCCCGAACAACAGCACCGCCAGGCCCTGGCGCTGTTTCGCTACGGCTTGATTGCCAATCTCATCCAACTGCCGCCGGGCACCCAAGGCCTTTATGCCCGGATCGAAGAAAAGGCCACCGCCCACTACATCATCCCGGGGTCCACCCGCACCCGCGTCGCCCCAGAGACCCTGCGCGACTGGCTCAAGCGCTACCGCCAAGGCGGCTTTGAGGCGCTTATGCCCAAACCGCGCGCAGACCGTGGCCGCGCACGCGCCATCCCCCAAGCGCTAGCCGACCTCCTGGTCTCCCTCAAAGAGGACCCCCCCAAGCTCTCCGTGCAGCTCGTCATCCGAGAAGCCCGCGCGAGTGGGCCAGTCCCCGAGGCGCTCCCTCTGCCCCCTTCGACCGTACCTCGGCTGCTTACCCGAGCGGGCCTGATGCGTAAAGCGCCTAACGACCCCACCGACACCGACCGCCGGCGGTTCGCTTTCGAGAAGGCGGGCGAGTTGTGGATGAGCGATGTCATGCACGGCCCCACCGTCTTCGTGGGCGATCGCACCAAGCGCAAGACCTACCTCATCGCCTTCCTCGATGACGCCACCCGGGTCGTGCCCTACGCCAGCTTCGCCCTGTCGGAAAATACCCAGGCCTTCTTGCCCGCGTTTAAACAAGCCCTCCTGCGACGGGGACTGCCCCTACGCCTGTTTGTCGACAACGGCGCCAATTACCGCTCCCACCACCTCGCACTCATCTGCGCTAAGCTCGGCATCGCGCTCATCCATGCGCGCCCCTTTCAACCCCAGGGAAAAGGTAAGCAGGAGCGCTGGTTTAGAACCGTGCGCGCTCAACTGCTCTCGCGTCTTTGCGCCGATGACACCCAAACCCTCGAAGCGCTCAACCGTCGCCTGTGGGCCTGGGTCGAGGGTGAGTACCATCACACACCCCATCGCTCCCTCGAAGGACTGACCCCACTCGAGCGCTGGGCCAAAAGCGCCGAGGCCGTCCGCTTTCCCGACCCCGCCCTCGACCTCGATGAGATCTTCCTCTTCGAGACCAAACGCAAGGTCCAAAAAGACCGAAGCGTGTGCGGCGGCGAGAACGGGCTTTTGAGTCTCAGCATCACGCCCACGGCGGTCGAGAGCGTAGTGCCGGGCTACCTCGCGGAGCGCGGCCAGCGCGGCTTGTACCGGAAGCTCCGAGGGCTCGCCCGGCGCCACTGAGGGCGCGGTGCCCCCCTTGATTTCCGCGTGAAGGGACCTCTGCGTGCAGGGACCTCCCCGTGAAGGTCTACAAGGTCGGCGGCGCGGT
>JBQTJM010000098.1:0-4552 GCA_052387115.1 Gammaproteobacteria bacterium | reverse complement strand
GGCCGAAGACGCCTCACTTCCTGGTCGCCGGCCATGAGGCAAGGTGGCTGGCGCCTGCGCGGCCGCTGGCTGCGACAACTCGGTGAGCCGCCGTCCGGGCCGGGCCGGCCGGCCGCCCATCTACTGCTCGCCGGCATGCCGGCCGTCGAGGTCCCGGCCGGCGGTGGAGGTCGAAGTCGACCGCGCGGAGGGACGAGCCCGACGCTGTCGCCGGTCGGGACTGGGTGGTGCGGCTGCGCCGGGGACGGCACGCTGTCGTCGATCCTCAACAGGGTCTCGGTCGCTTCAGCGCCACCGTGTTGGCGGCCGAGCTGCGCCAGGTGCTCGGCGGCTGTGGGACGCCATGACGGTCAACTTCCACACCACCGTGTTCGACGTCCCACCCAGTCCAATGGGCCTCATCCCCCAGGGCTTCTGGATCCGCCATCGCTGCGCCCTGTGCTGGGCCGAGGTTCCCACGGCCGAGCTGACCAACCACGCTCGCTCGCACGACGGGCCGCGATCAGCGCAGGAGGGAGGCGCCATCGACTAGAACTCACACGCCGGACGAGGGAATTCCGTGACGATCAGGTCAGGGAATTACGTGAGGGTGGACAACCTACAGGCGCAGCGGCACTACAGAGGCTTCGGCGTTCAGCCGGGGCGGATACGCCACTCTGGCCGCGTCAACTCGGCCCCGCAGCAGCGGTCAACCCGACGCAACATCTTCGCTCGCCACGGCGAGCCCTATCAGGGCTCTGGGTTGCTGACCTGCACCGATGACCCACCGTGTCAGGAGTCCTGGATTCGCGGCTCCGAGCGCTTCATAGCCGACCACGTCGCTGAACTGAACGCCCTCCCGGTATTGCCGAGACGTCACCTTGGACAGCCGCGGGTGACCCGATGTGACCCGTTGGCCCTGGACGTAGGCGACCAGCCCTCGGGGACCCCAGAAACTGCCATCCCACCAACTTGACCCTTCTTCTGCGCAGGCGGCAGCGACTACCCGGCGGCACTACGGATAGTGAGGAGGCGAGGCCGGACGACCGGTTCGAGAAAGACCAAGGACATCCTGCGCGAGTAGCCGCAGCACGTCCTGCCCCGTCCCGAGAGGTAGGGCCGCCGCCGAGTGAGCTAGGGCCACTGGAATCACCGCATCGGTATAGAGCCTGGTTTCGATCCGGTCGAGAAGTTGAACCGTCCGCTTGAGCGTTGGATACTCAGCCAGTTCCTCACAATCCCCTTCTCCGTATGGCTGCCCCCCAGGCGAGCGCGGAACGGTTAGAACAAGCATTCGGCCCGACGACGTCTTAAAGAAAAATCTCCGGCCGTAGAATTCGTCCTGCCCATACGGCGTTCCCGACTTTCGGCGTTTTACGTGCCGGCGAATGTACGCCTCGTCAAGGACAACCACCCGCCCATTCTCCACCGCTGATCCTATAGCCTTTGCGTGATCGACGAATATGCCCGACTTCTCCAGGCCAAACACGAGTGGCGGAGCAATTCCCTGAGCAGCGACGGCAGATACTAGGGAGGACCAGAACGAAACGAACTTGCGCTTCATTGGCGCAGATGTACCGAACACTGCTAGAGGACCATCGGTAATGAAGGCGCCGTCTGCCAGAACCTGCGGCATGGCGCGCAGGAAGCAGGCGAGGTACGAGATCGACAGCAACCGCTCGATAACACTCATCGTGCGCGTCACCGGAATGACGTTTGAACCCTCGTCGTCAAACTCCTCATGCGTTCGAAGAACATCTGTCGGCCATACCTGTCGGCCGCACGAAGGGCAGCCCGTCCCGCTCGGCCCTACCGGCACATTCGCGGCAAGACAACCATCATCCTTGTAAGGACACCGACCAAGTACAATCTCGCGAATCGGTCCCGCCGGCGACCCGTAAAGGTGAAATAGGGCATCAAGAACAGTGAATGGCGGCTCACCGAAGTCGGAAATTCCCTGGCGACGGAACAACTCGAACAGTTCACTTCGCCAGTTTTCCGTCGGCGTAAGACTTGGACCATATACATTCGACCCTGGCAGCACCGCATTGATGATCTGCTGCTGCGACGACGACGCCAGCTTACGAGGGTCAATAAAGGGCCCGTCCGTAGCACCGAAGAAGCGGGCCAAGTCAACGTAGACACCGGCGAGCTGAAGGTACTCAACGCGGATGGAGGGGTACTCCACCCGAGCGGGGACTTCCTGCGGAGAGCCATCGAAGGCAATTACGTATCGCGTCTCGGGCGACGTCGGCCCAGGAAGGTCCTCGACACGCACGCAGCGCGATACAAGAAGAGCCGGCGCAGGCTCGATTCCCGGGAAAGTCCAGCGCTGCAACGCCTCACGCACGACATCGCTCCGCGCCAAGTGCACATGCCCTAGCGAACTAGCGCGCTCGAAGCTGCCTTTATCGCGCTGGTAGGGCATGTCGATCAGCGGTCTGCCGGGTCATCGCTCAGCCGTGCACCGAGCCAACCCCCGCCACACCTAGCACAGGAGGGAGACCCGCTGTTGCTCGCGCCGCGTTGATAAGAGCATGGCCAAATCGCTCAACCTGAACCGGAACGATGAAGTTACTCGACAGGGTCTTCAGGCGCACAAAGCCTCGATCTTCCGACCGCATGATCTCGGCTCCGAACGCCTCGAAGTCGTAATAGTTGGCCAACTCGCGGATCTCTCGCTTCGAATTGAGGTGAGCGACGACCCAATTGTGTGTGTTCGACAGCACCTTGGGTTCAACCGATGACACCTCCTGAGTAGCGTAGATAAGACCGATCTTGAACTTCGCCGCCTCTTTCGCAAGTCGGACCCACGGATCATTGATCTTTTTGTTGAACTCTTGTCGATCAAACAGTCGATGAGCTTCCTCGACGAAGATCTGAATCTTCGCCGGCTCCTCCGCTCGACGAAATCGAGCGTTGGCCTGGCCAAGGATATATCTGACGATGCGCTCACTCAGGGTCTGCGTGACTCGCTCGCTTCCCAGAGACAAGTCAACAATCACTATTCGACCCTGTTCGAGCTCCGCTTGGATCTCAGCGCAGTGGTCCTGCGTTGAGTTCGGGTTATGGAACTCTGCAATGTCGCGCAGGCGCGCAAGGACGGCTCGCCCCCCGCTCGCATCGTACGCTGCTCGAATCGCCTGGAACGGCTCGCCCTTCGCCCAGTTGTCAACATCGGCATCGCCGGTATGCGAAACGAGCCAGTCCATCGTCGCCCGTAGGCCGGTTCGCGATCGAACGCGTATGTAACCCCCTTGGAGCTTCTCAAGAGCTCCGGGGTGATCGGCAACTACCCGGTCGGCTAGCCCCCGCGCCATGGAGGCCCGTACCCCGGGCCATCCCTGGGGTACACGGAACTCCGCCTTGGCGAGAAGGGCGTAGAAGGCAAAGAGGCCGCGAGTCGCGTGGTTCATCGCACTTCGATAGTCGTTTGAGTTCGGATAGTCGGCCTGGTCTGGCTCATCGATTTCCGCAGCCAGGAGGCGCGCCACATAGGCTGAGGAGTTGTCTGCCAGACTTGCCTCGATAAGCCCGCGCGCAGCTGGTCGCTGGTCGCTGGCATAGAAGTTGACTTGCAGGGGACGCTCGGCTGGATCACTGCCGTCCGCTCCGAACCGGTAGATTCTCACCGCTTCGTCACCCAGTAGACGCAGGGCTGTCTGATCCTGCTCGTTAACGTTAGCGTATTCTCCCGCAGGATCGAACAGGAGCTGGCCTATGGGTTCGCCGAAGCGCTTCGAGTGATCGAATACCGCCGTGGCGATGATCTTCATCGTGTTGGACTTTCCTGCGCGCGTCATGCCGAAGACTGCGGTTTTCATAGAAATAAAGTCCTCTACACGCACATGAACCGGAACGTCACCCGCGCCATATGCCGCGGAGCGTCGGCGGGTTGAAGAGTAGCGGACGCTGCCGATCCGGATACGATGCGGCTCAAGGCCGAGCCGAAGCTCGTCCACCGTATGATCGGGATAAGACGCTATGAACGCTAGAGCAGCGTTGGCTGGCTTATAAACGAAGTACCGAGCGGCAGAATAAAGATTATCGATGTCGGATCCCCACGCCACGTAGGGCGCGTTATCGGCCCGTTCGTCATAGAAGGTGCCAACGACGCGGCACGACAACGCGCTCCACTGCATCTCGCCTCGCGTCAGGTGATCGACGACTTCGGTAGCTGGACGGTTCTGCTCCGTTGCCGCACGCATCGCGTCCATACGAGTGGCAATCAGGTCCTGCTGATTAGGCAGTGAGCCCACTCCGAGAACGCGAAGCAGGATCAACTCCTCATCCTCCGGATCTCCGATAGATTCGTCAGATGGGCGGATAGTCGAGGCTAGGAGGAAGGCAGCGTGCGGCACTCCGCCCGCATCACGTTTCCACAGGTCGTTCGTGAGAACAGTCGCGCTCTCGTAGTCGAGGTGGTAAATCCCGCCCACTACCCCGGCCCCAGGGCGAGCCGCAAAGTTACACCCGTGTAAGTCGGGTGGTGAGGCCGGTAGGCGCCCCGGTGAAGGGGCCAGAGCGAGAGTTCGTCGGGTCGGTCGTCCTCGATCCGATCGTGACGATGATG
>JBQTJM010000097.1:0-4348 GCA_052387115.1 Gammaproteobacteria bacterium | reverse complement strand
CCGATCCGGGGTACATCAAGGGTTACCTGCCGGGCGTCCGCGAGAACGGCGGGCAGTACACGCACGGCGCGATCTGGACGATTCTCGCCTTCGCCGCGCTCGGCGAAGGCGACAAGGCGGGGGAGCTCTTCTCGATATTGAATCCGATCAACCACGGGAACAGCCGGGCGGGCATCCATCGTTACAAGGTCGAGCCCTACGTGACGGCCGGCGACGTCTATGCTGAGGCCCCTCACGTCGGGCGCGGCGGCTGGACGTGGTACACCGGCTCGGCGGGCTGGATGTACCGCGCGGCGATCGAGTGGATTCTCGGCGTTCGCTTCCGCGGCTCACGACTGCACATCGATCCCTGCATTCCCCGCCGCTGGCGCGGATACGACATCGTCTTCCGTTACCACTCCGCGCGCTACGAGATCCGCGTCGAGAACCCGCACGGCGTCACGCGCGGCGTCGCGTCGGCGGAAATCGACGGCCAGCCGCTACCGCGCCGCGCGGCGAGCTCGGACCTTTACCGCGCCGAGATCCCGCTCGTCGACGACGACGCGACCCACCATGTCCGGGTCGTCCTCGGGTAAACGCGTCTTCGCCGACCTGGGACGGGAAGCCCATGCTCCTTCAACAACGCGACATGCTCCTGCATTCCCCACCTTGCCTTGTAAAGGCAATCCTCCACGGAATGTCCTATGCCCGTGAAACCTTCCAGGTCCGGCGAATAAAAACCGAAATAATCCGGTTCCTCCGTCGCTTCGATGATCAGTGAATAAGATAGGTCGATCATGGCCATCACCTCTTACTCGTATCGATGCCTGCCGCTTTCAGAATGGCGCGACAAGTCCCTCGGGGCACCTCATTGTTCCCGTGATAATCGACCCGGACCAGCCTATCCCATCCAGACCTGGCACCGGCCGGTGCGTTGCCCGGTGCACCACGCGGACAGCGAGGGTGGCTCCAGCAGCGATCCCACCAGCTCCGAGACCGACGTGAAGCCGTGGCGTTCGAGGTAGTCCCGGAGCCCGGCATTGACCTTGGGACAGATGAGCGGATCGTAGAAGAGCGCCGTGCCGATCTGGGGTTCGCTGGGGTGACGAGGTCTTTTTAGCCATTGCAGATATACCGATAACACAATAGGTTACGCTTAAGTAAGTGCCATTCGGGTCTGAAGCGTAAAGTATATAATGGCGGTCTGTCCCCGAAACGCTGCTCGCAAAACGGTGCTCATGGGCATATGCTGCGGAGCTATCGCGGCATGGTACTCGCGACTGGATTCACCCTCTTGAGCCCCTCGAAGCGGGAGAAGCCGTGGTCTGCGCTGATGAAGGTGGCGTCCTGCTCCAGGGCCAGCGCTGCTAGCCAGCCATCGACAAGGCGGTCGCCTTTGAGGCCGTAGCGGCGGGCCAAGCTATCGAGCAACTCCGGATGCCGGGCACCGGGCACCACCCGTCGGCTGGTACGGTGGCCGAAGAGAACGGCCAGGAAGTTCCAAGTGGCTTCCCAGGTCGCCGCATTCAGCGGACCTAGCGGTTTGGTGCAGAGGCGCAGGAATGCGATCTCCGCCAGGGTCGGCACACCGATCGGCTCCCCTCCCGAGAGCGCACTCAGGAGCCACGCGCGTGCGCTCGCATGTTGCGGCAGTTCCTCACGGAAGGCGTAAATCAGGATGTTGGCGTCGAGCAGCAGCACGCTCAACCCGTGCGACGCCGAGGTGTCTTACGGGTCGTCACGAGCTTGTTCGCCAAGATCCGGTCTGCTTCCGACTCGGCTTCCTTCACGGCCTCGACTAGATCGAAGCCCGGTGGAAGCGATGGGCCGTCTCGAAAGACGGGGAGTGCCCCCAGTGACCGCAGCGTGGGCGTTTGGCGCAAGCGCAGCGCCAACGCCTCCTCGATGAAACGGGTCAGCGTGATGCCTTCCCGCGCGGCTTCGGCCTTCGCCAGGCGATATACCTCATCCGCGATGCGCAGTGTGGTTTGCATGACAGAAGCATAGCATAGCTGTCATATCTGCGGCGTTCCGCCGTATGGGTGCCGGCCGAATCTCAGGACCCGCCCGGAACGCTGGTCCAAGAACCACTCCGAGATCATGGGCTATGAGGCCGTCTCGGGGGGCGCGATGGAGATGTGGAGCCTCCCGCATCGCATCCATCCCCCAGACCGGAGCGGGTTGAGGGCTCGAAGGGGCCTGCCGCGAGCGTTCACTCTTCGCCTCGGAGCACGGCATCCTGCGCAACCGCCCAACTCGCCATTGATCCCCCCAGCCTTCTTTCTACCTGCGCCTGAGCCTGATCCTGACCCGTGTCGTGTCGATGACGGTCCCGGGCGTGTTCCTGATCTCGATCACGCCCCTGAGGCTGTTCCTCGGGCTCGTCTTGACGATCCGTCTGCCGAGTGGCGTGAGCCTGAGCCCTACGTTCGCGGTCTGACCCGGCGGGACGTTGGTGGCGTTGCTGCGGGCGAACACCCTGAGCCGCCTTTGCCTCTGCCTTTGCCCCATTACCGCCGCGGCCTGGGCGCGCCGCCTGGGGACGGGCACGCGCAAGTCGATCCGGTTGGTGCACGCGGTCCCGAGGACCGGCGGGCGATTGCAGGTGACGCGGATCTGGCACCTGGCGCTAGTGCACGCGACCCGCGTGGGGAGATCGAAAGGCCCGGCCCCATCGGGATCGGGAGGCGGCATGGGCGCACTCACGAAGACAAAGGCCCGGCCCTGGCGGACATCGCCGCCCACGTCTTGACCGGGACCGGGCGCCCCCACGAGGAAGTCAGGCGCGCCATCGCCGTCCACATCCGCGATCCCGGCCACCGTCTCGCCAAAGCCGGCCAAATCGTCAGGGTTGGGGTGATCAAGGGTGAGGAGCACGCTGGCATCGGCGCCGCTGAAGACCAAGGCCTGGCCCTGGTTGGTTTCACTCACGTCTTTACCGGGCGCCCCCACGAGGAGATCGGGCACACCATCGCCGTTCACATCCCCGGCCGCGGCCACCGCGAAGGCAAACAAGGCACCCGTCTCGGGGATAGGGAGATCGAGGGTGCGGAGGAGGCTCCCATCGGCGCCGTTAAAGACAAAGGCCCGGCCCGATCCGTCGCCCACTCGGGCAAGGGGCGCCCCCACCAGAAGGTCGGGCGCGCCGTCGCCGTTCACATCCCCGGCCGCGGCCACCGCGAAGGCAAACAGGGCGGGGAATGGCGAGGCAGGCTCATCCAGGGTGCGGAGGAGCCGGCCATCCGCGCCGCTGAAGACGAAGGCCAGGCCCTCGTTGACAAAAGAGCCGTCTTGCTCGGGTGCTCCCACCAGGAGGTCGGGCGCGCCATCGCCGTTCACATCCCCGATACCGGCGACCGCGGCGCCGAACGCGGCATCCGCCTGGGGGATGGGGTTATCGAGGATGAGGAGGAGCCGGCCATCGGCGCCGCTCAAGACGTAGGCCTGGCCCTGGTTGGCACGGCCGCCCACCCGTTGACCGGGCGCCCCCACCAGTAGATCGGTCCGGCCATCGCCGTTCACATCCCCCGCCCCGGCGACTGCGGAACCAAACAAGGCAAGCCCCTGGGGGGCGGGGTGATCGACGGTCAGGAGGAGGCTGCGTTCGGCGCCGCCGAAGACAAAGGCGCGGCCCTGGTTGATGTTGCCAACTACGAATTGTTGGGGCGCCCCCACCAGGAGGTCCGTCACGCCATCGCCGTTGACATCGCCGATACCGGCCACCGCCTCCGCAAAGAGGGCATCCGCCTGCGGGGTGGGGTGATCTAGAGGGATGGGCGTATACGTCGGCAGGGCTTCCGCCCCCGACGCCAGCCAGAGCCAAGCGGCTAACCCGGCAGAACTCCGCAACCAGATGGATGGCGTTTGCGATTTCATCTATGGTTCCTCCTGTCCTGCAACCTTGAGCCTGAAACACCGGAGCCCGAAATGGGCGGCCACAGGGGGCCGCCCTACTCGATCAGAGCAAGTCTGCCTCGGGCGGAACGCCGAGGGTGGTTCCACCCGAAGGCTGTCGGGAGAGGCGATACAAGTACATCTTTCCTCCTCCTTCGAGAAATGTGGTCGATCGCACGCTGGGAAGCTAGCCGTCCGGTGGCGCGGCGCAGGTCGCACGAGCGGCGTCTGTGTGCCCGTCCAAGATGCGCCACCTTAGGGTTGGGTCAAGAGCTTACGCAAGAGCGGCAGGCCGGTTCTGTGAAATATTCACGTTCTGAAGTGGTGAGCGGCGACTCGGCGGGGCTGTCGCTTCCCGATCCGGGGTACATCAAGGGTTACCTGCCGGGCGTCCGCGAGAACGGCGGGCAGTACACGCACGGCGCGATCTGGACGATTCTCGCCTTCGCCGCGCTCGGCGAAGGCGACAAGGCGG
>JBQTJM010000096.1:0-8976 GCA_052387115.1 Gammaproteobacteria bacterium | reverse complement strand
TCCCAAAAGCATCACATCCCTGTGATTCCGGTTCATCTTGCACGAGCCAGGAGAACGCTTCGATGAAGTCCATCTCGTGGCTGGCGACTTGCAGGGCGCGCGCTTGCAGCGTGGCGGTCATGCCCGAGGGCGCTCGAGTCGGGCGCGTGCCACCTCCTGCCAGCGCCGGTGGACCTCGCCGTCGCGCACCGCTCGCCGAGGAGATAGCGCGTCTCGGTGGTCTCCTCGGTGAGGCATACGATGCGCCGGGGAAGACCGCCGATCGCGGCCCGGCACGTTTCCCGATCCCCGCTGCCCGCCGGTGCGCTCGAGGCGCCGCCACAGAGGGGTGTTGCGCCAAGGTCGCCCGGCATGTACGTCAAGCCGGCATCGGATCGGGCGCAGGCCGGCCGCTCGAACCCTCCGCGAGCGTGTTGCGCCGCCAAAGGCCCTCCGCGATGGCCAACCTCACGAGGTCCGCGACGCTCGCGGCGCCGAGCTTCTGTTTGATGCGCAGGGAATAGTTGGACACCGACTTCGGAGACAAGGACAGGGACTCCGCAATCTGCGCACAGGCCTTGCCCTCGGCGAGCATGCGGAAGACCTCGAACTCGCGTGCCGTCAGCGCGGTGAGCGCGCTCTTGTGCGTGTCCAGGCTGCAAAGCGCGATCGCCTGCGCGATGTCCTGACTCAGATAGCACTCCCCTTGACCGGCGCGCCGGACGGCCTCGACGAGATCCCGCGGCGCGCTGGTCTTGGTCACGAAGGCGGTGGCACCCGCCTTGAGGGCCCGGGTCGCGATCATGGGGTCGTCGTGCATCGTGAACACGACCACCGCGGACTCGGTAAAGCGGGCGCGGATGCGCCGAATGGCCTCGAGTCCCCCCATGCCCGGCATGGCCAGGTCCACGACGACGACGCGCGGCGGGTGCTGGAGGCAGGAGGCGTAGGCCTCTTCTCCCGAGGCCGCCTCGCCCGCGACCTCGAACCCCGCCTGCTGAAACAGCAGGCGGCAGCCCTGCCGCACGATGGCATGGTCGTCGACCAACAGGATCGTGATCGTGGGTCTCATTGCGCGGCTAGTCCAGCGCGGGGGTCCCGTTCTGCGGTGGATGAGCGCACCGGGAACTGATGATAATCCAGCGATGAACAAATGAGAAATTCCCCTTTCCAAGGGCTCCGGCCGCATAGTAGCATGACACGGTGTCGTGGGGGTTGGCCCTTCGACACTCTCATGACCTAAGGTTCAGGGACGAACCGCTTTCCCCCCGCCCAAACGCTGTCATCGGTACGAGGTGTCCCCGGAGCGCTGGGCGACCTCGCCGCCGTAACCGGTTTTCGCTGCCCGACGAGATGCGCACGCCCGGCCTCCGGTCGCGTATTTCACCCAAATGTCGACTGAGGGAAGCCATCCCGCTCCTCCGAGAGATCCACTCCGATCGCGTGTGGTGTTATCACAGGCGCATTGCTGGTGAGGGACTCTAGCGAAAGCGGGCGCTTCGCACTTAGATTGCACGCTGGCGGGGTTGTGCGGTACGGATCGGACCGCACGACACTTCGAACAAGAAATGCGCGACGGGCCATATTGCATCGAGCAAGGCGCACACATCACATACGAACTAATCATGGCTAGAAGGAGGTCCAAATGAAGCACTTCAAGTCGTCAGGTCTGTCGGGCGCCGTTGCCTTCGCGATTGCAGCGGGGACTGCGGCGTCGGCAACGGCCAACGACAAGCTGATCGAGCTCGCGAAGAACGAGGAGAACTGGGTGATGCAGTGCAAGAACTACCACTGCGACCATTACAGCACGCAGGACCAGATCGACACGAGCAACGCCAAGGATCTGCGTCCGGCGTGGTCGTTTTCGACCGGTCTGCTGAACGGCCACGAGGGTTCGCCACTGGTGATCGGCGACATGATGTACATCCACACCTCTTTCCCCAACTACACCTATGCTGTCAACCTGAATGATCCGGGTGCCATCGTTTGGGAGCATAAGCCCAAACAGGATCCGGCCGCGCGCGCGGTGGCGTGCTGCGATCTCGTTAACCGAGGGCTGGCTTACTGGCCCGGCGACGGCGCCACGGGTCCCCGCATCATCAAGAGCCAGCTCGATGGCCACTTGGTGGCGCTCGATGCGAAAACCGGTCAGGAAGTGTGGAAGGTCGAGGTGATGGACATCTCGGTCGGCCAGACGCTGACCCAGGCGCCCTATGTGGTGAAGGACCACGCCATCATCGGTTCCTCGGGTGCCGAGCTGGGTGTGCGCGGCGTCGTGACTTCCTTCAACATCAAGACCGGCGAGATGGAGTGGCGCTGGTATGCCACCGGACCGGACAAGGAGATCGGTCTTGCCGACGACTTCAACGGCAAGGTGCCGCACTATGGGCAGAAGGGTCTCGGCACGGCGACCTGGGAAGGCGACACCTGGAAGATCGGCGGTGGCACCAACTGGGGCTGGTATGCGTATGACCCCGACCTTGACCTCATCTATTACGGTTCGGGCAACCCGTCGCCGTGGAACGAAACCATGCGTCCCGGCGACAACAAGTGGACCATGACCATCACCGCCCGTGACGTCGACACGGGTCTGATGAAGTGGGGATATCAGAAGACGCCGCATGACGAGTGGGACTACGCCGGCATCAATGTCATGATGCTCTCCGAGCAGAAGGACAAGACCGGCAAGATGCGCAAGCTGGTCACGCATCCGGATCGCAACGGCGTCGTTTATACCCTCGACCGCGAGAGCGGCGAGCTCATCTCCGCCGACTTTCTCGATGACACCGTCAACGTCTTTAAGAAGGTCGATATGAAGACCGGCCTGCCGGTGCGGGATCCGGAGTTCAACACCCGCATGGACCATCGCACCAAGGACGCCTGTCCCTCGGCCATGGGTTACCACAACCAGGGTCTCGACTCCTACGATCCGGAGAAGCGACTGTTCTTCATGGGCATCAACCACCTGTGCATGGACTGGGAGCCGTTCATGCTGCCTTACCGTGCCGGCCAATTCTTCGTCGGTGCCAACGTCTGGTCCTATCCGGGTCCGAAGGGTGACAAGGCTGCGGGCGTTGGCTCCGGTCAGGTCAAGGCCTACAACGCCATCAGCGGTGATTACGAGTGGGAGAAGATGGAGCGCTTCTCGGTCTGGGGCGGCACGCTCGCTACCAAGGGGGACCTGGTCTTCTACGGTACGCTCGACGGCTTCATCAAGGCGCGCAATTCGAACAACGGCGATCTGCTATGGAAGTTCAAGATCCCCTCGGGCGCCATCGGTCACCCGATCACCTACACCCACAAGGGCACGCAGTACGTCGGCATCATGTACGGCGTCGGCGGCTGGCCCGGGGTGGGTTTGGTGTTCGACCTGCAGGATCCTTCCGCCGGTCTCGGCGCGGTGGGCGCCTTCAAGGAGCTCGCAAAGTACACGCAGATGGGCGGTGGCTTCATCGCCTTCTCGCTGGAGGGCAAGGGACCCTACAGCGATCCGACGGTAGGCGAGTACGCGCCGTAAGCAGTTTGCACGTGTTTGTATGACCTCCCGGGGGTGTTACTCCTGGCGCAGGGAGCATGCCGACTTAACCAAGGGGTGCGCTCTACGGCAGGGCACGGAGCGCACCCTCCCCTTTTTCGAGCGAGGTGACCGCAATGAGACGAAGCATCGGCGGGACGTTCGCCGCACTGGCGGCGCTCGGCGCATCGTGTGCAACGCCGGGGGCGACCGGAGAGGCTCTCAGGGTCTGCGCCGCCAAGAACGAAATGCCGTATTCCAACGAGGCCCGCGAGGGCTTCGAGAATCGCCTGGCGCAGGTGCTGGGCGCCAGGCTCAACAGGCCGGTGGAGCTCGTGTGGTCGGAACGGGCCGCCCTCTATCTGGTGAAGGATCTGCTCGATGCCGGTAAGTGCGACGTGGTGATGGGGCTGGATACCGGTGATGGGCGCGTGCTCACCACCAGGCCCTACTACCGCTCCAGCTATGTGTTCGTCTACCAACGGGACCGCGGACTTGATATCACGGACTGGAACAGCCCCGATCTGATGAAGCTGCACACCTTTGCGGTGCCGCAGGGCACGCCCGCGGACGTGCTGCTGCGCAAGCTCGGAAAATACGAAGAAAACGTCAACTACATGTATTCTCTCATCGACTTCAAGTCGCGCCGCAACCAATACGTGCGCTTCGACCCGGCCCGTCTCGTCCGCGAGGTCGTGGACGGCAAAGCCGACATGGCCATCCTGTGGGGGCCGGAAGCAGCGCGTTACGTGAAGCAATCGCCTGTGCCGCTGGTAATGGTGCCGATCCCTGACTATATCGGCAACGACGGCGACACGGTCGAGTTCGAATACAACCAATCGATGGGTGTACGCGCCGGCGACAGCCAACTGCTGGAGCAGCTCGATCAGGCGATCGCTGCCGCGGCATCCGAGATCAGGGCAGTGCTGGCCGATGAGGGTATCCCTCTGGTGCCGATGACTATCGCGGACGCACCGGCAATCACTCGGAGAGACGGAACTGACAAAGACAAGAATGGACGGACGAACTGATGTCGACGACTAGATTTTTGCGAACAGCCCCGCGGGTCATTTCGATTTCATCGCTGTTGGCGGGACCGGTTCTCGCAGCGTTGGTCTTCCGCGGGACCGTGGAGGGCGAGGAGCTGGATTTGTCCAAGGCCAAGCAAGGTCCTGAGACCGAAGCCGTGAAGCATTTCGTGGAGACTGGCGAGAACCGGTATCGGCTCAACTGGGATGAGGAGGCCATCAAGAAAGGCGGTGAAACGTTCTTGACCATGTGTTCCGGCTGCCACGGCCATCACGCCGAGGGCAAGCTCGGTCCGGCGCTGGCCGACGACTACTGGACGTACCCGAAGAACAAGACCGACAAGGGACTCTTCGAGACCACGTTCGGCGGCGCGCGCGCGATGATGGGTCCAATGTACAAACAATTGTCCGTCGACGAAATGTTGATGGTGGTGAGCTGGATACGGGCGATATACCGCGGGCCGGTGGAGAACGCCGACTGGTTGACCGAAGAGCAGAAGAAAACCTTCAAGCCGCGGCGGTTCTCCGACGAGCCTGCAGCGATGAATACCGCGGCAACAGCGAAGTCGCCGGCCGAAAAGCAGTGACGCCCGCCGGCGCGGAATTCCGGTCACGCACGGCCTGCCGGGCCGAGGAGGAGGTTGAGGTAACGCTTCAACCGGAATGTGAGCGCAACAACCTGACGTGAGGAGGTCCAGACATGAATAAGGCAATCCATTTGAAACGTCGTGCCGGATTCAACGTGGCGGCAGCGCTGGCTGCGGCCGTGGCGTTGCCGGCCGCCGCTTATGACGGCACCAAGTGCAAGGCCGCCGGCAACTGCTGGGAGCCCAAGCCCGGCTACCCGGAAAAGATCGCCGGCAGCAAATACGACCCGAAGCACGATCCGGCCGAGATCAACAAGCAGTCGGCTGCCTTGAAGGCAATGGAAGAGCGCAACCGGAAGCGCGCCGAGCACTTCAAGAAGACCGGCAAGTGGGAGTACGACGTAAGCAAGATCTGAGTCTTGCGGTCGAATGATCGTAGGTGAGCACAGTGTGCTCGCGGGTGATAAGGACGCGGCGCTGGCGCACTGGCGGGAGCAGGCGCTGCGACTGGAATCGAACGTGCGTCGGGCCATCCTCGGCCAGGACCGCGCGGTGCGCCTGCTCGTCATCGCCGTATTTGCGCGCGGTCACGTGCTGCTCGAGGGTGATGTGGGCGTCGGCAAGACCACGTTGCTGAGGGCGATGGCGCGCGGTATCGGCGGTGCTTACGAGCGCATGGAAGGCACCATCGATCTCATGCCCAACGATCTCGTCTACCACACCTACATCGGCACCGACGGCCGGCCGTGCGTCGACCCCGGCCCCATCATGCGCCACGGTCAACGACTAGCCACCTTCTTTTTCAACGAGGTGAATCGCGCGCGGCCGCAGGTCCATTCGCTGCTGCTGCGGGTGATGGCCGAACGCACCGTCGCTGCGTTCAATCACGAATATCACTTCCCGCATCTGATGGTGTTCGCCGATCGCAATCGGATTGAGAAAGAGGAGACCTTCGAGTTGCCGGCGGCGGCGCGCGACCGCTTTCTAATGGAAGTGCTGATCGAGGTACCGCAGGAAGAAGGCGTGCGGCGCGCGCTGATGTTCGATCCGCGTTTTCACGACGTCGACACCCTCATTGACACGGTGGACGAGGCGGTCGTGCCGTACTCATCGCTCAATGACGTCGCCGCGTTGATCCAGACCAGCATCACCGCCGCGCCGGCGTTGCAGGACTATGCGCTGAAGCTGTGGCAGGCGCTGCGGCAGCCGCAGGATTTCGGAATTGCTCTGGACGAGGTGGACATGGCGCAGCTCATCGCCGGCGGCGGCAGTCCGCGCGGCATGAGTTATCTCATTCGTGCCGCGCGCGTGCATGCATGGTTGCACGACCGGGCCATGGTGGTGCCGGAAGACCTGCAGGGCGTGTTCTACGAGACGGTGGCCCACCGCGTGTTCTTCAACCCGGTCTACGAGCTCCGCCGTGAGAGTTTGGCGCGCGAGTACATCGACCGTGTGCTTGAGAGTATCGCCGCGCCCTGAAGCCGTGAATATGCCTCGGTCAACGCAGCATGGCACGGATGCGCGCTCTCGAGCGCGCCGCGAGTTTCACTATCGCCTGCCCTGGCTAAATAGCGGCCCGCATCCCGGCGCGCATCGCAGCCGTCAGCCCGGCCAGGGACAGCGGTTTCGTGAATTTGCGCCACTCTGGCGATACCCGGATCCGCGCCGCATCGATCTGCGCACCACGCTATACGACCCGATGGGCGAGGTGTACGTGCGCGTGTTCAACCAGCGCAGCACGGTACCCGTGTATGTGATTGCCGACGTGTCCGCGTCCATGGGGTTCCGCGAGAAGATGGCCGTGCTCGCCGACTTCACCGTCGCGACGGCGGTATCCGCTCACCGTACGGGCGACCCATTCGGGTTTGTCGCCTGCGATGCGCGGGTGCGCATGCACTTTCCGGCCACGCGTCGCCGCGGGGTCGCTGAAGCCCTGCACGCCCGGCTGCCGGAGTTGCAGGCCGCTGGACGCAACGCCGCCGGCATTGTCGCTGCCGCTGCATTGTTGCCCCGGCGGCACGCGCTGGTATTCCTGGTGTCGGACTTTCATCTCCCGGCCGCGCAAATCGATGCGGCGCTGGCGGCGCTCGGCAGGCATGACGTGGTCCCCGTCGTGCTCTGGCACGGCGCGGAATACGAGCGCCTGCCGCGCTTCGGTCTCTGTGAGCTGCAGGATCCGGAGACCGGTGCACGGCGCTTCGTGCTCATGCGGCGCAGATTGCGCGCAAAGGTCATCGACGCTTATCGGCGGCAGCAACAACGACTGCGACGACTCTGTATCGCGCACGGCCGCGAGCCGTTCTTCCTGCTCGATCGATTCGAGCCGGATCGCCTCACGGAGTATTTCCTCACGAGGGCATGAACGGCGTACGCGGGACCTCGTGTATCTATACTTCACGCGGGCACAATCTGAGCCGGGGTAGCCAGCTTGATTCCCTCCCCTGCGTAGCGGGGGAGGGCAGGGTGGGGGTCAAGCGTGTCCGCACAGACGGAGCTCGGTCAGCACCTGAAAGGCCGGACCCCCACCCTCCCCTCCCCCGTCCGCAAACAGCGCGGACAGGGGAGGGAACGGCCGGGTTCGCTCCCCCGAAAAAACTCAACTTGTGCCCGTTAGCGGTATATCTGCTGCTCGCGGTCTTTGCGGCAGGCGCGCGGGCAGAGACGCCGCCGTTCCCCCTCGGAGTCGATGCATTTCGAGTGTCCACGCCGCGGCCGTTCGGCCATGTGATCGGCGATGTCATTCGCCGGCAGATCGATCTCACCTTACATGACCCCTTCGTGCTGGCGCCGGGATCGGTGCCTCATCCGGGGCGGTTGTCCTACTGGCTGGAACTGCGCAGCGTGCAGGTGCAGGAGACCGACGCCGGCGAGCAACGACACTATCGCATCACGCTGGACTATCAGAGCTTCTACATGCCGCGCGACGTGAGGTCGCTTCGGATCCCGGTGTTCACCCTCACGGCCAGCCATCCGGGCGCCACCACCGAGGTCCCGGTGAAGGCGTGGGAGTTCACCGTCTCGCCGCTGCATGAAACCGCCGGTGTGCGTGTCGTTGAAGGCCAGGCGTACGTGCGCCCGGACGACCCACCCGTCAGGCGCGATCTGGCGCCTAGGCAGCGAAGGCTGCTACTCTATGGAGCGCTCCTGCTGGTGCTGGCCGCCGGTATGGCGCACGAGTGGGGGCTGTGGCCGGGACGCACCCGCCGCCCGTTCGCGCAAGCGTGGCGTGAGTTGCGTCGCCTACAGCATGCGCCACTGTCGGCGAGCGCGGAGCGCGCCGCCATGCGCACCCTGCATCGGGCGTTCGACGAAAGTAACGGGGCGCCGGTGTTTCCGGATCGCCTCGATCAGTTCTTCGGGCGGTGCCCGCAGTTCGTACCGTTGCGCGTGGACATCGCGGCATTCTTCGCGAGGTCGCGCCAGGTCTTCTTTGCGGATCGGGGTGCGGTAGCAAAGGGCGATGCCGAGGTTGTGCAGGCGCTCGCCCGGCTGTGCCGCCGCTGTATTGCCGTGGAACGCTGACGGTATGGCAGCCGCTGGAACCGCGGAGATCATCATGCGCCGCATGACCCGGAACGGCGAACTGTTGTTCGAGACGATGGATTCGAAGGGGGAGCTGTACACCCAGCGCTGGCAGACCGCGGGATCCGACGACGGAGCCGATGCTGCACCTTGATGTGGAGTACCCGTGGGTGCTGGCGGCCGCGCCGCTGGCGCTGCTGCCATGGCTCGCGACACCGCTGCGCGGTGCGGTGTGTGCCTCGCTCGCCCTTTTCCCGCAAGACGCCTGGTCGAGCACTGTCGGTTGGGTGCTGCGCATTGCGGGCACCGCCGCGATGCTGGGCCTGCTGTTGGGGATTGCCGGTCT
>JBQTJM010000095.1:0-4444 GCA_052387115.1 Gammaproteobacteria bacterium | reverse complement strand
CCGATCCGGGGTACATCAAGGGTTACCTGCCGGGCGTCCGCGAGAACGGCGGGCAGTACACGCACGGCGCGATCTGGACGATTCTCGCCTTCGCCGCGCTCGGCGAAGGCGACAAGGCGGGGGAGCTTTCTCGATATTGAATCCGATCAACCACGGGAACAGCCGGGCGGGCATCCATCGTTACAAGGTGGAGCCCTACGTGACGGCCGGCGACGTCTATGCGGAGGCCCCTCACGTCGGGCGCGGCGGCTGGACATGGTACACCGGCTCGGCGAGCTGGATGTACCGCGCGGCGATCGAGTGGATTCTCGGCGTTCGCTTCCGCGGATCACGACTGCACATCGATCCCTGCATTCCCCGCCGCTGGCGCGGATTCGACAATCGTCTTCCGTTACCACTCCGCGCGCTACGAGATCCGCGTCGAGAACCCGCACGGCGTCACGCGCGGCGTCGCGTCGGCGGAAATCGACGGCCAGCCGCTACCGCGCCGCGCGGCGCGCTCGGACCTTCACCGCGCCGAGATCCCGCTCGTCGACGACGACGCGACCCACCATGTCCGGGTCGTCCTCGGGTAAACGCGTCTTCGCCGACCCCTGATGCGCGCTCGCCGGACGCTGCGCGCTGCGCCTATAATCTATGGCTCTCAGACATCAACCTCCGGGCGAGGATGGCGCGCGGCAGAAGCGCCCGACAGGAACGCTGGCCCGCTACCGGAAACATGACAAGCAGGTGCGATCGACATGCGTTGGAGACGCGGTGAGCGCAGCACCAACCTGGAAGACCGGCGTGACGAAGGCGCGCCGGGAGGCGGCCGGTACGGGGCAGGCGCCCGCCTGGGTCTCGGCGGGGTGGTCATACTCTTGGTCGTGAGCCTCATCACGGGACAAGACTTCCTGGCCCTGCTCGACCAAGGTCCCGACAGTCCCTTTCCGGGCGGGACAGTGACTCCCCGCCAGACCTCCCCCGAGGAGGAGAAGCTCGTCGACTTCGTGTCATTCGTCCTCGATGATGTACAAGGCACCTGGCATACGGGGTTTCCTCAGGGCGGCGAACGCTACCGGGACGCCAAGCTCGTGCTCTTCACCGACGCCGTACGGTCCAACTGCGGGTTTGCCGAGTCGGCCATGGGTCCCTTCTATTGCCCGCTCGATCAGAAGGTCTACATCGACCTGGGATTCTATCGCGATCTCAAGCAACGCTTCGGCGCCCCCGGCGACTTCGCCCAGGCCTATGTCATCGCGCACGAGATCGGACATCATGTGCAGCACCTGCTCGGCATCGACACCGAGGTCAGGCGCGTGCAGCAGAGCCGGCCGGAACAAGCCGCGGCGCTCTCGGTGCGACTCGAGCTACAGGCGGACTGCCTGGCCGGGGTGTGGGGGAATGCAACCAAGCAGCGTGGCATCCTCGAGCAGGGTGACGTGGAAGAGGCCTTGGGTGCAGCGGCCGCGATCGGCGACGATCGCATTCATAGGCAAAGCGGCGGTTCCGTCAACCCGGAGACCTGGACGCATGGGTCTTCGAAGCAACGCGTGGCCTGGTTCAGCCGCGGGTTTCAGTCCGGCCGCATGCAAGCCTGCGAGACCTTCCGCGAACGCCTGGCCGAAGACGGTTAAATCTCGTCGGATTGGGCGGCATGCGGATGGACGAGGTGGAGCACTCCGTGCTTGACGAGCTTTCCTGGTCCATCCAACTCTCGACCCGGCACCGGGCGGTGCGTTACCCCGGCCATTGAGCCCCCGGCCTTCTTACCTGCGTCTGAGCCTGATCCTTACCCGCGTCGTGTCGATGACCGTCCCGGGCGTGTTCCTGATCTCGATCACGCCCCTGAGACTGTTTGCGTTGCTCGTCATGACGATGCTCCTGCCCAGTGGCGTGAGCCTGAGCCGTACGTTCGCGGTCTGACCCGGCGGGACGCTGGTGGCGCTGCTGCGGGCGAACACCCTGAGCCGCCTTTGACCCTGCCTTTGCCCCTTTACCGCCGTGTCCTGGGCGAGCCGCCTGGGGACGCGCACGCGCATCTCGATCCGGTTGGTACACGGGGTCCCCACGGCCGGGGCCAGGTTGCAGGTGACGGGGACCCGGCACCGGGAGCTATCGCAGCCGACCTGCGTCGAGGCGGGCTCGGCCTCGAACGGCGGCGGGTCCGCACTTACCGCATAGATGAGCAGGCCGGAAGGGCTGGCCGTATAGAGCAGGTTCCCAGCCGCTCTCATGCGCGTGATCTCGGAGGGGACCTGCATCTGCCTCACGATCAGATTGGCCGGATCGCCGGCATCGATGAGAAAAAGCTGCGGCGTGTCGTTAAAGGCACCTAGGCTAGAGAAGGCATATTCGTTATTACCGAGAGACACGGGCAGGTTGACCCCGCGCGAGGCCCGGCTCAAGGTCTGCGTCGCGATGATCTGCGGATTACGCGGGTCGCTCACATCGAGAGTCGCGAGCACGATGTTACCGCTGAGTCCCGCATTTTGATTATTGAAGAAATCCTGCCACCCGCCCGAGCTCGCGGTCACCAGCGCCCGGTTGCCCTGGATCGCGAGGCCGATCAGGTGCACCGTACCAGGCAACGGCACGGTAGCTAGCGCAGTAAGGTTGGCCGGGTTGGTGATATCCACCGCGCGCACCACACCGGTACCGCTCTGCGTGTCACCACCGGTTACCGTCGTGCTGATTGCCAGTAACGTCTGTGCGTCGGCCTGCGTCAGCGAGAACACGTTGAAATCTCCGCCGCTTCGGTCGACGCCGCTTACGCTGCCCACGCCGTCATTGTTCGTGCCGTGAGTGTTGAACAGCACGTCATCCAGTCGCGGCGCGCTCGGAACGGAGATATCGAACGACAAGACGTCGCCGATGTGGGCGAAGATGTCCCCATTGGCCAAAAAGAAGATGAACGCCAGCGTGGTGACGAACGCATGGGTATCGGTGATGGCCAGGTCCCCCGCGAAGTTGTAGGGGATCTCCGGCGTGCTGCCGAGGCGCTGGGGGATCAGCGGATCGGTCAGCGAGTACACCACGACGACCAAGGTATTGCCGCCGCGCAGCGCTACCAGTTCATCGCCCCGGATCTGGCAGGCGTTTGCCGGGGTACCGACCGTCCTGAGGAACTGCGGCGCTGCTACGTTGCTGACGTCGAAGACGCTGATCCCGCTGCTGCCGCAAACGTAGACCAGATTGCCGTTGGGGATGGCGTCGCTCGCACCGGCGATCGGCGTCTGCCCCACCAGCGTGAAGGGGCTCGAGGACATGGCCCGGTTGTCGATCCGCAGGGTGTCGGTGAGCGTGCCGGTGCCCGGCGGCAAGGTGTCCGGATCGACCGATAGGCTGCCGGTCGCCGGCGCACCGATGAGCAAGCGGCCCTGGCCGGTCGCGCCCGGGATGGGATCGGCGTTGAGATCGAAAGCCGTGTCCTCGATGCCGCCCACGCGTTGCAAGGGCGCCCCCCCCAGGAGGTCGGGAACCCCATCGCCATTCACATCCCCGATACCGGCCGCCGCGCTGCCGAACTTTGCACTCGCCCGGGGGGTGGGGTGATCAATGGAGATGGGCGTGAAGGTGGGCAGGGCTTCCGCCACCGACGCGAGCCAGAACCAAGCGACTAACCCGGCAGATCTTTGCAACCAGATGACTAGCGTTTGCGGTTTCATCATGGTCCCTCCTGTCCCACGACCTCGACTGTGAATCGCGGGGGTAGCGACCCCTCCTATTGGCGGAACATCGTATTGTAACGGCATCCGGGCGGCCACAGCGGGCCGTCCCTACACGGGAACGCCAACGAACCGTAGGGGCAGGCCCCTGTGCCTGCCCCTGCCGGGTGGCCGGTTGCCGCACCTCGCTGCGCGCTTCCCTTCACCCGCTGCACCACGCCGACACCGGCGACTGGAGATCGAGCGAGCCGATCAGATCCGACACCGACTGCATGCCATGGCGCTCGAGGTAGGCGACGATCCCGGCGTTGACCTTGGGGCAGACGAGCGGATCGTAGAAGAGCGCCGTACCAATACCGACGGTCGTCGCGCCCGCGAGCAGGAACTCGATGGCGTCGGCGGCGCTCGCGATCCCGCCCTGGCCGATGATCGGGACGCCGTGGGCCCTGCACACCTCGTAGACCTGATGGACCTTGAGGAGCGCGACTGGCTTGATGGCCGGACCCGAGAGACCGCCTTGACGGTTTCCGAGGATCGGACGGCGGGCCTCGATATCGATGGCCATGCCCATGATCGTGTTGATGACGGCGAAGGCGTCGGTGCCGGCCTCCAGGCAGCGCCGGGCGTTGTCCGCGATATCCGTCTGGTTGGGCGAAAGCTTGGTGATGAGGGGTTTCTGCGTGACCGCCCGGCAGGCCGCGACGACCCGCGCCGACATCGCGGGATCGTTCCCGAACGTGACCCCGCCCTCCTTGACGTTGGGACACGAGATGTTGATCTCGATGGCGTCGATCGGC
>JBQTJM010000094.1:0-1573 GCA_052387115.1 Gammaproteobacteria bacterium | reverse complement strand
TGTCCTGCCTCAGTCGGAAGATGACAGCCCCTGCGCTGTGGTAAGACACACAGCACGAAGGAGCTGCCATGAGCAAGCGTATTCGTCGTCGGCATACGCCGGAGCAGAAGGCTGCCCTGCTGCGGCGGCACGTGGTGGACCGGAAACCGGTGTCGGAGATCTGCAACGAGGCCCAGATCCAGCCGAGCGTGTTCTACAAGTGGGAGAGGGATCTGCTCGAAGCTGCACCGACGCTGTTCGCGAGCCGCCGGGCGCCGAGCCGAGAGCGGGAGTTGGAGGCGAAGATCGCGGCGCTGGAGGCGAAGCTGGCGCGGAAGGACGCCATCATCGCCGAGGTGTCGGAGGAGTACGTGAAGCTAAAAAAAACACTTGGGGAGCCCTGACGGGCGCGTGGGTGCCCCATGACACGCGCGATCAGGTCGTGGACTTCGTGCGTGAGCTGAGCGCCAAGACGGACCTGGCGGTGACGCGAGTGGTCGGCTGGCTCGGGATCGCCCGCGGGAAGTTCTTCGACTGGCGGCAGCGCTACGGCAAGGCCAATGAGCATAACGCGCTGGTGCCGCGGGATCACTGGCTCGAGGACCGAGAGCGCCAGGCCATCGTCGATTACTTCGATCGACACCCGCTCGAGGGGTATCGCCGGCTGACCTTCATGATGCTCGACCAAGATGTGGTGGCGGTCAGCCCGGCGACGACGTACCGCGTGCTCTCCCGCGCGGGCCGGCTGGACCGCTGGAACCGCCCGCCCTCGAAGAAGGGCACGGGCTTCGTCCAGCCGCTCCGGCCGCATGACCACTGGCACATCGACGTCTCGTACCTGAACCTGGGGGGGACGTTCTACTACCTGTGCTCGGTGCTGGACGGGGCCAGCCGGGCGCTCGTGCACTGGGAGCTGCGGGAGTCGATGAAGGAGCAGGAGGTGGAGTGCATCCTGGAGCGGGCCAAGGAGCTCTACCCCGAAGCTCGGCCGCGCATCATCTCGGACAACGGGCCGCAGTTCGTGGCCAAGGACTTCAAGGAGTTCATCCGCCTCTCGGGCATGTCCCACGTGCGCATCTCGCCGTACTACCCGCAGTCGAACGGCAAGATCGAGCGCTGGCACAAGACGTTGAAGGGCGACGCCCTGCGCCCGGCCCAGCCCGAGACCGTGGAGCAGGCGCGGCGGATTGTCGAGCGCTTCGTCGACTACTACAACCGCGTGCGCCTGCACAGCGCCATCGGCTATGTCGCTCCGCTGGACTTCATGGCGGGCAAGGCGACGGCGATCTGGGAGGAACGCGATCGCAAGCTCGACGCGGCGCGCGAGCAGCGTCGGCTGCGCCGGCAGGAGGTCCGGTCGGCATGACCATCCCGGTCCCAGGAGGCCCATCCCGTTCCCCATCGCCCGCGAGTCAGGAGGACCGGAGGGCGCAGGGCGGGTCAAGGGCGGCGAAGCCGGCGAGCGAAGCGAGCTTTACCCTTGACGCGACCGAGCACCCCGGTACCCTGGCGGCGGCGATGGGGACCTGCGGCCCCGTCGTTGTTGGCCGTTTACGTCAACCTGCCGCTGTCGTCTTCACGCTGAACCAGGACA
>JBQTJM010000093.1:0-13176 GCA_052387115.1 Gammaproteobacteria bacterium | reverse complement strand
AAGGTGACGATGGCGAAGGAGCCTACAAACACGATCTCCTCGTTGTAGGGCAGATTGCCGAGACCCACGGCGAGCGTGAACACCACGAACAGCAGGCTGCCGCCGAGGATCCACCAGTTGGGTTTGGTCGGATCAACATTCTCCACGATCAGCGCCTGCACCTCGGCGCGACTCTTGCCCGCGCGCAGCAGGCGGCGCCGGTCGCGCGCCTTGAGGAGCGAAGCGCTCACTACACCCAGCACCGAGATCGCGGGGATGCTGAGCGCCATTAAATAGACGTCTCGATAAATCTGCGCGATCTCCGCTTGTGGAAGCTGCTCTACGCCGGTGAAGAGATAGAGGTTGATGAGCGCCACCAGCGTGCTGCCGCCGATGATAGCCACACGCCCGAGCGTCTGCATGGTGGTGTGCATGAGCTTGCGGGTCGCCGGGTCGATGGGGCGACCGTGCTCATCGACGCGGGGCACTGCCTCGACAGTCATCGCGTCGGCGACCGCGTCCTGGATCACATAGCCGATCGGCGAGAGCAGCGCGCTTACCACGAACCACGCCTCCGCCGGCATGATGGCCGTCATGGCCTCGCGTTCGCCGACAAGGAACACCATGATGAGCAGGCCTACCGCGATAAGGCTCGCTCCCAGATAGACAAGCAGGCTTTTCCAGCGCCAGATGAGATCGACCAGATGCCCCAGCGGCATCTTGAGTACCCAGGGGATCCCCGCCCAGAAGCCGAGCGCGGCGAGGAAGGCGGCGGAGAGGCCCAAGTAATCCTTGACGAAGAAAGTGCCGACGATGCCGGTCAGGCCAGAGATCCCCGCCCCCATGTAGACCATGAGCGGCGGCAGATAGGACAGCCGCATTTCGCGGCCGAGCTCAAGAATGTTGCGATCGACCCAGCGATAGACGGCAGTGATCATCTTGGGTTTCTATTCGCTGCGCGCAAGGCGGTAACCGTAATACCAATGGTTCGTGGTCTTGCCGATGTTTCTGACCGTGTGGCTCGTGCCGGTCGGTATCAAAACCTCCTCGCCTGGCTGAGGATGGAGCGTTCGCCCCCGAAAT
Organism: Gammaproteobacteria bacterium; assembly: GCA_052387115.1. Classification (GTDB taxonomy): domain Bacteria; phylum Pseudomonadota; class Gammaproteobacteria; order JACCXJ01; family JACCXJ01; genus JACCXJ01. The sequence continues at coordinate 12,114 of JBQTJM010000093.1, read as the reverse complement.
GACACCTCGATCTCCCCATCGATTAGCATCACGATCTCATCGGCGTCGTGGACGAAGTCGGCCCAGACCCGCCCGGGCGGGTCCGTCCACATAGCACAGCTAAATCCACGCCCCGCCCATTCTGTCGCAACGTTTGTCTGCTCCATTGCCCCTCCGTCTAGCGGACACCCCTTACTATACAACCCATATTCTAGCGCGGATGCCGCCTTGCGCCTCTAGCGTCCGCTAGGCTGATGTAGGTAAGCTAGGGACACGATCCTCAGGCCGACACTGCGGAAGCACCCGCGAGCAACGTTATCGAACTGATTGGCAACACGCCGTTGGTGGAAATCACCCGGCTCGCCACCGGGCCGTGCCGGCTCTTCGTCAAGCTCGAGAGCCGGACTTGAGTGGTGGAGACGAGTGCCGAAGCAATATGCCGGACGGCCGTCAAGCGTGCCCGGCGGCGGGCACTTGGGGATGTCACTACTCGGTCGTGGCGGTATCGAGGGCCGGGATAACCAGGCGCCCCTGGGGGCCGAGCTGTACCTCCGTGGGCGATGTGAGGTATGGCATGGCGCTACAAATGATGGCACATCTAGATCATTGCTGCCACGGCTGGATCTCCGAGGAGAAGGGCCACGAGATGGATCGGGGGCACACATACATACGGTAAGCCTCCCCGGTGGCCACGCCTTCGGGACCAGCAGGGCCACCCAGCCCCTGGGTGACTGCCGCTTCGCCCCGTCCGTCTCGACCGGCGGAGCCCGTCGGTCCCGTGTAGCCCTCGACGGTCTTCTCGTCCACCACCGGGGGTCCACCGATAAGGGCGGTTGTGTCAAATCGCTGCAGGCGTTTACCGTGTTTGCATCGATTGCGATCAAGCGATAGGCTGCATTCGACAGGCTACAAAGGCCTGCTTGCGTATCCAAGGGCGAAGCGCTGGCTCAACGGCCGCGCGAGGCAGGAACGAGCAGCTGCCGCTATCGCGAGCGATAAGGCGGCGAGATAGGCAGGCGCAATCGCTCGTTTTGGTGCTGGCAGCGTGAAGATCGGGGTCCCGAAGGAGATCAAAGATAAGGAAAACCGCGTGGCGCTAACGCCGGCGGGCGCTCGTGCGTTGGGGGAGGCCGGGCATGAGGTGCTGGTGCAGGCCGGGGCCGGCCTCGGCTCGGGTTTCCTGGATACAGAATACCTCGGCGCCGGTGCGCGCTCGGTGGGCGTCGAGGAGGCCTGGGATGCGGAGCTCATCCTCAAGGTCAAAGAACCCCTCGAATTGGAATATGGCTATCTCAAGGACCAGATCCTCTTCACCTATTTGCATCTCGCGGGCGCGCCGCGAGGCCTCTCTGAGGCCTTGCTGGCGAAGCGGACCAGCGCCCTCGCCTACGAGACCTTGGAAGATGCGCGCGGCAGGCTGCCGCTGCTGGCGCCGATGAGCGCTGTCGCGGGGAACATGGCGGTCACCGTGGGCAGCTATTACCTGGCGCGATTCAACGGCGGACGGGGCACGCAACTCGGCAGCGTTCTCGGCACGCGCCACGGCAAGGTGGTGGTCATCGGCGATGGGGTAGTCGGGCGGCATGCGGCGCGGACCGCGGCCGCCATGGGCGCTCACACTTACATTGGCGGCCAGGACGAGCGGCTGCCCGAGATCAGACGGGAGATCTCCGACGGCGTCGATTTCTTCCTCTCGAACGCCGAAACCATCGCGATGCATCTTATAGACGCCGATCTCGTGGTCGGGGCGGTGCTGGTCCCGGGGGCAAGGGCCCCGCGTGTGATCACGGAGGAAATGGTCAAGGGCATGCCGCGCGGCTCGGTGATCGTGGATGTGAGCATCGATCAAGGCGGTTGCATCGAGACCTCTCGGCCAACGTCACACTCCGCGCCCGTGTTCGAAAGACACGGCGTCATCCACTACTGCGTGACCAATATGCCGGGAGCTTATCCCAGGACCTCGACGCTCGCGCTCAACTCGGCGACGTTACCCTATGTCTTGCGGCTGGCGGATGGCGGGCTGTCGGCGTTGCGGGCAGATACGGGCTTTGCGAAGGCGCTCAACACCTATCAGGGCTACATCACCTGCAGGCCGGTCGCCGAAGCCCTGGGCCTGGAGGATCGCTACCGACCCCTGAAGCTAGAGGAGTAGCGCTGTGCCCACGATGAACCTGCGCTCCGGGCCTATAGGCGTTATGTGGCGACGGCGCGTTTAGGATACGCCGCAGCGCATCGTCGAACGGGATTGGGGTCCGTTCGGGTTTGGGCTGGTTCGTGGCCATGGTAGTTTAAGCCAATGCATGATTGTGACTTAACCTGTGACTCTGGCTTCAGCGATTGCCAACAAGCTTTGTTCGAGAAACTCGCGCTTCTTGACCAGTTTGAATTGATTGATTTGCTGAACACTGAGATGGGTTTGCAGCGGCTCGCCTCCATACAAACGGGGCTCGTGGATGCTATCCCAGAACAAAAAGACTCGATGGAAATCACTCAACTGTTCCCCAAGTAATCTAAGCCCGTTTATGGCAAGAAGGATGAACAGCTGGGAAAGACCGGGAGTAAACTCAATAACATCATACGGATCACGATTCGCGTGTTTGAAAAACATCGTTGGTTTTCGGATCTGCCTAATAGCATCTTCTATGTGTTCGGGTTTAACGTCCTTCCCGACAAGCTCTGTCAAACGCAGGATAGTATCTCCACGCTTTTCGTTTATGTCTTGGATAATCTGATGGGCGGCACAAACGAGCGCGTGGATAGCCACGGGATCTCCATCGGAGAACCAGAGCTCAATTGCGCCATCAAGCTGTCTGCGGGCGGCGTCAAGCTTGGACACTCTGATTACTTGTGGCTCGCTCATTCCCTTTGTCTTTACGCAGGAAGCCGGCGATAGGTGAGGCGCTTCCCGCCGATCCCTTCGAGCGCCTCAACGGTGCGGTCTTCATCCGCGAATCCGAGCTCTTGACGGTGGTTACGCCGGAAGTATTTCACGTGCAAATTCGATAAAGCTGCCAAGCACCAGCTTATTCCCTCCCCCTGACAGGGGAGGGCGAGGGTAGGGGTCTGCGTCGCATCTGTCCCAGCTCTTCCCGATGGCCCTGTCGTGATCGGGAAGGCAGGTAGGGCCCACGTCTACGGTGCAGGCAACCCTGCCGATGACAGAGCCTGCCGCAGCGCCTCCTCTTGGTCTTTCGTCAGGGATGTCTGGAGCACCCTTCCTTTGAACTGTTTCAGCCCTTCGAGCACCTTGTCGGCCGTCATCTTGCGAAACAGCACAAACAGGGCGGATGTCCCTGGCCTCAGTGTTGACCCGAGATCTTTCATGAATGGATCGGAAATCCCTATGTCGGAGAGTAACCCAGCGAGAGCGCCGCTTCCAGCCCCGACCGCTGCGCCCAGCAAGGGATTCATGAAAAGCATCCCGATCAACATTCCCCAGAAGCCGCCACCCACCGCACCGGCAGCGGTGAGGTTAGTCGCTTGGTGCAGCGTTACCTTTCCGTCGTCGTCTTGCGTTACAACAACGATGTCTTCCATATCGATGAGATATTCCTTCTGCATTTTCGCCAGCGCGGCGCGCATCTCAAAAGCCGTGTGCTCATCGTTAAATCCAATGACGACTAAATCACTCATGCTTTTCTCCTTCACCTAGGGTATCGATTAGAAATAATGCAGGTTAATAGTTGCGCTTGAAAGAGGGTATAGCGCGGCCGAAGTACAGTGCATCTCCTATTGCTACCGGTCAAGATCCGTTCCAAGAACGAGTGTTGCGGGAAGTGCCACCGCGGGGGCGGGGGCAACATTGTTGTCGTCACAATGCCGGTGATGCTGACCGGGCAGCCTATGGCCAACGCTATACCGGCGACTCCTACCGTGTTACTAAGTAACCCACGCTTCATGACAATCTCTATGTCTCTATGAAAGTAGTCTCCCCTCGAGGCGCCGCTCTCAGCATAGAATGGCCCGCTAGCGGTGGCAGTGTCAAGGGGCGCTTGAAATGATTGGGTATAGGACCAAGAGATAGGTTTGTGAGGCAGGAGGTCTGAAGGGTGTGTTCCCGTTGGCGACCGAATTCGCAACATTCAGGGTAGAGGGTGGGTATACCAGGCAGAGCACGTTGCACCGACGGCTACCCCGATCGATCCTCCTCCGGGCCGAGGATGGTTTCGATCTGCGCCCGCACGTCTGCGGCGCCGGGAGGCGCGCCGTGGCGGACGTACCACGCGGCGGCGAGGCCCGCGGCCTGACCGGTGGCGAGGCAGGTGCCAATGACGCGCAGCGACGACTGTGCTTCGTGGTCGCAGGAGATGCAGCGGCCGGCCGTCCACAGGTTGGCCACGCCGGCGACCTTGAGCGCACCGAGGGGTATCTGCGTCGGGCGATCGTCCTCGGGGTAACGCCAGCGCGGGCCGGTGGGTCTTTCACGCAACTCCATTGGCCATGTACCTAACGCGACGCAATCGGGCGCATCCAACCCCCGCAACACTGCCTCGCCGGTGATGGTAATCTCACCGCGCACGCGGCGGCTTTCGCGGATCCCCACCCGCGTGGGAAACGCGGCGATCTCGGCGCGCGCGAAGGCGGAATGGTGCGCGCGCAGAAAAGCGGTGAGCGAATGGGCGAGGCGGCGTCCGCTTCGCTCCAGCGCGGAAAGATGCGCGGGCGAGGTCGGATCGAGGTCCTCGGGGCCGGCCAGGTCCACGGTGCAATAGACCTCGGAACCGCGGCCGGTCGGCCGGAAATGCGCGCCGAGCGCGCCGCGTTCGAGCCGGCCGGCATGGACGGCTTCGGCGAGCAATGCCGCGAGGCCAAGGCGGCCATCCGCGTCGAGCGCGGCGACCTCCACGGTGTGCAGGGCGAAGATGAAGGCGGGCCGCTGGAGTCGTGTCGCGCTTGCCTCTTCGATGCCGGCGCCGGCCTGCGCGGCGAGGGTGGCGTCGCCGCTCGCGTCCACGACCGCGCCCGGCTCGACGGTGGCGCGCGCGCCGCGGCAATACACATCGACGGCCTCGATACGGCCGCTACCGTGGCTCTCTGCGAGCTCGGTGTGGAGGCGCGTTTCGAGCGCCGGGCATTCGCCGGCGAGCGTATCGGCGACGGCGGCGAAGCCGGGCGGCGAGTGTGGCAGCACATCCAACCGGCTCCAGCGTACGGGCCCGGACGCTGCGCCTGCACGCAGGAGACGCGCAGCCAGCTCGCCCGGCAGCCCCCGATGCGCGGGCACCGCGCCCGGCTCGCTCCGCAAACGGTACAGCCCGCAGATCGAGTGGACCAACGCGGCCACGGCCATCCCGCCGAGCGCGCCGTGGCGCTCGACCAGCACGGTGTGCGCGCCCGCGCGCGCCGCCGCCACCGCCGCGCACAGACCCGCGCCGCCACCACCCAGCACCAGCACCTCGCATTTCATGGTTTGCCAAACATGTTATATAAAGATTGAATCGGGGCCGAGCAGATCGGCGCGCAGTAAGGTGCGCATGATGTCCAGCTCGCCGGCTCTGAGCACGCCCTCGCGCCACGAGATGACCGCAATGAGACGCGCGTCGCGCTGGGAGAAAAAGACGCCGGTGCCCGGCGGCTGGCACACCGACGGCACATGCCAACCGTGCGCGATGGGCGCCCCGCAGAACGTGCGACACTCGGGGAGAAACTCGCCGGTGTGGGAAAAGAAAAACGAGGTGAGATGGCCGTGCGAACCGTTTCGTATCATTCGCAGGTAAAGCCCGGCCGGCATCCGGCGCAGCAAGCGCGACGTGGTGGCGAAGGCCACATCGAGCCGCTCGCGCGTCTGTGCGACGAACTGCCCCTGCAAGGCGCGCGCTGCCGCACCGAGGTCACCGAGATCGGTGGGCAACAGCCGGAAAAACAGCTGGCTGACGTGGTTTTGCCAGATCGGGTGCCGCGCGCCGCGCTTGCGCTCCTGCACGGGGCAGTTGGATTGGTAGGACTCGGCGTCTTCCCCGCGCCGGCAGAGCACGGCGTGGTGCACCCGCATCGCGACGGCGAGGAACCAGCCCATCTGGAAAAGCTCGTGCGTCGCCGTCTGGGCGCGCGCGGTGATTTCTGCCGTCTCGGCCGCGCTGAATTCCTCGACCAAGAACGCCGCCGCGCCGGGCCGGGGCAGCACGCCCCCGAGCGAGCGGATGGACGTGCGCGCCAGGGCGTAAAAGTGGTCTTTGAATCTCTCCGCCTCGCCGAACGTTGTGCGCAAGCTGCTGGGACGCGGCGTGACCGGTCCCCAGGAGTCGGGGCGCGGTGGCGGGCTATCCGCGTTTTCCGCCAAACGCGCGATCTCGGCGAGGAGCAGCTCGGCGCCTTTGGCATCGAGCATGAGATGCAGCCAGCGCAGGAGCACGATGCTGCCGTGTCCATCGCCGAGCACGTCGAAACGGACGGCGGCCGACGACGATTCGTTCAAACGCCGCGCGCACAGCTCGTCGAGTGGCTCGCGATGTTCCTCCACCGGAAAAGATGGGCGCGCGTCCACGCGCCACACCCAGCGCGGCACGCCGAGGATGGCCTTGCGCAGACATGCGGCGACGATGGGGCTGGCGGCGGCGAGTCGGGCGGCGGCGGAGCGAAACGCGGCCAGGTCGAGGCCTGGCCCGAGGCGCAGCACGGTGAGGCCCATGTGCTCGCCCTGGCCGGCGGCGAGCATCATGCGCTCGGCGGTGGCAAGGAACCAGTCCGCGCCGCTCAAGGGCACCGACCTCGTCCCTGGCGTGGCCATCAGGCCTGAGAGCTTGTGAAAAAACCTAGCCAAAGATATTTGAAATTGTATGCCCTTTCCCGTCCCTTCCCCCTGGAAGGGGGAAGGATAGGCTGGGGGTTGAGCGTCTCAGAACTATGCGACGCTCAACCCCCACCCTCCCCCTGCCAGGGGCAGGGAATAAGCCGGTGCTGGCGGATGGCTTCGGCGAGGTGGCGGGCGGTGCAAAAAGTGGCGCGGGTGATCGCGCCGTCGGGGAGCTTTACGGCAAACTCTTCCTCGATGAAAAGGATGATCTGCATGATCGACATCGAGTCCAACCCGGCCGCGAAGAGATCGGAATCGAGGCCGAAAGACTCGTCGGTTTCCAACAGGTCGTTGCGGATGTGGTCCAGCAGTCGGGTGGCGATCCGTGTGGCTTCCATCAATAAAAAGTTGAAAATAGAAAAGCATCGATTCGCGCGTGGAATGGTGCGTTTGTTTCGATCATCTCAGCTCCCTGCTGGTCGGGTCGGTCGGAGCGGCAAAACGCGCGGGGTCGAGCGGGGCATTGCGGGTGATGGCGTCGAAACGGTAGCTGAGCACGCCGCCCGAGGGCAGATCGACGACGACCTCGCGCACCTCGAGGGTGTCGGCGGCGATGCGGTTGGCGATGCGCGCGGGCATATGCGTGGAGGCGTCGGCATTGCGCGTGAGGACGACGGCGTAGCGGTCTTCCTCGCGCCTGACCTCTTGTGTGTAGTCGCTTTCCTGCGCGGCCGGCTGGCCGCGCAGAAGGCCGAGGAGCGAGAGGAACGGCTTGCCGGCGCTGTCCTCCCGGAGGGATTTTTCGGCGAGCCGTGCGCCGGATTTTTTAAGGAACAGCCGATCGCCCAGGACCAGAACGAGCTCCCCGGCGGGCTTGGTGAAATCGATACGGAGCCGATCCGGCGCGCGATACACGAGCGTGCCCTGGCTTACGACCGGATCGCGCAGTCCGGGTAGGGTGAGGGTCTGGACGACGGTCGCCGACCAGGTGAGCGTCTCACGCTGGCGGCTTTGAAATCGAGCGCGCAGCGCGGCGGCGTCTTCGGTCGAGAGCGACGGCGCGGCGAGGGCGGTGCTGCCGGCCAGGAGGGCAATCCAGAACAGGGGATGCCAGAATAGGGGACAGAAGTTGCCGGGCATGGTGGCATTTTCCGCTACCGGGAGTGGCGCGGCAACCGCCTCCGCGCGGGGATCGTCGAATCCCTTGGCACGGCGGGAAACGGGCGCCCCGCCCGTGTACAATCGCAAAGCGGCGTCGGTGCCAGCGAAGACCTCGGGGCGATATCGTGCCGGCCAGTCCTCCCTCGATGATCGACATGCTGCGTGCGCTCGTGGCCATCCCCTCCATGAGCAGCGGCGATGCGCGCCATGACCGCGGCAACCAGGGGGTGATCGAGGTCCTCGGCGAGTGGCTTTCGGACCTAGGTCTTTCGGTCGCGCAGGTACCGCTGAACGGGCATCCCGGGAAGTACAACCTCATCGCGCGACTGGGCGAAGGCAGCGATGGACTCGTGCTCGCCGGCCACACCGATACCGTCCCCTACGACGATGGCGCGTGGCGGAGCGATCCGTTCACGCTCACCGAACGCGACGGGCGGCTGTACGGGCTCGGCGTGGCCGATATGAAGTGCTTCTTTCCGCTCGTCATCGAGGCCATCCGCGATCTCGACCCGGCGCGGCTCAGGAGATCGCTCGTCATCGTCGCGACCGCCGACGAGGAGAGCACCATGGCGGGTGCCCGCGCCCTCCTCGACGCCGGCCAACGTCTCGGGCGCTTCGTCCTCATCGGCGAGCCCACTGCCATGAAGCCGGTGCGCCTGCACAAGGGCGTCCTGATGGAGGCGGTGCGGGTCCTGGGTCGCTCCGGCCACGCGAGCGATCCGCGCCTCGGAAACAGCGCCATCGACGGGATGCACCGGGTCCTGGGCGCGCTCATCGCCTGGCGCGCCGAGCTGGAGCGAGACTACCGCGATCCGGCCTTCGAGGTCGCGGTCCCGACCCTGAACCTCGGGCGCATCGAGGGCGGCGACAGCCCCAACCGCATCTGCGCGGAATGCGAGGTCCAGATCGACCTGCGCATCCTGCCGGGCATGCCGGTCGATACGCTGCGCACGACCCTGACCCGAAGGGCAGAAGACGCACTCGCGGGCACGGGGCTCCGTGTCGAGCGCCGCGCCCTGTTCGATGGCGTGCCGCCGCTCTGCACCGATCGCTCCTCCCCCTTCGTGCGGCTCATCGAGGAGATCTGCGGCGCGCCGGCGGGGGCGGTGGCCTTCGCCACCGAGGCACCGTTCTACAACGCGCTCGGCATGGAGAGCGTGGTCCTCGGTCCCGGCGACATCGCCACCGCCCACCAGCCCGACGAGTACCTCCCGGCCGAGCGATTGGCGCCCATGGCGGCGCTGCTCAAGCGTATCGTCGCGGCCGTGTGTCTCTAGGCATGCCGGCGCGCCCCGAGGCCTTCGTCGCCTGGTTTCGGGCCGTCGCGCCCTATGTGCATGGCCACCGCGGCCGGACCTTCGTGATCTGCTTCGGGGGCGAGGCGGTCCAGGGGGAGCGCTTCGCCTCCCTCATCCATGACATCGCGCTCCTTCACAGCCTCGGGATCCGGCTCGTGCTCGTGCACGGCACCCGTCCCCAGATCGAGCAGAGGCTCCGCGCCTCCCGCCTCGAAACCCGTTACGTGAACGATCTGCGGGTCACAGAGGCGCCGGCCCTGGCGGCGGTCAAAGAGGCCGCCGGCGTCGTGCGCATCGAGGTCGAGGCGTTGCTGTCCATGGGCCTCGCCAACTCGCCGATGGCGAACGCGCGCCTGCGCGTCGCGTCCGGGAACTTCGTCACCGCGCGGCCCCTCGGCGTCCAGGGCGGCGTGGATTTTCATTACACCGGAGAGGTGCGGCGAATCGATGGGGAGGCCATCCAGTCCCGGCTCGCAGAGGGCGAGATCGTCCTGATCCCGCCGCTCGGCTACTCGCCGACCGGGGAGGTCTTCAACCTCGACGCCGACGACGTGGCCACGGCCGTGGCCATCGCGCTTCGGGCCGGCAAGCTCATCTTTCTCATCGACGCCGCGGGGGTGGTGGACGAGGCCGGCGGACTGATCCGGCAGCTCACGGTGGAAGAGGCGGAGGCCGCGATCGCCCAGGATCCATCGTCTACAACTATGCGCGCGCCCCGCCTCGGGCTGTCCGAGCTACAGTGCGCCATCCAGGGTTGCCGCATGGGCGTGGCACGCGCCCATCTCATCGATCGACGCCGGGACGGCGCCCTGCTCCTCGAGCTCTTCGAGCGCGACGGCATCGGGACCTTGGTGAGCGCCGCACCCTTCGATCGCATGCGCCGTGCGATCATCGACGACGTGGCGGGGATCCTCGAGCTGATCGAGCCCCTCGAGGCCCAGGGGGTGCTGGTACGCCGCTCGCGCGAGAAGCTCGAACGCGAGATCGACCATTTCACCGTGCTCCTGCGGGACGAGGCCATCATCGGCTGTGCCGCACTCTACCCCTATGAGGGCCAGGGGCTGGCGGAGCTGGCCTGCCTCGCGGTTCACCCCGACTACCGCAACGCCGGCCGCGGCGACGAGCTGCTCCAAAACGTCGAGCGCGAGGCGCGTGCGGCGGGCCTACGCACGCTTTTTGTCCTGACCACCCAGGCCGCCCACTGGTTCGTCGAGCGCGGCATGAGCGAGGCGCGCCTCGAGGATCTACCCCTCACCCGCCAGGACCTCTACAACTACCAGCGTAACTCCAAGGTCTTCGCCAAGACGCTTTGAGCCGATGTATACCACGCATGGTCACAAATCTCCTCCTTAAATCCCCTCTCCCTCCGGGTCCCTCCAGGAGAGGGCTAGGGTGAGGGGATCCAAAAAGGACAATTGTGACCGTAGCCAGCAGAGCGAGGGTTAGACGCGCGGCATCCTCGCGGTTGCCGTGGCCTCGATGTGCGTCGTAACCCACCGATCGGCGCCGAGGGCCGGTCACTCGTCCCCGGCGGGTTACGGCGCGGTGAAGACTTCCGGCAAACGAGGAGGGTCTCGCCGTGCGCGCCTAACCCGCCCTACGATGCCTCATCGCGAGAATTTGCGACAGGCCTGTTGGTCATATATCATGACCAACCTCGTCCCGCAGGAAGGCTACGACATGCAGTTCAACATCGCCGAGGCTAAGGCCCGCTTCTCTGAATTGGTGCAGAAAGCCCTGCTGGGCGAGGAGGTAATCATCGCCAAGGACCACAAGCCATTGCTCAAGCTGGTGCCCCTCGAGCCATCGCCACGAGAGCGCAAGCCGGGCTCGGGGAAAGGGCAGCTCCTTTACATGGCACCGGATTTCGATGAGACGCCGGCAGGTTTCGAGGATTACGGCTGATGGATCTATTGCTCGACACCCACACCCTGCTCTGGTGGGTGGACGATGCGCCGCAACTCTCGGCCATGGCGAAGAAAGGGATCATGGAAGCAGACGGCCTTGTCTATATCAGCCTGGCCAGCGTTTGGGAACTGGCCATTAAGATCAGCCTGCGCAAGCTGCGACTCGCGTTACCGGTCAAGCAGTATATTCCCTACCATCTGGCGGCCAACGGTTTTATCCAACTCCCTATCGAATTCAGCCATATCTGCCAAGTCGAGACATTGCCCTGGCATCATCGCGATCCCTTCGACCGCTTATTGATCGCCCAGGCACAGCTCCAGGATCTACCGCTCGTTTCCGCCGACGCACGGTTCGACTGCTACGGTATCCCGCGTATTTGGTAACGACCTGTGTAGCCCGGATGCACCGAAGCGAAATCCGGCAACCTCCCCGATTGTAGGTCCGCGCGTCCATCAGTACACTACCTGCGTACAATTGCACCACGACATCGGCTGTGCTTGGTTAGGCGGCCAATCGTTCAGTCGCCGCAATGGAAATAGTCACGAAAAGATTCGTACTCCGCGACTTTCGCGAGGAGGATGCGGCTGCTTTTCAGGAATACCATGCTCACCCGCGGTCCCTGGAGTTTTACGGGGTCGAAGAGGCCAAGCCCGGTCACGCCCAGCAGCTTCTTGAGACTTTCAGAAATTGGGCGGCAGAAAGGCCAAGGCGCAACTATCAGTTTGCAATTATTCGATGCCTACCATCACAACTACTTGTTGGCTGCGGTGGATTACGCACCGCCGATTCCGAGGCAAACAAAGCGGAGCTTGGTATCGAGCTGGCACCTGAGTTCTGGGGTCGTTACGGATATGCCATCGAGATTATGCACGCTCTAGTTGATTTCGGGTTCGGCAATCTGAAGCTAAGAGAGATTTACGGCGGCACCGTGAGCGCCAATGCTCGTGTTGCGCGTCTCGCAAGCTCGTTCGGGGCGGTGGCAACGACGCGGCCTACTCCAGCTTGGATGGCTGCTCGGGGTTGGAGCCGAATCGA
>JBQTJM010000092.1:0-6833 GCA_052387115.1 Gammaproteobacteria bacterium | reverse complement strand
CCGGCCTCGGCGGCGACCAGCATGCCCGCCGCGTGGTCCCAGATGTTCTCCACATAGTCCGCGCGTGTCGGAAGCCTGAGATAGGCGTCGGCCTGGCCACGTGCGACCACGGCGTACTTGCACTGGCTGTCGAGGCGCGCCGGGGTGCCGGCCCCCCCCAGGGCCGCGATGACGCGCGCGGTGTGGTCCTGCTTCGAATGCCCGGACTCGACCGACTCGCAGACGCGGATCGGCCTTTCTCCGCCAATTCCGCATCTAACCGCCTTGCTTTCGGCGGCGTCGTGCGGCGTAGAGACGCAGGCCCCGCCCCCGCGGCTCGCGTAATACAGTAGGCCGACCGGGTCCGGATCGGCGAACGACCGACCGAAGTCGGGCGATAGGTTGGGGCAGCCCATGACCCCCACGGTGACCTGAGCGTCCTCGATGAACGCGAGCGAGATCGCGTACTGACCGCCGCGCAGGAAACCCTTGGTGCCGTCGATGGGGTCGAGCGTCCAGTAGGCCGGGGCCGTGGCGTCGTGAGTGCCAGCATCGATGGCGGTGAGGACCTGGTCGGGGGTGATCTCGGACCACACCATGCGGACCGCCGCGACCACTGCCTCGTGCACCGCGGCTCCGGCCTCTGATCGCAACAGGCCGGTGCCCTCCTCGCCCACCAGGAGAAACTCGCCTAGCGTCGCGCGCAAGTGCAGGCAGATCAAGGCCTGGACCGCGAAATCGGCGACCGTCACCGGGCTTCGATCGCTCTTCACGAGCCCCGGGGTGTCTTGGATCCGGCCCTGGATCAGGCGTGCCACACGCATCGCTTCCGCGACGGCGGTGCGGGCGGTGGCGAGTTGGGGCGCCGGGTCTGTCATGGGCGAGCGGCCATTCGGAAAAGGGCCTGCGCTAGTGGGTGGTAGCGCGCGTCCCTATAATAACGCGCCGCATGTTCTATTCAGGAGGTCATGCCCGAGATGTCGCAACCACTGCGTTATGAAGTGAGTGCCGAGATGGCGGCGCGCGCCCATATCGACCGGGCCGCCTACCAGGCCCTCTATCGGCGTTCGATGGAGGACCCGACCGCCTTCTGGGCCGAGCAGGCTCAGCAATTCGTGACCTGGTCGCGGCCCTGGACGCGGGTCCTGGACTGGGATTATTCGATACCCCGCATCCGCTGGTTCGAGGGCGCCAAGCTCAACGTCGCCTACAACTGCCTGGACCGCCATCTGGCGACCCGCGGGGATCAGACGGCGATCCTCTGGGAAGCCGACGAGCCGGGCGAGGTGCGGTCCGTCAGCTACCGCGAGCTGTTCGATGCCGTCTGCCGCTTCGCCAATGCCTTGAAGGCGCGGGGCGTCGACAAGGGGGACCGGGTCGCGATCTACATGCCCCTGGTCCCCGAGGCGGCGGTGGCGATGCTGGCCTGCGCCCGCATCGGGGCCGTCCATTCGGTCGTGTTCGGGGGCTTCTCTCCGGAATCGCTCAAGGACCGTATCCTCGACTCCGACTGCCGTGTCGTGATCACCGCCGACGAGGGGCTGCGCGGCGGGCGCCATGTCCCTCTCAAGGCCAACGTGGATGCCGCGCTCCTGGCCTGTCCCCGGGTCCACACCGTGTTCGCCGTCAGACGCACGGGCCGGCCGATCGCCTGGCAGGCCGGCCGCGACCTCTGGTACCACGAGACGGTCGCTGCCGCCGACGCCGCATGCCCTCCCGTCGAGATGGACGCCGAGGACCCCTTGTTCATCCTCTACACCTCGGGCTCGACCGGGAAACCCAAGGGTGTCCTGCATACCAGCGGCGGCTATCTCGTCTACGCCGCCATCACCCATCGCTATGTATTCGACTATCACGACGGCGACGTCTACTGGTGTACTGCAGACGTCGGTTGGGTAACGGGCCATACCTACAGCGTCTATGGCCCGCTCTGCAATGGCGCCACCACCCTCATGTTCGAAGGCATCCCGACCTACCCGACTCCGGGGCGCTTCTGGGAGGTAGTCGAACTGCACGGAGTCAATATCTTCTATACCGCCCCGACCGCCATCCGTGCCCTCATGGCCCAGGGGGACACTTGGGTACAGACGGGCCGCCGGGCCAGCTTGCGGGTCCTCGGGACCGTCGGCGAGCCCATCAACCCCGAGGCCTGGGCGTGGTACTACCGGGTCGTGGGGGAGGGGCGTTGTCCTATCGTGGATACCTGGTGGCAGACCGAAACCGGCGGCATTCTCATTGCCCCCCTACCGGGTGCCATCGCGCAGAAGCCCGGTTCCGCGACCCTCCCGTTTTTCGGGGTCGTACCGGCCATCGTCAATGAGTGTGGGCAGGTGTTGGAAGGAGAGGCCGACGGCATGCTCGTGATCGCGCGCCCCTGGCCCGGGCAGATGCGGACCGTGTACGGGGACCACCAGCGCTTCCGCGAGACATACTTCGCTCGCTTTCCAGGGTTCTACTTCACCGGCGACGGGGCACGGCGGGACGCGGACGGGTACTACTGGATCACCGGGCGGGTGGACGACGTGCTCAATGTGTCGGGTCATCGCCTCGGTACCGCCGAGCTCGAGAGCGCTTTGGTGCTGCACGAGACCGTCGCCGAGGCGGCGGTCGTGGGCTTTCCGCATCCCATCAAGGGGCAGGGGATCTATGCCTATGTGACGCTTATGTCGGGTGTCGAGCCCTCCGAGACCCTGCGAGCCACGCTGGTCGGCCATGTGCGCCAGGAGATCGGGGCGATCGCCGCGCCCGATGTCATCCAGTGGGCCCCGGGGCTGCCCAAGACCCGCTCCGGGAAGATCATGCGCCGCATCTTGCGCAAGGTGGCCGCCAACGAAATCGACGCACTCGGGGACGTCAGCACGCTGGCCGACCCCTCGGTCGTCGAAGACCTGGTTCGCAACCGGCTGGTCCAGGAGGGCCAGGCCTCGCCTGGCCTGTGAATGTTGCAGCGCAATAGTCACGGTGCTAGACTCTCCGGGTGGACGGCATGCGCGGACTTGTGGGGATATACAGCGGCCGCGTGCACCGGCGAGCGCACCCGCCACGGTGATCTTCGATACGCAGAGGCATACACGATGAGCGAGAAAAGCGTCCCCTGGGGCGATGACTGGATGGCGTCGCAGCGCGCGTTCTGGGGTACGTGGTCGCGCCTGTATCAACAGGCCGCGGAGCCGGGCTCGGGCGTCTCGGTACCCTGGACTGCGGCCTTGGAGGTGTGGCAGAAGTCGGTGTCGCAGCCGACCTCGGAGCCGGGCCAGGTCTTTCTGCAAGGGTTGCTGCGCCAGGGCAAGGTGTTCCTGCGCGTGGCTGAGGACTTCACCAGGCTCGCGGGCAGTGCGAAGGGCACGGAATGGCAGGAGGTGTTCCAAGGCAAGGTCAACGACTGGAAGGCGATGCTGACGGCGGGCAGCCCCGCGGACATGACCCAGGCGATGCGAGGCCTCATGCCGTTCTTCGAGCTGCCGCTCGAGACCTGGACGCGGACGGTATCGGGTTTTTCGGTACTGCCCGGTGACTTCCTTCAGGCATTGAAACCCGAAGGGCTGCGCCAGGCTACTGACGAGGTCCATGACCAGATCGGGCGGTTTCTGTCCGTACCGAGCGTGGGATACACGCGCGAATGGCAGGACCAGAACCAGCGCGGCACCAAGCTCGTGCTCGACTACCAGAGGGCCTCGCACGAATATCTGAATGCCCATGCCCGGCTCGGTGTGGAGACCATCGAGCGCTTTTCGAAACGGGTCATGGAGCGCGCCGAGACGGGCCAGGAGATCACCAGCCTGCGCGAGGTTTACGATCTCTGGGTGGATGCCGGCGAGGCGGCCTACAGCGAGTGTGTGCTGACCAAGGAATACGCCGCGATCTACGGGCGTCTCGTCAACGCCCTGATGGCGTTGAAACACCACAGTCAGAATCTGGTGGACGAGGCCGTCGGTGCCGCCAATCTCCCGACCCGGCGCGGCATGACGACCTTGCAATGCCGGCAGCAGGAGGTCCGCCGCCAGATCGCGGCGCTGCGGTCGGAGCTCGGCGAGGCGATCGGCGAGGGGCTGAACGCCCGCATGCGGCGTTTCGAAGAGACATTAGGGGAGGCCTTGGGAGGGGTCGATGTGAAGGCGCTCAGCGCGGAGGTACAGGCGTTGCGCGGCGACGCCGCGCGGGTAGCGGACCTGGAGCGGAAGATCGCGCTCTTGAGCGCGGAAAACAAACGTATGTCGGCGGCGGTGGGTGCGCTCTCGGCGAACGGCCAGGAAACCACGGTGCTCGGGAAGCGCGACGATACCGCGCCCGCCGCCAAAGGCCGCACGCCTGGTCGGACGCCGGCGACGCGATCGCGATCGAAGACCACCTAAGGGGAGCGAGCCATGTTTCCGTTTCAGATCCGCCCGGACCGGGCGTTGGGGGAGATGCAGGAGTTCGGGGTCAAGCTGAGCCACGGCCTCAAGACCCTGAGCGAGATCGGTGACATCGACGTCGGGGCGACCGAGAAGGACGCCGTCTACACCGAGGATAAGGTCGTCCTGTACCATTTTCGCCCCCTCGTCGAGAACCCCAGACCGGTACCGGTCCTCATTGTCTATGCCCTGGTCAACCGCCCCTACATGGCCGACTTGCAAAAGAGCCGGTCGATGGTCCGCGGTCTCCTGGCCGGGGGGCTCGATGTGTATCTGATCGACTGGGGTTACCCCGACAGCGCCGATCGCTTCTTGACGCTCAACGACTACATCAACGGTTACATCGATCGGTGTGTGGACGTCTTGCGCCGACGCCACGGCGTGGACAAGATCAACCTCCTCGGGATCTGCCAGGGCGGTACCTTCAGCCTGTGCTACAGCGCCATCCACGCCGACAAGGTGCGCAACCTGATCACCACCGTTACCCCGGTCGATTTCCACACGGAAGGGGATCTATTGAGCCACTGGGTGCGCCAGGTGGACGTGGATCTTCTGGTCGAAACCATGGGCAACATCCCGGGCGAGATGCTGAACTGGACCTTCCTGTCGCTCAAGCCGTTCCGCCTCTCCGGGCAGAAGTACCTCGACATGATCAACACCCTGGATGACCCAGTGATGTGCAAGAACTTCATGCGCATGGAAAAGTGGATCTTCGACAGCCCCGATCAGGCGGGGGAGACGTTTCGCGGGTTCATCAAACAGTTCTACCAGGGCAACCGGCTCATCAAGGGCGAGGTCATGATCGGCGAGAAGAGCGTCGATCTCGAAAACATCACCATGCCGGTGCTCAACATCTACGCGACCGACGACCACCTGGTGCCGCCGGCCGCGTCCCGCGCCCTCAAAAAATATGTCGGCACCAAGGACTACACCGAGCTCGAGTTCCCCGGCGGACACATCGGGATCTACGTGAGCGCCAAGGCCCAGCAGCTCATCCCCCCCGCGGTCAGCGAGTGGTTGGCCAAACGGCACTGACGCGCCCCTGACGGCCCGCCCCTTGGCCGGCTTCTCAAAAGGGGCTTCCGCCCGCCGCACTTACGCCGTGCGGCGTGGCTGCGATCCCCTCCCGCGCACTCCCGTCCCGCGGGTACCCCTCCGTGTGCTATCCTCAAGAGACCGCGACTCGTTGTGGCGCGGCTCCGCGACAATCACTTGTTAAACCTGGGCTCGAACCGATGGAGGACGCCATGGCACGCTGTCGGCTACCTTGGATCCAGACCAAGAACGGCGTATCCCTTAAAGGTCCGGTCGCTTGGTTGCTGAGCCGCCAACTGATCTCCAAGCTTCGTGACATCAGTCTGTCTACCCTGCACGGGGACAAGCTCGACCATCGGGACTGGATGCACGGCGCCCCGATCGATTTCAGCGCGCTAGGGGAGGGAGGCGAGTTCTGGTTCGATTACATCTCGGACACGGGCGATGGGCAGCTTGCGGTCTACAACATCGCCTATCTCGCCATGAGCGATCTCCGCATCCCCGGCCCGAACGTCCACCCGGGCCCGAACCTCGCTGCGCTGGCCCAGCCCGGAGACGCTGGGTACCTCCTCCCCCGCGGCAGCTTCTTGTTCGTGGGAGGGGATTCCGGTTACCACATCACCGATCGTGGCACCCTCGCGCAGCGTTTTCAGACACCCTTCAATTGGGCCTACGACGAGGTCTTTGGCGCCACCGCGGATCCGCCGACAGAGACGCGTCGGCCCATCGTCGCGATACCGGCGAACCACGACTACTACGATTCCCTGGACGGCTTCAGTCGTCAGTTTCGCAAGACGCTCGATCCCGAGCCCTACAACACCGATCCCAAAGACGGGCCGCAGCTGTGTTTGAAAGGATTCTTCCGGGTACAGAACGCGAGTTATGTCGCGCTGCGGTTGCCCTTCGGCTGGTGGCTCTGGGGACTGGATTCCCAGAACGGAAGGATCGACAAGCGGCAGGTAGAGTTCTTCAAGAACAAGGGTCACGCGGCGGGGGGGCCCTCGGTGCCCGACAAACTGGTCGTCGCGACACCCGAACCTTCCACCGTGTTCGGGCGCTCGATGCCGCCGGATCATGAGATGGTCAAGACCTTCGACAAGCTGGATCTCGCCCCTTCGTTCCTGGAGGCGAACGACGGCATGCTTCCACAGAATCAGTGCCGCTTGGATATCTCCGGCGACATCCACCACTATGCGCGGCACTGGGGTCAGGACATCGAATCCGCTCCCGGAAATAACCGATCGTCCGGAGATAACCGATCGCCCGGAGATAACCGATCGAACTACGCCTCCGTGGTCGCGGGCGGCGGAGGCGCCTTCCTGCATCCCACCTACACGAACATAGGGCAGGTCCGAACCAATCGCCTCTATCCAGAACCGCTCGTGTCGTTTCAGATGATCGTGCGGCGACTGTTGAACCCTTGGA
>JBQTJM010000091.1:0-9937 GCA_052387115.1 Gammaproteobacteria bacterium | reverse complement strand
CGAGGTCCCGGAGCGCACCTGTCGCGAGGAATTGATCCGCCTGGTGTTGCGAGCCGAGGTCCTCCCCAGGCTTGGCGCCGGTCCGGCAGGACATCCGACCGGCCTCAATCTCCATTGGACCTTCGGGAGCTATGTAAGGCGTGTGGAGTAAGCTGGCGCGGCCGTCTCCGGCCGAACACCAACACCTATCGGTTCAATCGCAGAACCGGCACCCGCGCGGCGGATGGTGCCAGCGCATGTCGTTGCATCGGAAACACTTGCGGGCGCCCAATGTTGCTTAGACGCATAAGGGGGGAGCATAGCGTAAGCGCACCGAGCCCAAAGCGATGCCTTCGCTTCGGGCAAATAGCTGCAAGGGGCTGCAACGAGACGGATGGCGCGGACGGCTCTATTGGGCGACTATTCTGTTGGATTACTTATCCCCCCGCCGCAGTTGCTTGGGTGGGTGCACGGCACGGGAGGGGGAAATACCGGACGAGTGGGGGGCGTAGGGTCGGAAGGACGTGGAGGTCTTCTTTCCCCCTCGCAGCCCCTTTGGCGCTCGCCCCGCACGCAGGAATCTCGCCCCGGTCCGCCGTTGAGGACATCCTCGCCGGGCCCGCCATTGAGCCTGTCGCGACCCGGACCGCCCACGAGCACGTCATTACCCCGGTCGCCGAACAACCTGTCTATGCCAGTCTCCCCGAGCAGCCGGTCTCTTCCCTCACCACCCAGCAAGACGTCGTTTCCTGCTCCGCCACACATGACGTCATCGCCTCCAAGACCGCTGACCGTGTCGTTCCCGCCGAGCCCGAGGATGACGTCCGGGCCTTCTGTCCCGACCAGGGTGTCGGCGCCATCGGAGCCCACGATGGTGGCCGCACGGTCCTGGCAGGCGCGTCGTTCGGTTAACGGGAACGCCCTCACGGCGTCGACCAGGCCGAATCCGGTGCGGAAGTCGAAACCCGTATCGAAGGCCGGCGTAGCGGGATCATCCATATCGATAGCGTTGCTGCGGAGTCGCGCGTACACGGCATCCGGGGTGAGGCTCCCGGTCCTCTCCAGGATCAGGGCAGCCACTGCCGCGGCATGGGGAGCCGCGGCCGAGGTGCCGAAGAAGTTCGGGGACGTATCGTTATCATCGTCTCGATCGAAGAAGAAGGAGGTGGTATTGACCCCATCGGGTGCCACGATCCCGGGCTTGGTCCGCACCTCAGGTGCCGCCAAGGGTTGTCCTGCCGTGTTCAGGCGAATGGCGACACCACCGGCCGATGAAAAGTCTTCGACCACCGGCGGTGTGAGCCCAAACGCCGGTGTCATCCGATAGTCGGCCGCACCGACGGCCTCGGCCCCGCGGGCATTGGCATGGCCGTAGATGGTCCCGCTCGCCGTGGCGAACTCATTGATGACCGCGGGGCCGCCGAACTGGACGTATTTCATGAGCTGGGGGCCCGGACCATCGCAGCGGGTAATGACCAGGTCCACTTCAAGCTGAGTCGGTAGGTCGGCTAGGAACACCTCCACCGGGTCACCGCCGGTGTTGATATCGAACCCTCCGTCGATAAAGGACCCGTCCGTGTTGAACAGCAGGATGTCGATGTCGCTCGCGGCGCCGGGCGATCCGCTGACGGAGAAGAACGGCTGGTCCCACTGGAAGGAAAAGGTCGCTGAGAATATTTGGGACACATCGATGCGTTGCGCGATATCGACGAGCCCCGGGTCGGGATCGAAGTCGTGGGCCTCGCAGATGAACCCGTCTTCGTCGATGAACACCCCGCTCGGCCGGAAGGGGCCCTCGTAAGACACCCGTGCTTGGTTTCCGGCGGCCGAGAAGAAGACCGCGCCCTGGGCAACGACCCGATCGACGGCTTGAGCGATGGCGCCGTCCTGGAACATCGGTTCCGCCAGGTAGATGACGTCGTCCACGATCACCCTGGCACCGGCATTCCTCAGATCGAGGATGCCTTGAGCGAAGTTCGCCTGCCCTAAAAAGGCCGTATGGAACATCTGCCGGGTACCGGGGGCGACATCGTGAACGATCTCCATCAATGCGCGCCCTTCGTCAATGGACGAGTCGCAGGGTCCTTCTTCGAGCACTACGATGCCGCCCGGCAGATCGCCACCCGCGACCCCACTGTCTGCACCACCGAGACAATTGAAGCTATCGGACAGAGTGCCTACGGTCACGCCGCTGCCGTTCACCCCGATCAGACGCCGGGCCTCGCCCGAGCGGATGACCTCGTCGCCCTCACTGGTGACTAAGCCGGCGTGGCGCACGAAGTAGGCGGGCCGGACCATCTGCAAGCTGTCGAGCGTCTCCAAGCCCTTGATCACGCCCATCGGCAGTTGGCCCGATACCATCCGCCCATGGACGGCGGCGTTCCTGAAACCGAGCCGCTCCAGATCGGCGCGGAGCTGCTGTGGGTCTCCCGAAGCCACAGCATCGATGGTCACATAGCCATTGGCGATCGGCACGAAAGTGTTCTTGGACTGGAACGGAACCCCAGCGCCAAGGTCATTGGCCGCCCTGGCCTGCCAGCCTCGGTACTCGTCACGGAGCTCGGCCAAGGCCCCGTCCGTCCGGCTGTGACCCTTGTATGCGCTGATTCCATTCGGGATCTGCAGCGCGGTCACCCCCTGGGGGGTACTACCGGAGCTGACCGAACCTACGGCGACGGCAACGCGTATTCCGGTGAGCAGTAGGCATATTGCGAGAGCTGACCGTCTCATTATGTGTCTCCTGTGGTGACTTCGACTGCTCCGTCGCAAAGGACGACGGCGGCCGGTGTTTTTTCCCCCCGTAGTGGTTTGACAACAAACACGAACTGTGCCAATAGCTAAGGACGACGGCGGCCAGGGGTTTTCTTTCGGGTACCCGTAACCGCCGCGCCTTTGCACTGCCGTATCCCCGTCCGTCGGGGCTTCCGCGCAAAGTCTCATGGTGCACCGGCCACTGCCGTGACCTATTTCACACGTCGTTGGTGAAATAGTACCGATGGCCCGGTCCGCATCGGGCGCAGCCGAACGTAAGAACGATGAGGCTAGCGCTACGCAGCGATCAATCCTCCATAAGGGGCTAGGCCCCCGGCCTACCTGCTCGCGTCGCATCGGAGCCGCCCAGGTACCCGTGGGCGGACGCCCACTGGTGGTCATCGAGCGCGCGTGGCATCTTCCCGCCTGTGGTATGAGCGCCACTTGCGCGCTGATGAATGTTGCGTTATATATACTATAAGTCCAACGGATGCCGAGGAGCATCGAGGCGCGAGAGCGCCATACCGTGGGATGGGTTGAGGAACGAAACCAACGTTCGGCCCGGTATTGCTAAGGCGCGCCGGGATGCGTCGGCGTCCGCTGGGGTTCGCTCCGCGCATCCCAGCCTACCCGGCGGGCAGGGTGACGGTGGGGATGCGGACCGGCGTATAGAGAATCATTATTGAGAGGAACATCACCGTGAACAAGAAACTTCGTTTGGGCACCGCTGCATTGACCCTTCTGAGCCCGTTCGCCGCGTTCGCGGACGAGCCCACGGGGCCGACCGTCTGGGACGGCTTCTCGGGCTTTCTCTCGCCGGATTGGAGCCGCGACTTCTCGGCCACCGTGGGGGTCAAGATCTGGATCAATGACTGGCAACGGGACAGCTTCCTATTGAACAGCATTGTTACAGACGATGTCCTCGTGATCTCACGGGACACCGCCCCCGACAATCAGGAGTCCGACATCGAGCCGGTCCCGATCCCTCAGATCAGTGCGAGGTACAAGTGGCTGTTCGTGACCGGCAGTTATTATGCCAAGACCGGGTTTGACTTTGATGATTCGGAAGCAACGGTGACCGTAGTTACCCCGAACACAATCGATCCTGATCAAGTTACCAATTTTGCTGAGACCACCACCGTGTTCTCGACATCGGGGGATCGCTACGAGTGGGATGCCTCGGGTGGTGTCTATATTCACCCTTACGTCGCGATCCTGGGCGGCTACAAGAAGGTACGCCAGGAGATAGATTTCTTCGCCACCCGGACCACCGAACAGATCTTACCGCCCCAGTTGGTTCCACCCGACTCCAGCAGATCATTCAGCGACATCGACATCGAAGGGCCGACCATCGGCATCGCCGCTTCGGTACCCATCGGCCGCGGGTTCGGTGTTTACGCGAGCTATGCCCATGGATTCATGGATGCGGAACTTCGGGATGTGCTGCGGATCCCTGTCGATCAGGAGATTGCCAGCGGAGAGTTTGATGCCACCTACGACGTAGCGGAGCTCGGGTTCTCTTACACGCACGGGACGCAGAACCTGGCGCCGCACATGCCGCTGTCCGCCGCGACCGTCTATGCTGGCTACCGATACCAGAACATCAGCACCGAGTTCGATGAGCCTAACCAGGACCGCGCGGACGTCACGAAAGGCTTTGCGGTCGGGGTGAACCTGACGTTTTAGGAAGGCGGCCAGGGTTGGTAGGTTAGCTTTCCGGTCCCCTCCCCTGCGTAGCGGGGGAGGGATAGGGTGGGGGCCAAAGGCGCATCGGCAGAGACGAGGCTTGGTCAGCGCCTGGAAGGGCTGGCCCCCACCCCACCCTCCCCCGTCCGCAAAGAGCGCGGACAGGGGAGGGGGTGCTGCGGTCCCTCCCCGGCGAAGCGCGGGAGGGCGAGGTGGGGGGAAAGGTCTTGAGGTACGCGGCGAGATTGGTTTAGCATAGCAACCTATCTCATTGTCGCTGGCGGGGATCCGCTGGGGGGCGGCGTGAGTTTTACAAGAACGAACATCGAGGGGGGCTGAGCGCGATGCTGTCGGTTTCGACACGGGTGGCCTGCCGGGCGCTGGTCCTCTTGCCCATGCTCTTGGCAGTCGGCGAGACGCATGCCGCGAACAGCAACTGCGTCGGCTTTTGCGCCAACGCCGGCACCTTTCTCCGCGTTTCCCAGGTCCAGGGCATCATCGCGCAGGCCGTGGCAGAAGCCCAGGCGCGCGGGCGCCGAGCCACGATCGCCGTGGTGGATCGGGTGGGCAACGTGCTCGCCGTCTTCCGGATGAACGGGGCGGGCTCCACCGTCAAGATCACCTCCGGCCGGTTCAATAAGAGACGTCCAACCCCAGGGCAAGCCGGACTCGAAGAACTGCGGGTGCCGAGTACCTTGGCGGCTATCGCCAAGGCCATCACCGCGGCCTATCTGTCGAGCGAAGGGAACGCCTTCGGCACCCGCACGGCTAACCAGATCGTCCAGGAGTTCTTCAATCCAGGAGAGCGCGGGCAGCCCTCCGGCCCACTCTTCGGGGTTCAGTTCAGCCAGCTCCCATGCGGGGACCTCGTCCAGCAGGGCGAGGCGGTCGGTATCGGGCCGCGCCGTTCTCCCTTGGGCCTGTCCGCCGATCCCGGTGGCCTGGCCCTCTACTTCAGGGGCACCCCGGTGGGCGGGATCGGCGTCATTGCCGATGGGATCTACGGCGTCGATGCCAACATCGTCGATGTGGACCAGAGCGTCGATGAGCTGATCGCATTGGCCGGCACGGTCGGATTCGAGGCCCCGGAGAACCGGCGGGCGGAACGCATCGCGGTGGGAGGCCTCCTGCTCCGCTATTCCGATGCGGATGCCGGCGATCTGCTGTCCGATCCCAGATCGGCGGCCGCTTTCAGCAGCATCAACCGTCGGCTGGGCGCGCTAGTCGCCGTGCCCGGGTTCTACCTCCCCGCAGTGGTCCGGCAAGGAACCGCCTTCGGACAGCCGTCTTCGGGGATCATCCCGGCCGACCGTGTCGATCCGCCGCTCTTCGGCCGTGGATTGGACGCCTTCGTGCTCGCCGACACAACGGGCGCCAACCGTTTCCCGCCCATCGCCGGTGCCCCCAACGATGGCCAGCGCTTGACCGCGAGCGAGGTCAGGATGCTGCTCCGGGAGGGCATCGAGGTCGCGAACAGCGCGCGCGCCAACATCCGCCAGCCGAACGGCAGCCAGGTCCGGGTCACGCTCTCGGTGGTCGATGTCAACGGCGCGATCCTGGGTGTCGCCCGCACCCGCGACGCGCCGGTCTTCGGGATCGACGTGTCGTTGCAGAAGGCGCGCGCCGCCGCGTTCTTTTCCAGCCCGGATGCGGCTGCAAGTCTGAGCGGCACGAACAATCCCCTGTTCGCCGGTGCATTACGGGGTTATGTTCGTGACGCTCAGGCGTTCGTGGACCCGCCGTTCCGCGGCCGCGTCTTCGAGGACGGGGTGGCCTACAGCAACCGCGCGATCGCCAACATCGCACGGCCGTTCTTCCCCGACGGCATCGAAGCGGGCCCCACTGGTCCTTTGAGCAAGCCGGGCGTCAGCAGCGGTCCGCGGCAGGGGATCTTCCGGATCGGCGTCAACGAGTGGAGCCCGTTCAACGTCGGGATCCAGTTGGACTTGGTGGCTCTGGACGTTCTCGGAGCCCTGGGAGCGCCGCCGGACACGATCCAGGACTGTAGCGCCTCGAATGCACCCTCCATCGCGCTCGGTCGGCTCGCCAACGGCATCCAGATCTTCCCGGGCAGTGTGCCGATCTTCAAGAGCGGGGTCCTGGTGGGCGCCCTCGGGCTCTCGGGCGACGGCGTGGACCAGGACGACATGGTGGCCTTCCTCGGGGTCAACAACGCCAGCGTGGCGCTGCGGGGCCGGATCAAGAATGCGCCGAAGGGCATCCGCGCCGACCGCGTGCGTATTACCCAGGGCGGTAGCCAGACCCTGAGACTGCGCTATGTGCAGTGTCCGGTGGCCCCCTTCATCGGCAGCGACGTACAAACACCATGCAAAGGCAAATAACGGACGGCGGGAGCGCTCGCCGGGCGCGCCCCTGGGGCTTAGTGGCTCTGCCGCTCGTGTTCTTTGGCGCCCAGCCGTCGTGGTCCGATGGGGGCGTGGCCGGCGCTCCGGCCGTAAGCGATAGAGCAACCGTGCCTGGCGAGCCGAGGGTGTTGGCCCAGACCTCGCCGCGGCGCCTCCCCGGTGCGTTGGAGGGTAAGGCCCCGGCGCCGGCACCCACCGCGCCCGCCGTGGAGGCCGAGGAAGAGCGCTCGCGTCCGGGCGCGGAGCCCGAGACGCCGGGTCCCCAGGACGCGGAGATGCCGGACCCGAACCGGGCCACCGGCTTACAGCGCGTCCCCCTCCCGGCGCCGGCCGCACCCGGCGATTTCCTGCCGGTCCCGGACCGCTGGCGCCTGGCCAAGGACCTGGGTCTCGTGAAGGAACCCTGGTACGACCCCTACAACCGCAACATCTTGAAGTCCGACCGCCCCGTCTACCGCGATTGGTTCTTCAACCTGAGCGTCATCAACGATATGACCACCGAGCTGCGCCGCGTGCCCACGCCGGTCGCGCCGCAGGTGAGCCGCGGCGGCGACGCCCTCGACACCTTCGGGGACAGCGATCAGTTCCTGTTCAACAACAATTTGATCCTGTCCCTCATCGCCTTCCAGGGCGACACCGTGTTCCGCCCGCCCGATTACGAGCTCCGCATCACCCCGGTCTTCAACTTCAACCACACCGAGGTGGAGGAGCTTCGCGTGCTCAACATCGACCCGCGCGAGGGCGAGACCCGCGACGACGCGCATGTCGGGATGCAGGAGCTGTTTCTGGATATTCATCTCCGCAACGTCTCGGACCGCTTCGACTTCGACAGCGTGCGCTTCGGGATCCAGCCGTTCTCCACGGATTTCCGCGGTTTCCTGTTCCAGGACAACCAGCTCGGGGTGCGGCTCTTCGGCACCCGCGACAACAACATCTGGCAGTACAACCTGGCCTGGTTCCGGCGCTTGGAGAAAGACACCAACAGCGGTCTCAACGACATCTCCGACGAGCTCCGCGAGGACGACGTCGTGGTCGGCAACCTGTACCGCCAGGACTTCCCGGTGCGCGGGTTCACCTCCCAGGGGATCTACACCTACAACCGCAACCGCGAAGGCGACGACGGCCGCCACTTCGACGACAACGGGTTCCAGGATCGACCGGCGAGCTTCGGCAACCAGCTCGGGAAAGACTATGACGTGCACTACCTGGGCTACAACGGCGACGGGCACTTCGGCCGGCTGAACCTCACGACCTCGTTCTACTATGCCCTGGGCGACGAGTCCCGGACCTCGTTCGCCAACAAGTCTACCGATATCCGGGCCTGGTTCCTGGCGGGCGAGGCCTCCATGGACTTCGACTGGATTAGGGTACGGGGCTCGGCGCTCTACGCCACCGGCGATGACGATCCGTTCGACGATACCGACGAGGGCTTCGACGCCATCTTCGAGAACCCGATCTTCGCGGGCTACGACACGAGCTACTTTATCCGCCAGGCCATTCCGCTCATCGGGGGGGCCAACAACATCCAGTTGACCGGCCGGAACTCGGTGCTTCCCTCGCTGAGATCGTCGAAGGAGCTCGGCCAATCGAACTTCACCAACCCCGGCGTCGAGCTGTACGGGCTGGGCGCCGATTTCGACATCCTTCCCGAGCTCCGCCTCTCGACCAACTTCAACAAGCTCTACTTCGACGACACTGCGGTCCTGGAGACGCTGCGCAACCAGACGCGGGTCGACTCCGACATCGGGTGGGACCTGTCGGCGGCCATCATCTACCGGCCGTACTTCACGCAGAACGTCGTGTTGCGCCTCTCGGGCGCGATCCTGGTCCCGGGCCAGGGCTTCCGCGATCTGTTCCCGGATGATAACCCGTTCTCGGTGCTCGGCAACTTTGTGTTCACCTTTTGAGGCGTTTCCACCGATCAGGCGAGGGCGGCGAACGTGACGATCGAGACACACGGGCAGGCACTCTACGGCGCACTCTTCGCACTGGCCTTGACGGCCTTGACGTCGGCCGCGTATGCCACGAGCGGCGAAAGCCCCCGGTCGATCACCTATCCACCGACCCCCGATGCGCCCGCCCAGCAGACCGAGGCCGCGGCCCGGTCGAAGACCGAAGGCTGTCTGACCTGCCACGAGGAGACCGACCAGATCTCTATGCACGAGAATCCGGGGGTGATCCTCGGCTGCACGGATTGCCATGGCGGCGACACGGCCGCGCGGAAACCCGCCGGCAGCAAGCCCGGAGACCCCGCCTACCGGGCCGCCCTGGACCAGTCCCATGTGCAGCCCCGCTACCCGAAATACTGGCAGTATCCCAAGAGCGCTACCCCGCCCCGCTCCTATACGATGCTCAACCTCGAGAGCCCGGAGTTCATCCGCTTCATCAACCCGAGCGATTACCGGGTGGCGCGCGAGGCGTGTGGCGCCTGTCACCTGCCCGAGATCCTGGCCGCTGAGCGCAGCCTCATGTCGACGGCCGCCATGTTCTGGGGCGGGGCCGCGTACAACAACGGGATCCTCCCCTTCAAGCGCTACGTGGTCGGCGAATCGCAACAGCCGCTCAAAGGGGACGAGCGCGCCAAGGCCGAATCACGCGGCGATCCCCTCACGCTCGGCACCATTATGGAGAGCGCGACGGACGTGACCCCGGCCATGGCGGCGCGCGGGGTCCTGCCCAAGCTCGCACCGCTGCCGATGTGGGAGGTGCTCCCGCCGGCGGATGTGTTCCGCATCTTCGAGCGCGGCGGGCGCAACATCGGCAACCTGTTCCCGGAGACCGGGGTGCCCAGTGCACTCGGTCAATTGCAGCGCCTGGAGGAGCCTGGCCGGCCCGACACCCGCCAGTCGAACCGCGGGCCCGGCACCGGCGCGCGCATCGCGGTGCCGGTCATCAACCTCCAGAAGACGCGCCTGAACGACCCCCTGGCCGGGCTCATGGGGACCAACGATCAGCCGGGCGATCACCGCGCCTCGGGCTGCGCCTCGTGCCACGTGATCTACAGCAACGACCGCGATCCCCGCCACTCCGGACCCTATGCGCGCCAGGGTCATGACGGCACCACGGTGACGGTGGACAAGACCATCCCCAAGGGCGAGAGCGGCCATCCCTTGAAACACGAGTTCACGCGCGCCATCCCGTCCAGCCAGTGCATG
>JBQTJM010000090.1:0-19228 GCA_052387115.1 Gammaproteobacteria bacterium | reverse complement strand
GTCGCAATCAGGGCCCACACGCCGTCCCTCAGCTCGAAGGCTTCTAGCGTACGTCCGAGCGGGTCTACCAGCCAGGCGTGAGCCACGCCATAGCGGGCATACAGCGGCAGCTTGATCACCCGATCCTTCTTCGACGTGGAGGGAGCAAGGATCTCGCACACCCAATCCGGCACGACCTCGAAGCGCTGGTCCTCCGGGACGGACGGCATTCGGTCCCGCCGCCAGCCGGCCAGATCCGGCACGGACACCTCCACGTCGCGAACGAAATGGACTTCCGGTTCGGGAAGGATCCACCACCCCCCGGGGCCACCCCGCCCGAAGTCGAACGGCCCGCCGATGTCGATGTTCAAGCCCCGCTCGGCCAGCCCATGCCGCCCCGAAGGCCGGGGTTGAGTATGCAACTGCCCATTTAGGATCTCGCCGGTGAGATGATCCGGCAGGGCCAGCAGGCGCTCATACAATGGAGCAGGATTGATGGCTGGGGCGCGGTGCATGCCGGCTGTTCCGACGCTCAATTCCGGATCGGGCTATTTTCCGCCGGGGGCGCCCATAGGTCATTCAGAGGGAACTCAACGGCATCGAAGGGTGGAACACGCACACCGGAAAACTGGAATCTATCGAGATCGTTTACCTGTTCAATCCGGCAATTTACCACATCTCCATAACAATCATGTTTGTCGGTTCCGGAGTGCAGGGAATGCCTTCGACTACGGCTTTGCCCACGGAGGGGAAAAGCAGCATGACCCCTAAACAATAGCGTAACAGCGGGGAAGAATGGCAAACCCTTTTATACGTTATAGCGCGCGTCATATGCGCCTCCCTACCTGTGGTCGAGCTTAAGCATCCCTAGGGCATCCGGGGAGTGGCAGCGGGTCCTTGCATCGCCCGAAACCGTCTGGCCTCGGCGGGAAGTCTAACCCGCCCGCGGCACCACGGCCATCGTGAAGCATAGGAAGTTCAATGCTGTTTCGCAAGGGGCACTGTTTCGTGGCCCGGGCCGGCCGGGGATTGGGTGGTGCACGTCGGAACCGGCAGCGCCGTCCGGGGTACCGCCGCAGGATATGCGCGGGCTCGTCGGGTACTCTGGCGTCAGCATCCGGTCTTGGGTAGAGGGTAGGAAGCGCCCATCGCGGGATTGCCCGGCAACGTACGCCGATCCAAGTGCTCTTCCTCCGGGAGTGAACCGCGAGCGGCGCGGGCGATGTCCGGTGCCCGGTCCCGCTCGCGAGCGTGGGCAGGGCGGCTCACATCGTCGGCTTGCTCTCCCCGCCCACCTGGAGCGGCAGGCCTATGGCCGGCACGCCGGGCAGTGTGCGTCCCGCCCAAAGTGTGTTATTTATCCGACCGATCCCACCAGCGCCACGCCAGGATGAACGAGCACGCCAAGTCCAGCCATCCGCTGCCCATCGACGACAACCTCCTGACGCGCGAGTCGTGGAAGGTGTTTCAGATCATGGCGGAGTTCGTCGAGGGCTTCGAGCGCCTGGCCGCGATCCGGCCCTCGGTCAGCATGTTCGGATCGGCGCGCACGAGCCCCGAGCACCCCTCCTACCGGCTGGCGGAGGAGATCGCAAGGGCCTTGTCGGATGCCGGTTTCTCGGTGGTCTCGGGCGGCGGTCCCGGGATCATGGAAGCCGCCAACAAGGGCGCCTATGCGGGGACCTCGCCGAGTGTCGGGCTCAACATCCACCTGCCCCACGAGCGCGCCGGCAACCCCTATCAGAACATCTCGCTGCACTTCCGGCACTTTTTCTCGCGCAAGGTGATGTTCGTGAAGTATGCCTCGGCCTATGTGGTGTTGCCGGGCGGGTTCGGCACCCTCGACGAGTTGGCCGAGATCCTGACCCTGGTGCAGACCGGCACGAGCCGCCGTATCCCGATCCTTTTGGTGCAGCGCGACTTCTGGGACGGTCTCCTCCACTGGTTCCGGGCCACCCTGGTGCGCGAGGGCGCCATCGACGCGTCCGATCTAGAGCTCTTCGAGGTGGTGGACAATCCCCAGGAAGTAGTGGATGCTATTTTCAAGTTCTACGAGCACCGCGGCTTCGGCCTCTCGGCCGAGGAACAAGAGATCCTCCTGCACCTGTGAACCCCTCACCCGTCGATCGAGAGACGCGCCCGCGACACCGGGCGATGGCGATGCTCCTGTGGGCGCCGTCCCTGGGCCTGGCACAGGCTGAGACCCCGCAGAACCTCGAGCCGCTGCCGGATGTCCCGCCGCCGCCCGCACGCGTAGAGAGCGGCGAGCCGCTGGAACCCGACGTCCGCATCATCCGCAAGAAGGATGCGACCATCGAGGAGTATCGCGTCAACGGCAACCTCTACATGATCAAGGTGATCCCGGTGATCGGCCGGCCCTATTACCTGATGGATCAGGACGGCGACGGGCGCATGGAGACCAATATGAGCGAGCTCCGCGAGAACTACGTGGTCCCGCAATGGGTGCTGTTCAGTTGGTAGCGTGATCGACGTCCGCGATTACCTCCACGCGATCGGGCGGCGCGCCCGCGACGCGTCCCATGCCATGGCGCGAGCGCCGACGGCCAAGAAGAACCGGGCACTCGTGTGCATCGCCGAGACCCTGGAGGCACAGGCCGGTGCCGTCCTGAAGGCCAACGCCATCGATCTCGCCGAAGGGACGAGGCTCAATGCCGCGCTCCGGGACCGTCTCGCGCTCGACGAGGCGCGGGTCCGAAGCATGGCCGAGGGCCTCCGCGAGGTCGCCGCCCTGCCGGACCCCATCGGCGAGATCACCGGCCTCCGCTACCGCCCCTCGGGGATCCAGGTCGGGCGCATGCGGGTGCCGCTCGGGGTCATCGGGATCATCTACGAGGCACGCCCCAACGTGACCGCGGAAGTGGCGGGGCTCGGTCTGAAATCGGGCAATGCGGTCATCTTGCGCGGCGGCTCCGAGGCCATCCGCTCGAACCGCGCCATCGCCGCGTGCATCCACGCGGGTCTCGGCGCCGCCGAGCTGCCGCTCGATGCCGTGCAGCTCATCGACACCACCGATCGCGCGGCGGTGGGAGAGCTGGTGAGCATGCCCGAGTATGTCGACGTGATCGTGCCGCGCGGCGGCAAGGGCTTGATCGACCGGGTGAGCCGCGAGGCACGGGTCCCGGTCATCAAGCACCTCGACGGCGTGTGCCATGTCTATGTCGATGATCGCGCCGATCTCGACAAGGCCGTGAACATCGCCTACAACGCCAAGACCCAGCGCACCGCGGTCTGCAATGCCATGGAGTGCTTGCTGGTCGCCGAGGGCGTCGCGGCCCCATTTCTGGGGCGCGCGGGGCCGCTGTACCGGGACAAAGGGGTCGAGCTGCGCGGCTGCGCGGCGACCTGTGGCCTCCTCCCCTACGCGGTCCCGGCCACGGTCGAGGACTGGGGCATGGAATACCTGGCACCGATCCTCGCGGTGCGGGTCGTCACCGGCATCGACGAGGCCATGGATCACATCCGCCGCTACGGATCGCAGCACACCGACGCCATCGTCACGGAGGACTTGGGCCGCGCACAGCGCTTCTTGCGCGAGGTCGATTCCAGCTCGGTGATGGTCAACGCCTCGACACGCTTCGCCGACGGCTTCCAATACGGCCTCGGGGCCGAGGTCGGGATCAGCACCGACAAGCTCCATGCGCGCGGGCCCGTGGGGCTCGAGGGCCTGACCTCCCAGAAGTTCATCGTCATCGGGGATGGTCAGATCCGCACCTGACGGGCCACCGCCCCGCCACGGAGAAATCCCTCAGGGATGAAGCCCTTAGGGATCCTGGGTGGTAGTTTCGATCCGGTACACCACGGCCATCTGCGCCTCGCCATCGAGATGGCCGAGGCCCTGGACTTGGGCGAGGTGCGGCTCGTCCCGCTCTATCTCCCGCCCCATCGCGAGCCCCCGGCCGCCCCGGCGGTGTTACGCCTGTGCATGCTGAAAGCGGCCGTCGCCGACACGCCGCCTCTCACGATGGACGATCGGGAGTTGCGGCGCGCGCGGGTGTCCTACACGGTCGAGACCCTGGCGGAGTTGAGGGGCGATCTTCCGGGGCGGCCGCTGTGCCTGATCCTCGGGATGGATGCCTTCGCGGGGCTCGAGGGTTGGCAGCGCTGGCGGGAGATCATCGGCCTCGCCCACCTGGCGGTGGCGCAAAGGCCTGGGAGCGTGCTATCGCCCTCCGGCGCCCTCCGAGACCTGCTCGACCGCCACGGCGTCACCGATCCCTCGGACCTGCACCGCCGGGAGGCCGGGTGTCTGCTCATCCACGACGTCCCGATGCTCGACATCTCGGCCTCCGCCATACGCGCGCGCATCGCCGCCGGCCGCAGCCCGCGCCATCTCCTGCCGGATGCGGTCCTCGAGCTCATCGAAAGGAACAGCCTCTACCGGGAAACTGCAAAGTGATCAAAAAAATGATCCAATCAGAGAACCTCCGTGACGTGGCGCTCGCCGCCCTGGACGAGATCAAGGCCGTCGATGTCCGGGTACTCGACGTGCGCCCCCTCACCGACATCACCGATTTCATGATCGTTGCGAGCGGGCGCTCCAACCGCCAAGTGCGCGCACTCGCCGACGAGGTCGTGGCGGAGGCCACGCGGAGGGGCGTCAGGCCGCTCGGGGTCGAGGGTTTCGATCAGGGCACATGGGTGCTGGTCGATCTCGGGGATGTGGTGGTGCACGTGATGCAGCCCGCGACCCGCGATTTCTACCAGCTCGAACGGCTGTGGGACGATACCGCGGTGGGCAGCGGACGGTTGCATGACCCCGCTGGTGACTCCAGGGGCGATCGCGCTGCCCTGGCGGGACCTCCAGGCGCCCGCCACTTTAGAAATATGGGATAGCGCATGTCATGCGCATCCACCTCATCTCCGTGGCGCGGCGCGTCCCGCCCTGGGTGAGGGCCGCCTATGAGGAGTACGCAGGGCGCCTGCCCGCACGCTGTGCGTTAGGGCTCATCGAGGTCACGGCCGAGAGGCGCTGGCGCGGCCGGGACACGCAGCGGCCACTCGAGCGGGAGGGTGAGCGGGTATTGAAGGCCATCCCGCCATCCGCCTGGGTGGTGGCCCTGGATGAGCACGGCGAGCGCTGGGGCACAGACGATCTGGCGCGACGGCTCGCCGACTGGCAGCGCCTCGGGCGCGATGTCGCGCTCCTGGTCGGCGGGGCCGACGGGCTCGATCCACGCTGTCTCGGGCGTGCCGCAGAGCGCTGGTCGCTCTCGCCGCTGACCCTGCCCCATGCGCTCGTGCGCGTCATCCTCGCCGAGCAGATCTACCGCGCGCAGAGCCTCCTCGACGGCCATCCCTATCATCGCCATCCCTATCATCGTAGCTGATGGCCGTGGCTGACGGGATCGCGGCGCGGCCGGATAACCGCTCCGACAGGCGCTTCCTCTACCTGGCCTCACGCTCGCCGCGCCGCAGTCTCCTCCTCGCCCAGCTCGGCATACCGCATGAGACCCTGGATATCGAGGTGGACGAACGTTGGGACGGCTACGAGACCCCATGCCGTTACGTGTGCCGCCTGGCCTTGGCCAGGGCCTCGCCGCCGCGTTCATCGAGCGCCTGGAGGGCAGCTATTCCGGGATCATGGGACTGCCCCTCTGCGAGACCGCAACACTGCTCTACCGGATCGGCTTCCCGCTTCCTGCGACCTGCGCCGAGGGCGAGCGGGGCTCGGCGTGATCCCGTCATGGGCGCTTGTGATAACCTGAGCCGAGGTGCAATCATGAAATACCCGACCCAAGCGCTGGTGCTCGCCGCCCTGCTTTTCGCGCCCGCGGCTCAGGCCACCTCCATCCTGATCTACAAGACGCGCGAGAGCCCGCAGGATCTGAGATCCGAGCTGACGGTGGATCCGGCGCGCCGGACGGTGGGGGCCGAGATCCGGATCAATCAATATCCGGACGAAGCGTACTCGCGCCTGAATCTCGTCACCAAGGTGATCCCGGCCCTGATTTATGATCCCCTATCCAAGGAAATCCGGTATCACGACACGGTATGTGCCAGGGTGGAGGAACACTCGTTCCTGATCACGGACTGGCATTTCGTCAACCCGACGGCTCAATGCTCTTTCGAAGAACGGCGCCAAGAGGGGGTGGGCAGCGATGCCGGTTCCTATCCCATGACGGAAGTGTATTTCGTCATCGAGGATGGCGGCTGAGCGTGGCGGTACGATAAAATAACGCGTGCCCGGTGAATCCGATTTAATTACCGCACAGACTACCGCTCGCAGACCTCGTCCGATAGCACCATCGTCCCTCGATGCACCATGAGATACCTCCTACCCAGCCGCCCTTGTCCCTCGTGATCCCGGTATATAACGAGGCCGAGAACGTCGTCCCCTTGATCCAGGAGATCGCGCAAAGCCTCGAGGGTCGTTGCGAGTACGAAATCATCGTGGTCGATGATGGCAGCGACGACGATACCCTCGCCCGACTCCAGACGATGCGCGCCGGCGGCGAGACGAGGCTCCGGATCCTGCGGCACCCTCACAACCTCGGACAGAGCGCGGCGCTGCGAAGCGGAATAGTCGCGGCGCGCGGCGAATGGGTCGCGACCCTGGACGGCGATGGGCAGAACGATCCGGCCGACATCCCGCGCCTCTGCGCGGTGCTCGCCGAGCGCTCCGGGGAACGGCGCTTGAGGCTCGTCTGCGGCCACCGCGTGCGGCGCGAGGACCCCTGGCTCAAGCGCCTGTCCTCGCGCATCGCCAACGCGGTGCGCGGACGTCTGCTCGGCGATGCC
The DNA here is from genome assembly GCA_052387115.1 of Gammaproteobacteria bacterium. Taxonomy (GTDB): domain Bacteria; phylum Pseudomonadota; class Gammaproteobacteria; order JACCXJ01; family JACCXJ01; genus JACCXJ01. The sequence continues at coordinate 12,490 of JBQTJM010000090.1, read as the reverse complement.
GTCCCCGACTCCGGCTGTGGCCTCAAGCTCGTCCACCGCCAGGCCTTCCTCGACCTGCCCTTCTTCGATCATATACACCGTTTCCTGCCGGCGCTCATCGAGCGCGGCGGCGGTACGGTGGTGTCGGTCGAGGTCGGCCACCGGCCGCGCTTGCGCGGGGTGTCCAAGTACGGCGTCCACAACCGCCTGTGGGTCGGGATCACGGACCTCTTCGGGGTCCTGTGGCTCAAGCGGCGGGCCAAGAATCTCATTTGCGAGGAGGTCGTTTGATTCATGAGCGAGGAATACGTTTGGCTCATCGTCGGTTTCATCGGGCAGTTGTTCTTCACGGCGCGTTTCCTGGTCCAATGGCTGACGAGCGAACGCGCCCGCCGCAGCATCGTACCCAAGGCCTTCTGGTACTTCAGCATCGGAGGCGGCATCACCATCCTGTGCTACGCCATCCATAGGGCGGACCCGGTCTTCATCGTCGGGCAGGCTTGCGGGCTGATGGTCTATCTCCGCAATATCTACTTCCTATCGCGGGACCCGCGATCGGCCTGAGGGCATGGCCCTGGCCGAGCGCCTGGCACGGCCTCCAGCGTGGTGGGGCTCAGTCGCTCTGAGCCTGGTCCTCGCCGGGCTCGTGGCCGGGATCGGGACGACTACGCTGCCCTTGGAGGGCCATGAAGCGCTGGTGGTGCAGACCGCGCAGGAGATGCACGCCCGCGGCGATTACATCGTCCCTTATTTCAACGGCGAGCCTAGGCTCGTCAAACCCCCGCTGAGCTACTGGCTCACGGGAGCTACGGCGGGGCTGTTCGGCGACCCGGGCCACATCGAGCCCTGGCACGGACGCTTGCCCTCGATCTTGGCAGGACTCGGGCTCGTCGGGCTCGGCATCACGCTCGGGCGACTCTGCTACGACCGCGCCACGGGCCTCTGCGCGGGGTTGATGCTCGGCACGAGCGCCGGGTTTTTCGCGTACACCCACAACGCTCGCCCGGACCTGCTCTATGCCTTCTGGTGTGCGGCGGGCTACACCGCCTTCGCCTACGTTTGGCGGGCCATCCCGGGTGGCCTCACGGCGCGCCTGTGGGCCTACGCGATGTGGGGCGCCTACGGCCTTGCCACGCTCACCAAGGGACCGCAACTGCCCCTCATGCTGCTCTTGGCTTGCGCGCTGTATGCGGGCCTCGGCGGGCACGGCTGGCGGCATGGCCTCCGCGCCCTGCGGCCACTCGCGGGGGTGCCGATCCTGTGCGCGCTGACACTGCCCTGGTGGTTCATGCTCCACCACCGCCTCGGGGCAACGGGGCTCTATGGCAGCCAGCTCTCCGGCACGCTGCTCATCCCCGAGTGGAGCGCGGTCCTCGATCCCTATTACCTCTATCGCCCCTTCCAACTGGTGCTGCCCTGGGTGCTCATGGTCGTGCCGGCCGTCCTGCTCATGCGTCGATCGGGACGCGATGGCGCCGCGGCGTGGCTCGCCTGCATCGTTCTGGTCCCGGCCCTGCTGTTGTCTTTCGGCGTGCAGCGGCGCTGGTTCTATATGCTGCCGGTGCTGCCGGCCCTGTGCGTGCTCCTGGGCGCGGGCACCGCGCGGTGGCTCGGCGAGGGGCGCCCGGCGCAGAGCTGGCGGGTCTGGTTCGTCGCCTTACATGGGCTCCTGATCCTGGGGGCACTGGCATGGCTCCTCACCGCCGGCGCCCCCGCGACCGACCAGGGGCCGATCGCCGTCTGCCTGGCGCTAGGCGTTCCGCTGTTCCTCTGGGTAGCGGTGCGGCGTATCCGGCACCGCGGTTCCTGGCTCGGGGACATGAGCGTGGTGGCGGTGATGGCCGCGGTGGTCTTCATCGGCCTCGGTGCCACGCGTCTCTTTTGGAGCCAGGAACGCTTCGATCGCCAGCGCCTCGCTGAGGCCGCGGCTCGCGGGGCGAGCCCGGACACGCCGTTCCTGAGCCTTGGGATCGACCCGAACGTGTTCGTCTATTACACGGGCCGACGCATACACTGGGCGCGGACGCTCAAAGGTCTGACGCGCGTGCTCGCGCAGGTGCCGCGCGGCGAGGCGCGAGCGATCGTGCAGAGCCGTTATCTGGATAAACTATCGGACTGTTGCATCGTCGAGCTGCTCGACAGCATGCCCGGCGATCGCGATGAGGCCACCTCCGTGGTCACGTTGCGATTTAAATAGTTGCGATTTAAACAAAAGAGGCCGCACGGATCGCGCCGGGGTAGCCCAAATTTCTCGCCGCCGGCCGCCCTCAAGCGTCATCGCGCCACGATTCATCGACCGGGTAGTCGTTCGGCTCGTCATCGTCCTCGTCGTCTTCGCCCGCGTCGTCCGAGCTGTGGCGCGATCGCCGGGAAGGATCGCTGGCTGCCGGGTCGTCCGGGTCCTTGCTCGCGGTTCGGCGCGCCGCCTCGCCCCGCTCGATGGTCTCGGCCCAGTCTTCCGGCGGGTCCGTGAGATCGACCTCGAGGTCGCCCCACTCCTCGAGGTCGATCTCGTCGCGCTCACCGTCCGCGTACTGGATCTCCACGACGCCGCGGTCCTCGTCGACCTCCAGCACCTCGAAGCTCTCCCCGTCTTCCGGGTACTGGTACCAATTCCCCACGCTAGGCTCGGCATTGTTGCTCATATCTGCTCCCAGGCTCTGCGCCGCCCGTGCTTCGACGCGACTCAACGTACTCGCAGGTCCCACACGGCGCCCAGGCGTGCCATGGGCGCGAGGACCAGCCGATAAGGGATATCCGGCCCCGGCCGCCGGGCCCTCCGGGGATACTCATGGTGGTCGCGGTGCTCCGATTCACCGAGGACCACGGCCGACGGTACCCGATAGCGACGCGAGGTGCAGCCCTTGCGGTCGGGCTCGCCCCCATGAGACATCACGTTGAACCACAGGGTACCGAAGGGCGACAGGAACGCCGGCAGCAATACCACGAGGGTCGAAAACGCCCGCGACCCGCTGAGCGCCCACACCAGGCCCCATTCCATCCACGGGACCAGGAAACACCACCGATCCAGCCAGCGCGTCTCGGGGTACCGGAGCCGGATCCGGCGGCGTGCGTTTCTCGGATCATAGGGCCAGCCGACCCAGGCGTAGAGCCTGGAACGCGCGACCGGCGAGTGCGGGTCCTCCCGCGTGTCGCAATGGGCATGGTGGTGGCGATGATTGGCCGCCCACCAGCCCATGCCGCCCTGGTTGGAAGCGGCACACGAGTATGACAGGAGGCCTTCGAACCAACGTCTGGCCTTGAAGGCCCGGTGCGAGTAGTAGCGGTGATAGCCGAGCGTCATCCCGAGGATCGCGTGGCGGTTGCCCTGCAGGAGGATCAGGACCCAGGTGAGGGGCTGAAACAAGAGGACTTCGACCTCCGCCGAATCAAGCCAGCCCAGCAGGACCACGTAGACGATCATGGTGCACGTGCCGAAGGCCCGCTGCATCGTCCAGAACAGCCAGGAGGTATCCGACATCTGCGCCACCGGCGCGGCCGACGCTGCGATCGTCTTGGTGCTCATAAGCGCGGGCGAGCCGCTGAGGCAAGCGTTGGTCTCGGGATGATGACCCGTTCACGGGTCGTGACGTCGGCGAACTGCCAAAGCCCCCTGTGTGTGCCGGTGCTCGCAGGAAGGAGAAACACCTCCCCGGGCGCTCGGTCTGGCCGGTATAGTAGGGCAGTGATCGCCACGATTCAAACCGCCCGCGCATGAGCGACCGGCGGCCTAGATCCCAGCCGGAGGGCCTGTGGCTCCTGTTCCTCCTGGAGATGTGGGAGCGATATTCGTATTACGGCATGCGGGCGCTCCTGGTGCTGTTCCTGATTGCGGAGGTCGAGGACGGCGGATGGGGCTGGTCCGTCGAGGATGCGAGCCGCCTCTACGGCTGGTACACCGGTCTGGTCTACTTGACCCCGGTGCTCGGTGGCTACCTCGCCGATCGCTACCTCGGCACCCACCGCGCCATCGTCATCGGCGCGGTCCTGATCGCGCTCGGACACTTCTCGCTGGCCGTGGAGACGCCGGAGGGTTTCTACACGGGCCTCCTGCTCTTGATCCTCGGCACCGGGTTCTTCAAATCCAACGTCTCGACCCTGGTCGGCCAGCTCTACGGCCCGCATGACCCACGCCGGGATGGGGGCTTCACGATCTTTTACATGGGCATCAACCTGGGCGGCTTCATCGGACCGCTCGTATGCGGATATTTGGCGGCGAGCGCGCGTTACGGATGGCGCTTCGGGTTCGCGGCGGCCGGGGTGGGGATGGTGGTCGGGCTCGCGGTCTATCTGCTCGGCAAGACGCGCTACCTCGGCACCCTCGGTGCGCCCCCGGCGCGCCGTCACGACGCCGGCTCGATACGTCCCCCGCTGACCCCGGTGGAACGCGATCGGATCACGGCCCTCCTGGTGATCGCCTTCTTCGTCATGTTTTTCTGGCTCGCCTTCGAGCAAGCCGGCTCCTCGATGGCGGTATTCGCCGAGCGCCATACCGACCGCACTATGCCCACCGAACTGGCCGCAGAGACCGGCGTGCCGGCCATCCCGGCCGCCTGGTTCCAGTCGCTCAACCCGGCGTTTATTCTGCTGCTCGCCCCGCTGTTCTCGTGGTTGTGGATGTGGCTCGCGGGTCGCGGCCGGGAGCCGCGCACGCCCGTCAAGATGGCGCTGGGTCTCCTGTTGCTCGGCGGCGGCTTCGTGGTCCTGGTGCTGGGGGCACTCGCCAACGCCGGGGGCGCCCTGGTGAGCCCGCTGTGGCTCATGGGCGCGATCTTCCTGCACACCGCTGGCGAGCTGTGTGTGTCGCCGGTCGGGCTGGCGCTCGTGACCCGCATCGCCCCGGCGTCCATGGCCGCGATGCTCATGGGGGTGTGGTTCCTGTCGACCTTCGCGGCCAACCTGCTGGCGGGCTACCTGGCGGGGATGCTGGAAGCCGTGGAACGCGGTGGGGTGTTCCACCTCCTCGGAGGACAGGCGGACTTCTTCTTGATCCCGGTCGTCATATCGCTCGCGGCCGGGGTGCTGCTGCTGGGGATCGCGGGCCGGCTGTGCCGCCTGATGCACGGCCGGGGATAGCCGTTTGGGGAATATTTCACAGAGATCCTGTGAAATAGTACCGTGCATCGCCGCCGGCACAGGCCGTATTCTGAGCGCTCGTCGACGCCCTGCCCGGTTTTCCCGATAGGTGCGGCGATTCCGCCTCCTTCCCTCCGTCCGCGGTCACGCGGACCAAGCCCTTGGCACACGGACGTGCCCCTTTTTTTCCCCCGTGCCAGCGCGTGGCTGGCGCAGCGGCGCAGCGGCGTATACAATCGATGCCATATATCACTGATCACCCGGGCCGATCACCCGGGCCTATGACCCGGGGCCTATCACTCGGGGTGGCTTCGCCCGGGAGCGGGGGAGGGGACATGACTAGACGGTTCGAATTCGTGGTGCTGTCGGTTGCGGTGCTCGGCGGTTGTTCAATGAGCGGTTGGCTGGAATCGACGCCGCTCCCGTTCTTCCATCGCATCGATGTGCAGCAAGGCAATGTCGTGACGCAGGACATGCTGGCGCGGTTGCAACACGGGATGGACCGCGCCAAGGTGCGCTCCATCATGGGCACATCGCTCGTGAAGGACGTATTCAACCAGGATCGCTGGGACTACGTCTATACGATGAAGCCGAGCGGCGAACACCGGGTCGAGCGCCGTGTCACCCTATATTTTCAGGAGGAGCGCCTGGTCCGGGTGGCCGGTGACGTCAAACCCGCCAGGGGTCATTTGGAGCCGCAACCGCGCCCCGAGATCACGGTAGAGGTTCCCGGGGAACGCGAGCGCGGTTGGCTGACGGCGATTGCGGACGCGATCGGGTTAGGCGGTGACGAAGTCGAGAAGGGCGAGGATGCCGGGCCGGCGGCCCCGGGGGTCGAGTTGGCGAATACCGGTGTTCAAGCCGGTCGGATCCCGGAGGAGGACGGCGGCCTGCCGCGGTAAAGCGCCCGGTGCTACCCGCGGCCGGTGCTACCCGCAATGAGCTCGCCCCGGCGATCTCGGCGCACCATGGTCATAAATCGGCTCCTTATATCCCCTCTCCCTCCGGGACCCTCCGGGAGAGGGTCTAGGGTGGGGGGATCAATAAAGGGCGATTTATCACGTGCGCTCAGAGCTTGTGAAAAAATCTGCTGCGGCCGCTCGCGATGATTCTTTCACAAGCTCTCAGTGCGGGGCGAATAGATCGGCGAGGCGCGCGATGAGTCCCCGCGGCGGGTGGTCGGCGAGCGGCTTGAGCGCCACGAGGCTGGCATTGGCGGGGTCGATGTGCAGACCCATGGCGACATAGCTCCTGGCCTCCCGATAGCGCTGACTCGCCAGCTCCCGCTCGGCCAGCAAGGCGAACCGGTTGGCGATCTCGAGGATCCCCCGGCGTGCCTCTTCGTTGCCGGGCTCGATGTCGCGCAGGCGCGAGTAATAGTAAAAGGCGTTGTCCCGGGGCGGGTCGGTGAGCCGATAGTCGGCCAGGCTCTTGCGCGCCAGCCATCGCAGGGCCTGGACCACTTCATCGCTGGCCGGCGCGCCCAAAGTTGTGCCCCTATCTACCAGAGTTGTGCCCCTATCCATTAGTTTAGGGGGCGTCGTGGAGGTCGGGCTCGACTTCGGGGGCAGCGTGGCTATCAGCCGCCCTGCGGCCGGTGGCGTGGGCGCGAGGGCGATGCCCACCGAGGACTCCGCATAGTAGAGCGCGACGTATCCGATGACGGCGGCACCGAGCCCCCCGCATAGCCAATACCGCGTGCGGCGCGAGCGCGGCGCTCGCGGCAGCGCGATCTCCCGGGCTTGGTCGTGGTGTGTCGTGAAGGGTTGCGGTCCCGAGACATCGATCTCAGGGGCCTGTGCCACGTCCCTCTCGGTCTTCAAGGTGCCGCTCTGCAACAAATGCCGGACGTAGTGCAGCAGGCTCTCGGCATCGCGGAAGCGGTCCTTGCGGTGCTTGGCGAGCATCAGGTTCAGCAAGGCTTGATACTGATCGAGGCCCGTCGGCAAGGTGGGGATCGGGGCGCGCTTGTGCTGCACGATCACATCGACCGCCGAGTCGGCGTAAAACGGTTTCATCCCCGTCAGCATCTCGTAGAAGATCACCCCGAGGCTGTAGAGGTCGGCACGGCCGTCGATCGACCCGGTCTCGGCCTGTTCCGGGGCCATGTAGTTGGGGCTCCCCAGGAAGATCCCTGTCTGCGTCAGGTCGTTGTCGCCGGCCGTTTGTTTGGCGATACCGAAATCGCTGAGCAGCGGCGTACCGTCCTTTCGGAACAGGATGTTGGCGGGCTTGACGTCGCGGTGGATGATGCCCTTCTTATGAGCGGCGCTGAGCGCGCCACCGACCTTGATGAGGATGTCGAGCGCTTCGTATGGCGTCAGGATCCCGCTCATGCGTTTGCGCAGATCGCCCCCTTCGATGTATTCCATGGCGAGATACACGGCGTCTCCGGCCGTGTCGATGTCGAAGACCGTGATGATGTTGGGGTGGTTCAGGGAGGCGATGATGCGGCCTTCCTTCTTGAAGCGCTCGACCTCCTGGGGATTGGCGCTGCGTGCGGTGTGCAGAACCTTGAGCACGACGGGACGCCCGAGCGACTCCTGGATGGCCAGATATGCGGTCGCCATCCCGCCTTCTCCGATCGCGTGGCGAATGCTGTAGCCCTTGATCTGCACGGCGGCGATTATAGCCGGGGTAGGGAGCCTATGGTTCAATGGCCTCTAGCTTGCTTAATACCAGTCAGTCAGGCCGCTTGCCGACCCGCGGCCGGCCAGGATACCCTTGACAGATCAATGACGGAACGGATGACGACATGCGCAACCTGAACAAGAAATATGCCATGGATCGCCATGCGACGCAGGGGATCGTGGCGAACCTCCTGGCGGACCGCGACCAGTTGCTCGCCCTCCTGTGCCGGCTGTCGGGGGTCCAACCGTTCGAGCGCGAGAGACCGCGCGCGATGCTCGTGACCAAGTTCTGCCAGCTCTTGACCGACTACATCGCCGCGGCGCATTTCGGGCTCTACGAGCGCTTGGAAGCGCATACCGAGAGGCGCCGTCCGGTGCTGGAACTGGCGGTTGCTCTCTACCCCGACATCGCCACCACGACGGACCTCGCCCTCGAGTTCAGCGAAAAATATTGTGGGGACCGGTCACAAGGCGCCGGCGCGGACCTGCATGCCGACCTGTCGCGGCTCGGCGAGGTCCTGGCGAGACGCATCGAGATGGAAGACCGGCTGATCGGAGCCCTCGTCGGGTCCGTGGCGACCGTTCGGGGCTGAGCCCCGGGGAAAAGGCGGTGGCGGATCTCGACGCCTGGCCGCCGGGCACGGGCCTGTGGCACCCGTGCACGCAGATGCAGGACCACGAGCGGCTACCCCCCATCCCCATCCGCCGTGCCTCGGGCGTGTGGCTCGAAGACGAGCACGGGCGCCGCTACCTCGATGCCATCAGCTCCTGGTGGGTCAACCTCTTCGGACATGCCCATCCCACGATCACCGCGGCGATATGCCAGCAGGCAGAAACGCTGGAGCATGTCTTACTCGCCGGGTTCACGCACGAGCCAGCCGTCGCGCTCGCCGAGCGTCTGATCGAGATGAGCCCGGCCGAACCAGAGAATAAAAAACGCCTCACACGTTGTTTCTACGCCGATAACGGTTCGACCGCCGTCGAGGTGGCGCTCAAGATGAGCTTCCATTACTGGCGGAATCGGGGGGAACCCCGCAAGACACGTTTCATCGCCCTCGAGAACGCCTATCATGGCGAGACGCTCGGGGCGCTCGCGGTGTCCGACATCCCACTCTACCGCGAAAGCTATAGCGCGCTGCTCATGGACGTCATTCGCGCGCCCTCGCCGGATTGCTACCATCGCGAGCCGGGCGAGGGCTGGGGGTCTCACAGTGCGCGCCGGTTCGAGCCCCTGGCGCGTCTCCTGGAGCGGCATGCCCATGAGGTGTGCGCGGTCATCGTCGAGCCCTTGGTGCAGTGCGCGGGTGGGATGCGGATGTACCACCCGGTGTACCTGGAACGCCTGCGCGCGGCCTGCGATGAGCTTGGGGTCCATCTCATCGCCGACGAGGTGGCGGTGGGTTTCGGCCGGACCGGGTCGATGTTCGCGTGCGAACAGGCCGCTGTCAGCCCGGATTTCTTGTGCCTTTCGAAGGGGCTCACGGGCGGTTATCTACCGCTTGGCGCCGTCCTGACCACCGATGAGGTCTACCGCGCGTTCTACGGCGATTTCGCAAGCCGGATCGCGTTCCTGCACTCGCATAGTTATACGGGGAACCCGCTCGCCTGCAGAGCGGCGCTCGCCACCTTGGGTCTCTTCGACGAGCGACCGGTCCTGGAGCACAACCGTCTCTTGGCCCGGACGATGGCCGCGGCCACGGCGCACCTCCATGACCACCCGCACGTGGCCGAGGTGCGGCAGACGGGCATGATCCTGGCCATCGAGCTGGTGAAGGACAAGGCGCATCGAGTCCCTTACCCCTGGGAAGAGCGCCGCGGGCGCATCGTCTATGTCCATGGGCTGTCGCGCGGGGTGCTGTTGCGGCCGCTCGGGGATGTCATCTATTTCATGCCCCCCTATGTGATCACCGAGGACGAGATCCGGCTCATGGCCGAGGTCGCCACCGAGGGCATCGAGCGCGCCACCGCCGAATAGATTCATTCACAACCCCTGACATGCGCGTACCCCGCATATTCGTGCCGGAACGGCTCGTCGAAGGGACGGGCATCGATCTCCGTGGCGAGCCGGCGGCCCATCTCGGCCGCGTGCTGCGCCTCGGGCCGGGCGCGGATGTCACGCTCTTCGATGGCGAAGGCGGCGAGTGGCGGGCCACGATCGAGATCGTAGATCGCGAACGGGTGAGCGTGCGCGTCGGCGGCCATCGGCCTGCCGACCGCGAGTCGCCGCTGGATCTGACCCTGGCCCAGGGGATCTCGCGCGGCGAGCGCATGGATTACACTCTCCAGAAGGCCGCAGAGCTCGGCGTCTCGCGCATCGTCCCGATCGCCACTCGGCGCTCCGTGGTGCGCCTTTCGGCCGAGCGCGGCGAGCATCGCGCCGGGCACTGGGCCAGGGTCGTGCAGGCGGCCTGTGAGCAGTGCGGGCGCACGCGCCTCCCCCGGCTCCTGCCGGTCGCGACCATGGACGAGTGGCTGTCCGCTGTGGTGCCCGGGCTCAAGCTGCTCCTCGTCCGTAGAGAGGGCGCGTGCCGGCTTTCCGAGCTCGCCCCCGATCCTTCCATCACCTTGTTGATCGGTCCCGAAGGGGGCTTCGCCGAAGAGGAGGCCAGTGCCGCCGAGCGCGCCGGATACCGAGCGCTACGGCTCGGCCCGCGGGTCCTGCGCACCGAGACCGCGGCGGTGGCGGCCCTGAGCGCCCTGCAGACGCTGTGGGGCGATCTCGGTTAGCCCGGATTCGCACCACTGCCCGCCGCGAGGCCACCGAGGCGCCGGTCTGGCGGGCCGCACGGACTGAAAGTCGGCGAAGGCGTAGCTGACACTACGTCGAGCCGGCTTGAAGGGTACGCCGAACCAGTGCGAAGAACGGGGCCGCAAACTCATTTATCGTCGCCCATGTTAGGTTACGGCGCGCGGGTGCCTTCGTATATCCTCCGGTTCCAGATCGGGAAAATCGGCGAGTATCTCCGGAATACCGACGTTGGAGGCCAGCATTTCGAGTATGTCCACGACCCTGATCCGCATACCCCGGAGGCAAGGCTCCCCCCGCACTTGCCCGGTTCACTGGAAATGCGTTCAAGCAAGGTGCTCATCTGGCTGGGCTCTTTCCTCGGCACGGTCGATGTCGTCGGGAACGGTGAACTCGCCCTTGGCGATCCCGATCCGGCGAGAAGCATCGGGGGCACGAACGCGACGACTCGCGCGACCGGTTTGCCGTTTCGAGAAATGACAATCTCGGTCTCCTCGCCCGAGGCGATCTGGTCGATCAGCTTGGACAAGTGGGTTTTCGCCCGGAAGAGACTGATGGTTTGCATGGTGATGCCCAGGATCAAATAGACCAGACTAGCTAGTCTATCTAGTCTGATTTACGGGGTTGTCTAATTTACGGGGTTGGCAAGGTGTCAGAGCGTGCCTGGCGAGCAGAACGCTACCCTGTGCGACGGTCCGCGTCGGCCCCTTGGGAAGAGCAAGTGCGACAGGATGCGGTGAGGAACGAACCGCATCTGAACGGGCTTACGGCGCAAGACGCCCCTCAATGTCGCCGGGCCATACGGCTTGAGCGAGCAAACTGAGGTGAAGGCGGAGGACGTGGCGGATCCTCTCGTCAACCCTTGAGCGGAACAGCTCTGATCTGCAGATTGGGAATGGTTGCCAGCTTTCCGTCATTGCTGAACAACACAGCATTTCCAACCATGGCAGTGGCGGCGATGATGGCATCGGGGATCTTCAGTCGATGCAGTCGGCGCAACACGATCGCCTGGTCGCGAATCGGCTCGCTAATGGCCACGCGGTCGGCGACAGCAAGAAAGGCGCGGATGCGTTGTTCTTCTTCATCGACCTGTAGGTCTGGGAACGATAGCAGCTCGATTTCCGTGATGACCGAAACCCCGTATCGTCCAGGCGGGAGCGCCATGGCCAGGCGATCGTTGATGAGGTAGATGACCGTGTTCGTGTCGAGCAGGAAGGTCATTCCCACTCGGCCCTGATATGACGTTGGTATTCCATTCCATCGATCCCGGCAAAGCTTTGGATGGTTCCGGCGAAGCGCATGAGCTCCTCGGCGTTCGAGCCCGAGGACTTACGGTCGGTGGTCTCCTCACTGACGATGACCACGACCTCATGCGGACCTGGTGGTACCGTGTCCGGCAGCTTGATGACCAACGTACGGTCTTCAGGGATGTCGAGTTTGCGGGTGATCGTAACCATGGTCGTCCCATCAAGTCGCCGCTTTGTGTGACTGATGATACCACGGTCGAGGATCACAAAGCGATCCACCAAGCGCTAACGCGATGCGAGACCGCGCCTGCCACCTCCGCGAGCGATGCGGTTCGTATCCAGATGGCAGACGAGTTGCTCGAAGAAACTGCGCTGCCCTTCGATCGTATTGCCTCTGATCTTGGTGACATCGATCGGGTCGGACATGTTGTCCTTGCAGCGAGCTCAGGCTTGGCACCGACGAGAATTAAAGGGATCAGGCTCGGTTTCCGTCTCAAGCAGGAACCATTGGGACGGCTCACCAATTTGATACTGGCCGATCGAACTCCGAAGCGATCTATGTATAAAAAACAAACGCGCTTTTTGCTCAAAAGCCATGGTACTTCTGGCCTCGTGAGCTGTCAAACATGCGAGTCCTCGGCTTGGAAGGGCCTTTCATCGTCTCGAGGCGCTATGTTTCCGGGCGTCTTGGCGTCTCGGGCGGGCGGGGCGAAGGGGGGAGGGTCGACTCAGGGGCTGAACCGGATCTAATCATGTGTCGGTTTGGGATCAGGCCATTTGGAGTCGATCGAAGGCCCTCGCTGGTGCTCGGG
>JBQTJM010000089.1:0-5330 GCA_052387115.1 Gammaproteobacteria bacterium | reverse complement strand
GCTCCGCGTTGCCGGCCGCGCGGAAGGCGCCGACCTGGCGGAACAAGCCGCGCTCCGCCGGGCCGGCGGACGCCGCGGGCGGCGCCGGCGACTCCCGCGGTGTGGGATCGAGCGCCACCGGACTCGGTGTGCTCTCGCGCCGGCGCGGCGTGCCGTCTGTTCTCACTGGTTGGCCGCGCCGGGCCGCTGTCGCCACGTGAAAATTATATAAATTCAGCCGCGCGTGTGCCCGGCGCCGGGCAGGGTGGTGCGAGGGCAGCAGGAAGGATCCGGGCAGATGCGCCACCCTCTTGTTTCTTGATTGGGCCGGGGCGGCCGGCACCGGGGCCATCCCGGCGTCCTCGGTCCGTGTGCCGGGTGACAGGGCGCGGACCTCGACCCACGCGGTCCCGGGACCATGGATGCCGAGCCTGTGCGCGGCGGCATAGGAGAGGTCGAGGACCCGGTCGTCCTTGAAGGGCCCGCGATCGTTGACCTTGACCACGGCTTTGCGCCCGCTCCCGAGGTGCGTGACCTCGACATAGGTCGGCAACGGCAAGACGCGGTGGGCGGCGCTCATCTCGTACATGTCATAGGGCTCGCCGCTGGAGGTGCGCTTGCGGTGAAACCCGGGGCCATACCAGGACGCGACCCCGCGCTCCACGAAGCCCTGGCTGCTCTTCAGGGGGTAGTAGGTTTGCCCGAACACCTCGTACGACTCGGGATTGCCGTAGCGACTCAGCGGCTCCGCGCGCGGGATCGCGTCTGGCGTCACGCGGCTCGCGGGGCGGGTCGCGATGTCCCGCGCGTCCCGCACCGGCGCCTGGCCGCACCCGCCGAAGACCAAACAGAGACCCAGGCACGGGGCCCAGGGTGCATAGCGTAGGACCGGCCACTCAGTGTCGCGCGCCGACATCGATAGCCGATTCGTTACTGTTGTTATAACCAACGCCTGTGCTTTGCGTGCCGATGGACCGATCCCCGCGGGCCTGATCACCTCGGACCTGATCGCGAATGGCTTGGGCGAGCTGGAAGACGGCCATCGCGTAAGAGGCGCTGTGGCTGTAGCGCGTGATCACATAGAAGTTCATGAGCCCCACCCAGAACTCCTTGCCCGCCTCGCTATCAAGGGCCACGAGCAGCGCTTTCGGCTGGCCCGCGACAGGCGTTTGTGGCACGACGCCGGCTTGCGTGAACGCCTCGAGACCGATCTCCGGCGCCTTGCCGGCATACAACAACGGCTGATAGGCATTGCCCGTCACGCGCGCGGGTACCGCCACCGGTTGGCCGGCCTCCCAACCGTGCTCCTTGAAGTAATTGGCGACGCTCGCGAGCACATCGGGGACGCTGCGCCATATGTCCGGCCGTCCGTCAAGGTCGAAATCGACGGCATAGCGCCGGTAGCTGGTCGGGATGAACTGGGGCATCCCCATGGCCCCGGCGTAAGAGCCCCTGAGCGTGAGCGGGTCCAGTTTGTGATCACGCGTCATGAGCAGAAAGGCCTCGAGCTCGCTGGTGAAGAACGGCGCCCGCGGCGGGAAGTAAAAGGCCAGCGACGAAAGCGCGTCCACCACGCGATAGTCGCCGGTATTGGCCCCATACGAGGTCTCGACGCCCACGATGGCCACGATGACCTCGGGCGCCACACCGTAATGCGCCGCGACCCGCTCCAGGAGCTCGCCGTGGCGCTTCCAGAAATCTACGCCTCCGCGGATCCGTTCCGGGGTCACGAAGATGCGGCGATAGCTGTGCCAGGGCTTGGCCTCGGCGGGTTTCGAGATGGCCGCGAGCACGCGCTTGGAACGCTCCACCTGCCCGAACAGGGTTTCGAGGGCGGGGCGCGAGAAACCGTGCCGATCGACCATCCGGGTGATGAACGGCTCGACGATCCTGGGATCGAGCGGGTCGGCCAGCGCCAGTCCGCCCGCCGTCCAGCCCAGGGCCAGGGCCAGGGCCAGCACTAGACCCAAGACCAAAGATGCGATGAGATTTCGCAACTCCGCACCCCCGCCTAGAGAGCAGTAACTCATACCGCGCACGGTCACGAATGCCCTTTCTTGATCCCCTCACCCCAACCCTCTCCCGGAGGGAGAGGGGGAAAAGACGGTGCCTCTCCCGGAGGGAGAGGCGATCTTAAGGAGGCGATTTATGACCGTGGCCCCTATATGCGAACAACATATGTGAACAACTCCCAACGACTATCCAGAAAGCAAACGCCTGTGGGTCTGGAAAGACATCAGGATACCGAAACTGGCCAGGAGAGTCACGAGTGAGGTCCCCCCGTAGCTGATGAAGGGCAATGGGATCCCGACCACGGGGAGCTGCCCAATGACCATGCCCATATTGACGAACACATAGATGAACAGGGTCAAGGTCAGGCTGCCCGCCATGAGGCGCGCGAAGCGGCCCTGCGCCTCCAGCGCGATGTGGAGCCCGCGCGCGAGCAGCGCGACGTAGAGCGCGAGCACCACCACGACGCCCATGAAACCGAACTCCTCACACAAGACCGCGAAGATAAAATCGGTGGAGCGCTCGGGGATGAACTCGAGATGCGATTGGGTGCCATTGAGCCAGCCCTTGCCATACAGCCCCCCGGAGCCCACGGCGATCATCGACTGGATGATGTGGTAGCCGGTCCCGAGCGGGTCCTCCGTGGGATCGACGAGGGTCAGGAGGCGCTGGCGCTGGTAGTCATGCATGTGATACCAGAAGAACGGTGCCGACAGTACGAGGCCCGCTGCGGCCACCCCGATCAAACGCCAGCTCACCCCGGACAGGAACACCACGGACAGGCCCCCCGCGGCGATCAGAGCCGCGGTGCCGAGGTCGGGCTGCTCGGCGACGAGCGCCGCGGGCAGGATCACCAGGGCCGTAACGGCCAAGAGGTCGCCGAGGTGCGGGGGCAGTGGTCTGTTCTGCAGGTACCAGGCGACCATCATCGGGACGAAGATCTTCATCATCTCCGAGGGCTGAAAGCGCACCACCTTGAGATCCAGCCAGCGCTGCGCGCCCTTGCCGGTGCCCGCGATCGCGACCGCGACCAGGAGCAGCAGGCCAGCCAGGTACAGCCACGGGGCCCACAGCAGGAAATAGCGCGGCGCCATGCGCGCCACGACCAGCATGATGGCCATCCCGACCAGCAAGCGGGCGCCTTGACGGGCGGTCGCGCCCAAGTCCTGTCCGGTGGCGCTGTACAGGACCGCGAGACCGATGGCGGACAGGATCAACACACCCCAGAGTAGAAAGGGGTCGATGTGCAAGCGATACAGATAGCCGCGCCGCCTGTCCATCGGATGCCCCTCCATCATTCAACTATCCACCGGTCAACTGCGGTGAGTCGGCTTCCCGCATCAAATAGCTATCGAGCAGCTTGCGCGCGATGGGGGCCGCCGCACCACTGCCGCTGCCGCCGTGCTCGACCAGTACCACCAGGGCGATGCGGGGCGCCTCGGCCGGCGCAAACGCGATGAACCAGGCGTGGTCGCGCAGGTGCTCGGGCAGCTGCTCGTTCTTGACCTTCTGGTTCTGCTTGATGCCGAACACCTGGGCGGTGCCGGTCTTGCCGGCGATCCGGTAGGTCGAGCCCACGCCCACCTGGCGCGCGGTGCCGTTCGAGGCATTTACGACATCGGCCATGGACTCGAGCACCTCCGCGAGGTGCTCCGTGCTCGTACCGATGTCCGGGGCCTCTGCCGCGGGGCGTAAGGGGATGGCCACCTGGGTGCCGCGGTCGCGGGCGTGACCCCCTACCGAGGGCGGCACGACCCGGCCCCCGTTGGCCAGGATTGCCGTGGCGGTCGCGAGCTGGATCGGGGTGGCGAGGAAATACCCCTGACCGATGCCCGTGATCACCGTCTCGCCGGGATACCAGGGCGCGTGACGGGCGCGGCGCTTCCAGTCCTGCGAGGGCATGAGGCCCGTCGATTCCCCGGGGAGATCGACACCGGTCTTGCGGCCGAAGCCGAACCGGCCGAGGTAGGCGTGCATGCGGCCGATCCCGAGGTCCTGGGCCAGGCGATAGAAGTACACATCGCAGGACTCCACCATGGCGCGCCTGAGCGGCACGGTCCCGTGGCCGCCCTTCTTCCAGCACCGATAGCGATGCTTCTGGCCGCCCAGGCTGAACCACCCCGGGCACCATGCGGTGTTGGACGGATTGCGCACGCCGTAATCGAGGGCCGCCAGCGCGAAGAACGGTTTGACGGTCGAGCCCGGCGGATACTGCCCCTGCAAGGCGCGGTTGAACAGCGGCCGGTCGGGCGCATCGCGCAGCTCCTGGTAGTAGCGCGGTCTCTGGCCGTTGGCGAGGAGGTTGGGGTCATAGCTCGGGGTGCTCGCGAGCGCCAGGACCCCGAGGTCACGGGGGTCGATGGCGACCACGGCCCCGCGGCGTCCGGCCAGGGCCTCCATGGCGGCGCGTTGCAGTCCCGCGTCGACATTGAGGTAGAGGTCCCGTCCCGGCTCCGGTGCGATCCGCTTGACGACCCGCTGCACGCGTCCCTCGACGTTGACCTCGACCTCCTGGTAACCGGCGCGGCCGTGCAGGACCTGTTCATGCACGCGCTCGACCCCGTTCTTCCCGATGTGGCTGGTACCGCCGTAGTTGGGCACGTCGATGACCTTGAGGTCGGCCTCATCGATCCGCCCCATGTAGCCGACGATATGCGCCATCTCGGGGCCCAGGGGGTAGTGGCGCGTGAGCCGCGCCACGATATCGATGCCGGGGAATCGATGGCGCTCCACGGCGAAGCGCGCCACCTCGCCGTCGCTGAGGTCGAGGCGCAGCGGCACGCCTTCGAAGCGGCGCTTGGATTTCAAGACGCGGTGGAACCGCGCCTGGTCTTCGGCGGTGATGTCGATGATCGACTGCAGGGCGCCGACGACCTCATCGATCTTCGCGGCCCGTTCGGGCACCACCTCCAGGCTGAAGGAGGGGCGGTTCTCGGCAAGCACGAAGCCATCGCGGGTGTAGATGAGGCCGCGCGTCGGGGGCACCGGGACGACCTTCAGGCGATTGTCTTGAGACAGGGTGGTGTAGTGACCGTGCTCGACCACCTGCAGCTTGACGAGGCGCCCCACGATGGCCAGCATGAGGAGACCCATTGCCGCGGCCGCCACCCACACCCGGCGCCGAAACACGAACTGCTCGGTAGTCGGGTCGGCGATTACCAGCGGATCAACCATCGTTTTTTTACGAAATCTCAGAGCTTGTGAAAAAATCTGCTGCGCTCGGGATCTCGCGCTGCATCCTCGGCGCGCCAAACAGGGCCACTCCTTGGCCCTGGCTTCCCGGCGGTGCTCGGAATCCTCATGTATTTCAACATACACTCCGGTTCCTGTGCTCCGGCGGA
>JBQTJM010000088.1:0-4091 GCA_052387115.1 Gammaproteobacteria bacterium | reverse complement strand
CGCTTTCCGTTGACGGACAAGCTCATCGACCAAGCCCGGCGCGAAGGGCGGGAGTGATCGTTGTCGACGTCAACGTCATCGCCTACTGTTTCATCGCGGGCGAGCGGACGGCCCAGGCCCGCGAGTTGTTGCGTCGCGATCCGGATTGGAGATTGCCAGCGCTATGGCGTCACGAATATCCGAATGTGTTAGCGACCTTAGTACGGCAAGGAGGTGCCACGATAGACGAAGCGCGTGTCCTTTGGCGCCGGACTGTAGCACTGGTCGCTGCTAGCGAACACGGAGTTGATATGGAAGCGGCCCTCGCCTTGGCGTCCGAGCACCGGCTTAGCGCCTACGATGCGCAATACATCGCCCTCGCGCGGCAGCTTCAGACCGTATGCGTAACCGAGGACAAGCGTATGCTCAAGACTTTTCCTTCACTCACGAGCACGATGGAAGCTTTCGTCGCGACTTGATATCTCGCAGCACGCGTCCCTCCTTTACCCGCACCATCTCCAGGCGGCAGAAAGGTAGAAATCTCCATCGGGCCATCGAGCTCGGTCATTATAACGAAGTGTTCGCTCAGGAATCCCAGAGTACAGGCCGGGCCCCGCCTCAGGGTCCCGGCATACTTCGACGTTCCAGAAACTCCATGACCTTCTCCATCGCCGATTCCAGATAGGGTATTCCCCTGGGAAGGGGATCGAGGGCGGCGCGGGCTTGGGCGGCGAAGGGGCCGAGCGCCTGCAACCGTTCGAGACGGAGCGACAGCACATCGCTTTTCGCGGTGAGGACGTTGAGGTTGTCGCGAATCGCTCGCGGGTCGTGATCGAGGACGAAGGCGAAGTCGAAGACATCGCGCAGGAAGAACTCTTCCGGCCGATAGAAGACCTTTTTCGCCACGATCTCCACGGGCGTTTCGACCTTGGTCTCGGTCCCCAAGACGCTCTTGATCCTATAGGGGTCAGTGGTGAGGCTCGGGGCGACGATGAAATCCACTTCGCCTCCATCGAAGATAAGCTTGAGGAAATTGGACTGCTCGAGGTAACGCCCGGTGAGGGCCTCGGTATGGTCGTTCAAGCGCGGGGACAGGGCGATCAGGTATTGCGGATCGCGGAGAAAGATGTCGATGCCTGCTGCGCCTGTGCCCGTAGAGAAGCATGAGCGCGGTGCCACCGCCAAACCAAAGGTCCAATCTGGCGGCGGAAAGTGGCCCTCGAGGCTCGCGATGCACGCCATGGCCCTCGGCCAGAGGACTTACCATCCCGCCATCAAAACGCCTCCCAGCGTTTCCGGGCGCGGCTCCCGGGCGGGAGAGAGGATGCACAGGCAGCTTGGAAAGCAGCCTTGGCCGTCTCGATCGAGATCCCGCGGGCGGCGAGGAATCGGAGCGCCGCCTCCGGCGGTACCTCAAGGAAAAAACTATCGAGGATGCAGGACGGCACGGCATCCGAGTCCGCCGCGATCAAACGAGCCAGGCGATCACCGTCGATTGGCTCCGGCAAGGGCGCATTGATGGTCGAAAGGACCCAAGTGTCCCAGTCCGACAGATGGGGTGCAGGCGTCATAGCGATAAAGCTAAGGTCTGGCTGCGCAACGAGCGACATTCATATTATGGCATCGATGATGCCTTTGTCGAAGGGGCGCCGTGAGGACGACGGTCGGTTTGCCGGCAACATGAGTCCGAACGGCCTACCTACGTGTGCTGCCGGGGATAAAACCACGAGGAGCTACGCTATGACCACCGAGCATGCCGAGCCCGTCCAGCGCGAACTGGCGCTGGCTATCCCCGAGCTCTCCGGCGACCTGCCGCTCCTGCCCGCGCGCATGGTCAACGAATACCAATACTGCCCGCGGCTCGCGTACCTCGAATGGGTGCAGGGCGAATGGGCGGAGTCCAGCGATACCGTAGAAGGGCGTTTCCAGCACCGGCGGGTCGATAAACCGGCCGGCACCCTGCCCGATCCGGCGGACGTTGGTGCCGGCGAGCGCATCCATGCACGCTCGATCACGTTGTCATCGAACCGGCTCGGGATCATCGCGAAGCTCGATCTGGTCGAGGGCGAAGGGGATGCGGTCACGCCGGTGGACTACAAGCGCGGCAAGCGACCACATGTGCCCAAGGGGGCTTACGACCCGGAGCGCGTGCAGCTCTGTGTGCAGGGAATGATCCTTGAGGAGCACGGCTTTAGATGCGAGGCGGGCATCCTCTATTTCGCCGCTTCGCGCGAGCGGGTGCGTGTCGAGCTCGACGAGGAATTGCGGGCCATGGCGCTCGCGGCCGTCAACGGTCTTCGGCTCGTCGCCGCGGGGGGCCAGATGCCGCCGCCCCTGCAGGACAGCCCCAAATGCCCGCGCTGCTCCCTGGTCGGGATCTGCCTCCCCGACGAGGTCAATTTCCTCAAGCGCGGCGGCGCCAATCCACGCCCCCTGAGTGTCGCCCACGACAGCGCCTTAGCCCTGTACGTGCAGGCGCGCGGGGGATCGGTCCGTAAGCGCGGAGAGACGCTCGAGATCTTTGTGGATGATAACCTGGTCACGACGGCCAGGCTCATCGACGTGTCGCAGGTCGTCCTGATGGGAAACATCTATCTCAGCACACCCACCCTGCACGAGCTGATGAGCCGGGAGACCCCGGTCACCTGGCATTCCTACGGCGGCTGGTTCCTCGGACACACCCAGGGGACGGGCCACAAGAACGTCGAGCTGCGCACCGCGCAGTACCGCGGGAGTTTCGACGAACACGTTTGTCTCGCGTTGGCCAAGGGCTTCGTGCGCGCCAAGATCCAGAACTGTCGTACCTTGATGCGGCGCAACTGGCGTGGAGTCACGGCGCCCGATCGGGTCCTTGCCGAGATCAAACACGACGCCGAGCAGAGCGCCCGCGCCAGAGACCTGGACGCCCTGCTCGGCTTCGAGGGAAGCGCCGCGGCGCGCTACTTCGGCGCCTTCTCGGGTCTCATCAAACAGGACCCCGATCCGGACAGCCTGACCTTCGACTTCACCAAGCGCAACCGCCGCCCGCCGCTCGACCCCGTGAACGCGCTCTTGTCCTATGCCTATGCCCTGCTGGTGCGCACTTGGACCGTCACGCTCACCGCGGTCGGCTTCGACCCCTACCGTGGTTTCTATCACCAACCGCGTTACGGCCGCCCTGCCCTCGCGCTCGACATGATGGAACCGTTCCGACCACTCGTGGCCGATTCGGCGGTCATCCAGGCCATCAACAACGGCGAGGTCAAGCCTACCGATTTCATATCTGCCGCGGGGGCGGTGACCCTGACCCACGACGGGCGCAAGCGCTTCATCGCCGCCTTCGAGCGACGCCTCGACCACGAGATCACCCATCCGCTGTTCGGATACCGCCTGAGCTATCGGAGACTTTTCGAGGTCCAGGCAAGACTCCTCAGCCGCTTCCTGCTCGGTGACATCACCGAATACCCGAACTTCACGACCCGATGAGCCGTCATGGACGAGCACTTGTTCATCGTCACTTACGATATCTCGGACCCTAAGCGCTGGCGGGCCGTATTCTCTCTCATGAACGGATACGGAGAATGGCTACAGCTCTCCGTCTTTCAGTGCCGCCTCACCCGACGACGCCATGCCGAGCTGGTCGCCACACTTGACCAGATCATCCACCATGAACAAGACCACGTACTGATGCTCGACCTCGGTCCTGCCGAGGGCGTCGTGCCGCGGGTCGTCAGCCTGGGCAAGCCGTTCAAAGCCCTGGAACGCGCGCCTATCATCGTGTAGGATACCCGCCTCACCGTTGCGAGCGCTCCGGTGATGGCGACATCCCTGGTGACCGCTCGCAAACGGCGCCTCTTTAACAATCAGGATACTACTGTCGCAACGTGATATGATGCCCGAGCTTTGGCCAACGCGCAAACCATCTACCGAAGCACCGCTCGCATCTATGCCCTCCCAGCGGCCTGCCATGCGGGTTCCCGCCAGGGCTGTTTTCCGCGGCGATTCGCCGCGGCCTCATTGAAGCAACCTGCAAATCGGGGATCAGATCGACCGCATTTTGTTTTCCGCGGCGATTCGCCGCGGCCTCATTGAAGCAGCGCAAGGAACAGGAGTATGCAGCACATCGTGCGCGG
>JBQTJM010000087.1:0-8725 GCA_052387115.1 Gammaproteobacteria bacterium | reverse complement strand
TTCCCACCGAACCTCGTTGACTTTCTGAGCACGATAGCTACGCTTCTTCATGGCGAGAATACCTCCTGCGTTATGGGTTGCTGGCAGCAGTTGCCATCCCATACTCTGAGGGTTCTCGCCTCTTTCTTATAGCTGACTACAGCATCAAAGACCGTTCGACCAACGATGGGCGTGCTCAGCACCCGCGTCGCCTTACCGTTCAACCTGTGTCCGACAGGCTGCTAGGGAGCGATGAGGTCTACGTGCAACGAAGATCGTCGGGTGGGGCGTGCTCGAGGCCGGCCGCAACGACTTCGATATCCTGGTCTTTCAAGAAGAAAGGGACTATCAGGCCACCGGGGAGCGATGATTTCTGGGGGGCCAGAGACGGGTCTAACGATCAGTCCCCGGTGTCCCTGACGGTGGTCCAGATGCTGCCCGCGCTCGAAGGCGGCGGGGTCGAGCAGGGGACCTTGGAGGTCGCCCGCGAGCTGGTGCGATGCGGGCATCGAGCGCTTGTCGTCGCGGCGCCGGGCCGCCTGGCGCAGGCAATCGTCGAGGCCGGCGCGGAACATATCCCGTGGGCGGTGGGGGAGAAGTCCGCGCGCGTCCTGCGCTACCTCGTCCCCCTCCGGCGCCTCTTGCGTGAACGCCGGGTCGACATCCTCCACGCCCGTTCGCGACTCCCCGCCTGGCTCGCGCTCAGCGCCTGGCGCAGCCTCCCGCCCTCGCTACGCCCGCGCTTCGTGACTACCTTCCACGGGCTCTATTCGGTCAACCGCTACAGCGCAGTCATGGCGCGCGGGGAAGCCGTGATCGCGATCTCCGACACCGTCCGCGACCATATCCGGTATTCCTATCCCTGGGTCGAAGAGCCGCGCATCGCGGTCATCCACCGCGGCGTGGACCCGCTGCACTATGCTTACGGCTACGATCCGCCATCGGACTGGCGGGTAGGATGGGAGCGCGACATGCCGATGCTGGCCGGCCGATTCGTCCTGACCTTGCCGGCCCGCATCTCGCCGCGCAAGGGACAGGATGACTTTCTCGCCCTCATCGCGGCCTTGCGGGAGCGCGGCATACCGGTCCACGGCCTCCTCGCCGGGGGCGCGGACCGGCCCGAGCGCATTTCGGCGCTCGAGGCGGAGATCGGTGCCCGCGGACTCGACGAACAGGTGAGCCACCTCGGCCATCGCGCCGACGTGCGTGAGGTCATGGCCGCCTCGAATCTCGTGTTGTGCCTCTCGAAGATCCCCGAGGCCTTCGGACGCACCACCCTGGAGGCTCTGAGCCTCGGCGTCCCGGTGATCGGTTATGACCATGGGGGGGTCCACGAGATCTTGACCCGGGTGTTTCCGGAAGGCCGAACGCCGGCCGGAGATCTCCCGGCGCTGGTGGCCAAGGCCCTGGACTTCATCCTGCACCCGCGCACGGTGCCGCGGCTGCACCCTTATACCCTGCGCGCGATGCTGGATCGCACGATTGGCCTCTATGAAGCGTTGCATCAATCCCGTGAGCGCTGATCCCATTCGCGGCGGGACGCTCGTGATCCAACCGCTCCCGGGCATCGGGGACATGCTCTGGCATCTGCCGCATCTCCGGGCCATCGCCCGCACCCGCCCGGCGGGGAGCCTGACCCTCCTGACCAAGCGCCGGTCGCAGGCGGACCGCCTCCTCGCCGCGGAGCCGGCGGTGGGCGCGGTCCTGTGGTTGGAACGTAACCCCGGCCGGCACGATGGGGTCTATGGCATCCTGCGCCTGGCCCACGAGCTCCGGGCGCATCGCTTTACCGAGGCCTTCGTGCTGCACGGCAGCGGCCGTTATGCGCTCGCCTGCCGTCTCGCCGGGATCCCGAGGCGCTTCGGGTACGGGCGCGGATGGCAAGGCTGGTGGCTCGATGGCGGCGCGACGCTCGCGCGCGACGAGCACCATGGGCACCCGATCGCCATGGCCGATCGCCTGCTCGAACGCCTGGGGCTGGAACGACCCGGTCTCGAGCCGCCGCTCGCGATCTCCAGTGCCGCCCGCGAGGCCGTGGCCCGTCGTTTCGGGACGCTCCCAAGACCCTGGGCGGCCTTGGGGATCGGGTGCAGCGAGCCGGATCGGCGCTGGGGCGAGGCCCGTTTCGCGGCCCTCGGACTGGGGCTCCAACCGGTCTTTCCCAGCATCTTCCTGCTCGGCGGCGAAGCGGAGCGCGATCTTGCAAACGCTATCGCGACCCATCATCCCGACGAAGGGTGCCTGGCGGTCATCGGCGAACCCATCGACGAAGTCGCGGCGCTCCTTTCGGAATGCGGGCTCTTCGTCGGCAACGACACCGGGGTCTACAACCTCGCGGCTGCCGTTCACACCCCGGCCCTCGGTCTATTCAATGGGCGATATCCGCCGCTCGCCTATTCGCCATTCCTCTCTGCCATCACCCCGGCCGTTGCGGGCTCCGGGATGGCGGGGATCGGTGTCGACCAGGTGCTGGCGCATGTCCACTCCCTCGGCAGCGCTTAGCCGCTTGCGCCTGCGGCTCGAGGCACCCTACTGGCGTTGGGGCTACCTGCTCCCATGCGGGCTGCCGCTCGCCCAGGTCTTGGGCCGAGCCGTGTTCACGGGGCTCTTGGTGCTCTATTGGCTGTGGGCGCTTCTCGTCTACCGCCGGCCCCGACAGCTCGACCGGCGGCTCGTATTGGTTTTCGCGACCCTGCTCACGGCCTTCGCCCTCGGGATCCCGGCGGCCCTGGACCCGTTGCGCGGGACCCGCGAATGGCTCAAGTTCGCGGCCGAGGCTTCGGTGTGGATGTTCGCCTCTGCCGCCATCGAACGGGTACCCGGCGGTCTCGAGCGCCTGGTCCGGACGCTCGGTTTCGCGACGATCGCCATGCTCGGGGTCCTCTACGGCAAGCTCCTTTGGCAGCTCCCGTCACCGGATTTCAGCCCCACGCGGATGTTGCAGGAAGACGGGCTGGCGTTCCTCACCCCCTTCGCCTTGTACGCGCTCCTCCGCACCGCGGGGCGCGCCGGGCGTTGGGGTGCGGCGCTCTGCCTGGGGGCGGCCGGTTATTACATCCTGCTCGCCCAGGGTCGCGCCGCGCTCGTCGGGCTCGCGGCGGCCGTCTTCGTTTTCGCCTGGCTGGCAGAGGGGTGGCGCGCCCGCACCGCCCTGGCCGTGACCGTGGTGCTGTTCGCGACGGCGGTCATGACGCAGGGGGATGTCCTATTGCGCGGGGCCGCCTCGCGCAACACGCTCTCCGGAGCGACCGATCAGTTGAGCGCCGGGCGCACCGTGATCTGGCGTCAGGCCTTGGCGTCACCACCTCGGCAGCTATTCGTGGGAGTCGGCCTCGGCAATACAGCACTCCATGAACGGATCCTCAGCGTCGATCGCGGCCCCGAACGGGCACCGATCGTCGTGAAGCACCTGCACAACTTCGTGTTGGACTGTTGGTATGAGGCGGGGCTCATCGGGGTCGGCGCCTTGTTCTTGTGGCTCGGGGTGTTTTTCGCGCGGGGAGCCCTGCGCTGGCGAGTCGGCGCGCCCTGCGGACGCGCGGCGGCCGGCACCCTGCTCGCGGGATCGTTCGCTATCATCGCCGCCGGTCTATTCAGCTTCTCCTATCTCTCCAAGCCCTTCGCCGTGTACCTGCCGCTGTTCTTGGGCGCCCTGGTGGCGCGGGGCCCGGACCAATGACCGGTCGACCGCGCCACGGCGCCCTCATCTTCAAGTGGGGGGCGCTCGGGGACCTGATGATCGCCACGCCCATCATCCGCCGCATCCAGGAACACGAGGGCCGCGCCACGATCCTGACCGCCCCCCCCTACGCCCCTATCTTCGACGGTTGGCCGGGCCTCGCGATCCACGCCGTCGAAAGACGCGGTACGGCGGCCATGTGCCGGGCCTTGACGCATCTCCGGATGGGACGTTATGCGCGCCTCTATGACCTCCAGTGCAACGACCGTTCGCAGTGGTTGTGCCTCTTGTCCGGCGCTCCCGAACGGGTCGGCAATGCGCCGAGCCCGGCCTACACCCATGCCCCGCCCGCGGCGGGTTGCGATAAACCCCACCCCTTCGACACGCTGAATGCCTTGCTGGGAGCCGCCGGCGTCCCCGAGGCGGAGCCCCGACCGTGGCTCCCGACGGATCCGGCGGAGCAAGAACAGGTAGCAGGCTGGTGCCAGGCTCAAGCGCTCGGCAACGGACGGTTCGCCCTGTTTCACGCCGGGGGCAGCGGTCGTTGGGAGAGCAAGCGCTGGCCTCATTACGGCGCACTCGCCACCGCCGTGGAAAGGCGCGGTGTGCGGGTGATCTGGATCGGCGCGGGACAAGACCGGGCGCTCAATCAAACCCTGGCGCAAGACGTCGGCATCGATGCGACGGACGCCTTCTCAGTCCGCGAGCTCGCCGAGCTGGGCCGCCATGCCCGCTTCGCGGTGACCAACGACTCGGGCCCGATGCACGTGCTGTCCTGTGCCGGGATCCCGGTGTACGCCTTCTTCGGGCCGACCAGCATCGCGCGCAGCCACGCCCTCGGCCAACGGCAGCGGGTCCTGGTACACCCTGTCCCCTGCAGTCCTTGCTGGCTCCCGGTCTGCCCCCCGAGCCGCGCCCACGCCTGCATGCAAGGACTGACACCGGGATCCGTCATCGAGCGTTTGATAAGAGACGGCCTGCTTTGAGCGCTTCGCGACATCGTCGTGTTTGAGTGGACCCCGTTAGCGCGCCCGGCGCCCGACGGCTCGCGTGCTAACATATCCAGGTGATCCCCTTTCCCGGCATTGATCCGGTGGCCGTTCACATCGGCCCGCTCGCGATCCGCTGGTACGGGCTCGCCTATGTCACCGGGATCCTGTCGGCCTGGTGGCTCATGAAAGGCCGGGCGGTCCGTCCCGGCTCCGGTTGGAGCGAAGGACAAGTCGGCGACTTTATATTCTATGCCGCACTCGGGCTCGTGATCGGGGGCCGGCTGGGATACACCCTGTTCTATAATTTTCACGTGTACGTGAAGGACCCGCTTGCCGTCTTCAAGGTGTGGCAGGGGGGCATGTCGTTTCATGGCGGGCTCATCGGTGTCTTGTTGGCCGCCGCGTGGTATGCGCGCAAGACCGGCAAACGTTTCTTCGAGGTCACGGATCTGGTCGCCCCGGTGGTCCCGATCGGCTTGTTACTGGGCCGCCTCGCCAACTTCGTCAACGGGGAGCTTTGGGGTGCGCCGACCGACCTCCCCTGGGGTGTGGTGTTCCCCGACCCCGCCGCAGGAGCCATCCCGCGCCACCCGTCCCAGATCTACGAGGCCTTGCTCGAAGGCGTGGTCTTATTCGCCTTCCTATGGATGTTTTCGAGGAAACCACGGCCGATGGGCGTGGTATCGGGGGCATTTCTCGTCGGTTATGGCTGCGCGCGTTTTCTGGTCGAGTTCGTGCGGGCACCGGACGTGCAGATCGGCTACCTCGCGCTCGGCTGGTTGACCATAGGACAGGTCTTGACCGTCCCGATGCTGCTCGCCGGCCTGTGGCTGTGCCTGCGGCCCCGGCGCTGACATGGGACCCTACCTCGGGCTCTTGCGTCGGGTCCTGTCGGAGGGTGTGGAAAAACGCGACCGCACCGGCACCGGCACGCTCAGCTTGTTCGGCTGCCAGATGCGCTTCGACCTCGGAATCGGGTTTCCGGTGGTCACGACCAAGCGCTTGCACATCAAATCGGTGATCCACGAGCTCCTGTGGTTTCTGCGCGGGGACACCAACGTGCGCTACTTGCAAGAGCAAGGGGTAACGATCTGGGACGAGTGGGCGGACGCGAACGGCGACCTGGGTCCGGTGTACGGCGCCCAGTGGCGCGCCTGGCAGAGCGCCGATGGACGGACCATCGACCAGATGAGCCGGGTCGTGGACGACCTCAAGACCGACCCCGACTCAAGGCGCCTCATCGTGAGCGCCTGGAACGTGGGCGAGATCGCGCGCATGGCGCTGCCCCCCTGCCACTGCCTGTTCCAGTTCTACGTCGCAGAGGGCCGCCTGTCCTGTCTGATGTACCAGCGCAGCGCCGACGTGTTCCTGGGCGTACCGTTCAACATCGCGAGCTACGCCTTGCTGACGATGATGCTGGCCCAGGTCACGGGCTTTGTGCCGGGCGATCTCATCCACACGCTCGGGGACGTACACCTCTATCTCAATCACCTGGACCAGGCCCGGACGCAGCTCGGCCGCAGCCCTTATGCGCTACCGCGGATGCGGCTCAACCCCGAGGTCCAGTCGCTCTTCGAGTTCACCGCTGCCGATTTCACGCTCGAGCACTACCGCCACCACCCGCCGATCGCGGCGCCCATCGCGGTGTAGCGGAGCGTCACGCATAGCCCGCCCCTGGTAACGGACGGTGGCGTCACGAGAAACCCCGGTGCGTTCAGCCCCACACCCGATCGGCCCCCACGGAATCGGCCCCCACGGAATCGGTTTGGTTGTCGCCATGGCCGAAGGCCGGGTGATCGGCGCGGGCGGCCGGCTGCCCTGGCATCTCCCCGCCGATCTGCGGCATTTCCGGGCCTTGACCCTCGGCAAACCCATCGTCATGGGCCGCCGGACCTTCGCCTCCATCGGCCGCCCGCTGCCGGGCAGGACCAACATCGTCGTGACCCGCGACCCCGAGCTCAGCGGCGCGGGCGTCTCGGTCGCGCGCGATCTCGAGGCGGCCCTGGCCATGGCGCGGCCGCTCGGTGAGGTGATGGTGATCGGGGGTGCCACAATCTATGCTGGGGCCTTGCCGCTATGCGAGCGCATCTACCTCACCGAGATACACGCCAAGATCGGCGGCGACACCTGGTTTCCCGACTATGACGCGGGCGAATGGCGCGAGTGCGCTCGCACCGATCACCCGCCCGACCCGGCCAACCGCTATCCCTATAGCTTCGTGGTCCTGGAGCGCGCGGGGCTGGGGACTTGATCCGTGCGAGTGACGGCGGCGGGGTGGCCCGCAAAAGTGGGGCGCGCTCAGCTACGGACCGGGCCAGAAAGTCAATTCCAAAGCCGGGACGGAGACACACCGGGTACGGGCGTCTGCCCGTACCCGTGCGACCTGAGGCCCTGGCTAGAGCACCATGGTATCGTGCGCGCTATTGAGTGCGGCGATGGCGAGCCGTATCAAAGCATCCCTCCGGACATTAGACGCGGTGTCGCCTGCTCGATCCAGGAGGCGCCTCGCTGCCCGCAGTGCCACCACGGCATCAGGGTGCAGACCCTTCTCCAGCAGCACCCGAATGCCGTCCGCGGTGTCCGCGATCGCCAAGCGCAACGGCGGCCTGGCGCTGGCCAGCGGCGTTCTCCCCAGGGCGGTCTGCGCGAGCTCCGAGGCCGATCGGATGTTCTCGAGCGCGTTGATGATGCGGAGAAAGACCGCCACTGCTTTGACCTGCTCACTATCCAGCTGAATCTTCGCATCATTCGCCCGCGAATTGTTGAATTCGGGGCTGTTGAAGAACGCGATCGCCTCCTCGATCGTGTTGACCGCGTTGTTGTGGAAAAACGGACCCGTGTCGGCCGCCTCCACGAGAGCGGGCGCGTTGAATGCACCGTTGCCGAACACCCCAGATCCAGGGACAGTCTCCGTAGTGCCGAAGCCGCCGTCGCGGGGGATCCCGCTGGCCAAGTCCGGTAGATCTTCGACGCCTGTGTTGACGTTTAAGGTGGTCGGTAGCCCGAGGAAATAGCGGCGGCGCTGTGGGTCTGGGATCATCTCGAAATTGAGCTCGATCACGTGCGGGTCAACGGCGATCGCAAAGGTCGGTAGGCCAGGGGCCCCAGGGCACCGCTCCGCCAATCGCCGCTGGCACGCGGCAACCACCTGTTGGGCCTTGACGCGTTCAGCGCCGAGCTCCCGGATCATCTCGATGGTCTCGAAGCTGTAGTTGTCCACCGCCAGGTCGATGGGGCCGAAGTAGGGCGAGAGGAGGCGAACTAGGTTGCCCGGATAAAAGACCCGATGGAAAAGGGCCTGTTGCACGTCCCGATCGAGAAACCGGGCCCGGAAGTCCTGGAACAACCGGCGTCCGAACAGCGCATAGTAAGCGGCAGTAAAGGAACCACCAGAGACGGAAGAGATGCAGTCGATCTCATCGAGCAGGCGCTTCTGCTTTCCCTTCCAGGTGATGGTGACTTCATCGAGTCGCCGCAATACCCCGTAGGCGAGCGCGGCCGCGCGGGTACCGCCTCCGGATAAGGTGAGGCACAGGAACAGGGAGTCGGTATTGCCGCCGTCCCGCAAGGCGTCGAAGCGGTATCCCTGCTCAGGTCGGTAGGATTGCAGGGGGTCGTTGCGAGGGTAGTGCGCACACGACGAGGCGAGAGCGCAGAGGAGCAAGAAACAAAACCTCGGCCTAGCGTCGCGCAAAGGTCACCTCCCGGGGGCTGAGCGGCGTCGTGCCGGCCAACCGGACTACCTGTCGCTTGGGGGTAAAGTTGATCGGGGGCTCGAGGGTGATGCTGTAGGTACCGGCCTCCAGCTCGATGAGCTCCGCGGTCTTACCTTGGAACACGGCACCGACCTTGACCCTTCTTGGAGCCGGGAAATGTACGAGCAGATATTCCATGGCAACTCCCCAACCCCCGTCCCATATCGGTGCTGGCCTTAGGCCTTCCCGCGATCGGGGTTTTGCTGTTCTTACACTATCTTAACTCAAGGCCTATTCCGCCGCGAGGCGATAACCGACGCCCACTTCCGTGAGCAGGAAGCGCGGTCGCGCCGGCTCCTGTTCGAGCTTGTGGCGTAACT
>JBQTJM010000086.1:0-9103 GCA_052387115.1 Gammaproteobacteria bacterium | reverse complement strand
CGGTGACGGCCATGGCCGCCGTGATCCTGTGGCGGCACCGTTCCAATATCCGGAATCTCTTGGCCGGCACCGAACGGAAGATCGGCGCCCTGCACGAGTAGCGGCGTTGACGCGCTAGCCGGAGGTCAAGTCCTCGAGCGGCCAGCGTGGCCGCACCTCGAAGGCGAGGGGGGCGCGCTCGCCCCGCGACAGGCGGCGATAGCCCGCATAGGCCACCATGGCCCCGTTGTCCGTGCAGAGCTCCGGGCGCGGGTAGTGGACGGTCACGCCCAGCTCCTCGGCGAGCCCGGCGAGCCGGCCGCGCAACGCGCGGTTGGCGCTCACCCCGCCCGCGGCCACGAGCCGCTTGAGTCCCGTCTCGCGCAAGGCGCGGCGGCATTTGATATACAGGGTATCGACGACGGCCTCCAGGAACGCGCGCGCGATGTCGGCGCGGGTGTCCGGATCGGGGCCGGCTTGGCGGAGGGTCATGAGGGTATGGGTCTTGAGCCCGCTGAAGCTGAAATCCAGGCCGGGCCGGTCCGTCATGGGGCGCGGGAAACGGTAACGCCCGGTGCGCCCGGACTCTGCCAGCCGCTCCAGTGGCGGCCCCCCGGGGTAGCCGAGACCGAGCAGCTTGGCGGTCTTGTCGAAGGCCTCCCCGGCGGCGTCGTCCAGGGACTCGCCCAGCACCCGGTAGCGCCCCAGATCGCTGACCGCCACCAGCTGGGTGTGGCCCCCCGACACCAGGAGCGCCAGGAATGGAAACTCGGGTGCCGGGGTTTCGAGCATGGGGGCGAGGAGATGCGCCTCCATATGATGCACGCCGATCGCCCCCACACCCCAACCCCACGCCAGGGCCCTGGCCACCGAGGCCCCGACCAGCAAGGCCCCGACCAGGCCGGGGCCCGCGGTGTAGGCGACCCCATCGATGTCGGCGCCCGAAACCCCCGCCTGGCGCATGACCTCCCGCACCAGGGGGACCAGACGGCGCACGTGGTCGCGGGACGCCAGCTCCGGGACCACCCCGCCGTAGGCCTCGTGCAGCGCGGCCTGGCTGAATACGGTGTGGCCCAAGAGGCCGCGCGCCGAGTCGTAGACGGCCACGCCGGTCTCATCGCACGAGGTCTCGATCCCGAGGACGCGCATCGCCTACCTTTCGTTTCTTCGCCCGGATTGGATTATATCTGGCCATGGCCATAGATCGCCTCCTTAAGATCCGCTCCCTCCGGGAGAGGCACTGTCTTTTCTCCCTCTCCCTCCGGGCCCCGCCGGGAGAGGGTTGGGGTGAGGGGATCAAGAAAGGGCGATTTGTGGCCGTGCATGGTATAGTCCCTCTCTTTTCGTCATCCCGTGGAGGAGTAAAGCATCGATGCCGTCGGTTAGAGTGCGAGACAACGAACCCTTCGACGTCGCCTTGCGGCGTTTCAAGCGGGCCTGCGAGAAGGCCGGCGTCCTCTCCGAGGTCCACCGCCGGGAGTTCTACGAGAAGCCTACCCAGATCCGCAAGCGCAAGGCGGCTGCGGCCGTGAAGCGCTGGCAGCGCAAGCTGGCCCGCAGCCAGGCCCGGTTCACCCCGGCCTTCGGTCAAAAGCGCAAGCCCCCGCGCCGCTTCATGCGTGGCGGCAGGCGGCCCACCTCCGATGGACACGCTGAAGCGTCGGGTTGACGACGACACCAAGACCGCGCTGCGGGCGGGCGACAAGCGGCGACTGGGCACCCTGCGTCTGATCCTCGCGGCCATCAAGCAGCGCGAGGTGGATGAGCGCGTGAGTCTGGACGATGCTGGTGTCCTGCAGGTTCTCGACAAGATGGTCAAACAGCGCAAGGAGTCGCTCGCGATTTACACGCAGGCGAAGCGCGCGGATCTGGCCGGGCAGGAGGCCTTCGAGCTCGAGATCGTGCAGAGCTACCTGCCGGCGCCCATTGATGCGGCGCGGATCGCGGCCCTCGTGGGCGAGGCCATCCAGGAGGTCGCGGCGCAGTCCCTGCGCGACGTCGGCAGGGTCATGGGGGTCCTGAAGCCACGGTTGCAGGGTCGGGCCGATTTGAGTGAGGTGAGCCGGCTCGTCAAAGAGCGGCTGGCCGGCTAAGCCCGCCGCCCGACGATACCCGCCCACTGCTTTCGGGCGGCGCTGCATCTATAATATATTTTCAACTCCTCTATAGCTCCCCCGGGAGGAGTCCAGATGGCGGCCGGGCGTATCCCCCAATCCTTCATTGACGAGTTGCTGGCGCGGGTGGACATCGTCGAGGTGATCGACGCCCACCTACCGCTCAGGAAGGTCGGTCGCAGCTACCAGGCCCTGTGTCCCTTTCATCGCGAGAAGACCCCTTCTTTCAACGTCAATCCCGATAAGCAGTTCTATCATTGCTTCGGCTGCGGTGCCACCGGTTCCGCCATCCGTTTCCTGATGGAGCACGCCCGCCTCGGCTTCGTCGAGGCCGTGTCCCAGCTCGCCGACCGGGTGGGCCTCCCGATCCCCACGGACACCTGCCCCGTGCGCCGACAGGGGCACGCGGAGCTATACACGGTCCTGGACCGAGCGGCCCAATGGTTCGCGGCGCAACTCAGTCAGCACCCCGCGGCGGGCCCGGCCGTCGCCTACCTGAAGCAGCGCGGGCTGAGTGGCCGGATCGCGGCCGCCTATCGGATCGGCTACGCGCCACCCGGCTGGGACCACTTGCTGTGCGGCCTCGGCACCGATCCGGACCGCGTCGATGCCCTGGTGCGGGGCGGCATGCTCGCCCGCAAGGACGGCGGTATCTGCTACGACCGCTTCCGCGATCGGGTCATGTTCCCCATCGAGGACCCGCGCGGCCGCGTCATCGGCTTCGGCGGCCGCGTGATCGGCGAGGGCTCCCCCAAGTACCTGAACTCCCCCGAGACCCCGATCTTCCACAAAGGCGGCGAGGTCTACGGCCTGCCTCAGGCGCTACAGGGCCACGACAAGCCCAAGCGCTTGTTCGTGGTCGAGGGCTATATGGACGTCCTGGCGCTCGCACAGCACGGCATCACGAACGCGGTGGCAACGCTAGGGACGGCGCTGACCCGCGAGCACCTCGGCCGCCTGTTCCGCGTGGTGCCCGATCTGGTCTTCTGTTTCGACGGCGACGAAGCCGGCCGCCGGGCCGCCTGGCGCGCGCTCGAAACCGCCCTGGCCTACCTCTGCGAGGGACGCTCGGTCGGGTTCCTGTTCCTGCCGAACGGCGAGGATCCCGACTCGCTGGTGCGCACCCAAGGGCCCGGCCTGTTCGAACGGGCAGACGCCGTTACGCCCCTGTCCACTTTCCTCTTCGATAGCCTGTCGGCACGCGTGGACCTGCGCATCAAGGAGGGACGGGCGCGCCTCCTGGAGATCGGGGCGCCGCTGCTCGTGGCCGTGCCCCGCGGCCCCCTGCGCGACCTCCTGACGCAGCACCTGTCGGACCTGGCACGCATGGATGCGACCCGCTGGCTGGCATCCGGTAGCCGCCCGCGCTCCACCTCGATGAGAGGCGAGCCGAGACGCGCGGTGCCCTCGCTGGTGCGTAAGGCCATCGCGACCCTGTTGCACGAGCCCAACCTGGCGCTCGCGGTGGCGGCGGACAAGGTCCAGGGCCTGGCCGGCGTGCCCCGTCCGGGGGTCGATCTCCTGGTGGAGATCCTGGGCTTGGTGCAAGCGAACCCCGGCATCGGTTGCGCGGCCATCCTGGAACGGTACCGCGACAGTGAGCAGGGAACCTATCTGAGCAAGCTGGCGTCTCAGGAGTTCCTGGTCCCTGCGACAGGCTTGTCGA
Organism: Gammaproteobacteria bacterium; assembly: GCA_052387115.1. Taxonomy (GTDB): domain Bacteria; phylum Pseudomonadota; class Gammaproteobacteria; order JACCXJ01; family JACCXJ01; genus JACCXJ01. The sequence goes on along the minus strand of JBQTJM010000086.1, from coordinate 5,344 downwards.
GCGAGCTCTTGGGCGCCCTCGAGCGGCTCCAGGAGCAGGCCGCCCGCGCGCGCCGACATCAGGCCACCGTGGAGGTGCTGACACAGAGGGCAGGGGATCAGGTGCCGGAACTGGCGAGCATGGGCCAGATCAAATAGACTTAAAGTTTTGAGCGTCTCAGGCTCGGCCGGTCACGCGGAACCTGGCGGGGGTGGCGGGCCAAGCCAGATCAAATAGCAATCAAAGTTTTGAGCGTCTCAGGCTTGGCCGGTCACGTGGAACCTGGCGGGGGTGGCCAGATCAAATAGAAATCAAAGTTTTGAGTGTCTCAGGCTTGGCCGGTCACGCACAACCTGGCGGGTGTGGCGGGCCAAAACTATACTTCGGTTGATGGTCTTAACTACTTGATATTAAATTTATGGCCACCATGGAAACCCTCGACGACATTGATAGCGGTGACGAGCGCTCGCAGCTCAAGCGATTGATAGCGAAAGGTAAGGAACAGGGGTTTTTGACTTACCACGAGGTCAACGACCACCTCCCGGAGGGCATCGTCGATCCCGAGCAGATCGAAGATATTATCAGCATGATCAACGACATGGGGATCTCTGTTCACGAGACGGCCCCGGACATCGAGTCGCTGCTCTTGGGCGGAGAGGTCGCGATCGCGACCGACGAAGACGCCGCCGACGAGGCGGCCGCGGCGCTCGCGACCGTGGACGAGGAGCTCGGGCGCACCCCCGACCCGGTACGCATGTACATGCGTGAGATGGGGACCGTGGACCTCTTGACGCGCGAAGGTGAGATCGCCATCGCCAAGCGCATCGAGGAGGGCCTGAACCAGGTGCTCTCGGCGCTCGCCGACTTCCCGCGCGTCGTCGATACGGTCCTCGGCGAGTTCGACCGGGTCGTGGCGGGGGAGATCAAGTTGAGCGAGGTCTTGAGCGGGTTCGTCGCCGGTGACGAGGGCAAGCCCGGCGATCACGGTCCGATCGACCAGCGTGCGCGTGTCCGTCAGGCGGATGGGGAGGAGGAAGAGGAGGTCGACAACCGCGCGGACACAGAGGACGCCGATCCCTTGAGCGGTCAGTTGAATCCCGACGATGTGCGCGAGAAGTTCGAGCACCTGCGGCGGTTACACGCGAAGCTCGGCGCCACCATCAAACGCCATGGGCGCAGTGAGCCCCGGACGGTCAAGCTCCGTGAACAGTTGTGCGCCGTGGTCCTGGAATTTCGATTCGTTCCGAAACTGACCGACCGGCTGAGCGGCGCGGTTCGGCAGGTGGTCGACCGGATCCGCAACCAGGAGCGCGCCATCCTGGATGTCTGCACGCAGCGCGTCGGGATCCCGCGCAAGGACGTGATCAGCGCGCTTCAAAACAACGAAACGAACCTCGAGTGGGTCAGGTCCCTGGCACGGTCTCACAGGCCGTGGGCCGCCGCCGTCGGGGAACATGAGCAGGATATCGCCCAGGCCCAGAAGCGGCTCGTCGCCATCGAGAAGGTCGCGGGTATGACAATCTCCGAGATCAAAGAGATCAACCGGCGCATGTCGATTGGCGAGGCGAAGGCGCGGCGCGCGAAAAAGGAGATGGTCGAGGCCAACCTGCGCCTCGTCATTTCGATCGCCAAGAAATACACCAATCGCGGCCTCCTGTTTCTCGATCTGATCCAGGAAGGCAATATCGGGCTTATGAAGGCGGTCGACAAGTTCGAATATCGGCGCGGCTACAAGTTTTCGACCTATGCGACGTGGTGGATCCGCCAGGCCATCACCCGTTCCATCGCCGACCAGGCCCGCACCATCCGGATCCCGGTCCATATGATCGAGACCATCAACAAGCTGAATCGCGTGTCGCGCCAGATCGTGCAGGAGCTGGGCCGGGAGCCCACGCCCGAGGAGCTCTCGAAGCGCATGGACATGCCCGAGGACAAGATCCGCAAGGTGCTGAAAATCGCCAAGGAGCCGATCTCCATGGAGACCCCGATCGGCGACGACGAAGACTCTCACCTGGGTGATTTCATCGAGGATCAGGGTACTTTGATGCCCGTCGATTCCGCGACCTTCGAGGGGCTGTGCCGCACCACGCGTGAGGTGCTGGCCGGCCTGACGCCACGGGAGACCAAGGTCTTGCAGATGCGCTTCGGGATCGACATGAACACCGACCACACCCTTGAAGAGGTGGGGAAGCAGTTCGACGTCACGCGCGAACGCATCCGCCAGATCGAGGCGAAGGCGCTGCGCAAACTGCGGCACCCATCCCGTTCCGAGCAACTGCGCACGTTCCTCGATTAAGCGCCGCCGGTCACTGGGGGCCTGTAGCTCAGTCGGTTAGAGCAGGGGACTCATAATCCCTTGGTCGTAGGTTCGAGTCCTACCGGGCCCACCATAAAATCAACGGCTTGAAGAAACCGACCCGCCGGATGACCCTAAAAGTCCCCTCCTGGGTACCGCTCCGGGTACCAGCGGCCGCCGCCTGGGGAGCAGGACAGAAGCCCCCATGACAGCAGTGACCTTTGACACGCTCAGGTACGCCGCGGCCCTGAAGGCCACCGGCGTGCCGGATGCCCATGCCAAGGCCCAAGCTGAAGCGCTCGCCGATGCCCTGGGGCAAGCGAGCCAGGATCTCGCCACCAAGGCGGACATCGCGGAGCTTAGGATGGCAACGAAGCTCGACATCGCCGAGCTCGAGGCGCGCATCCAAGCGATGCTCAATCGCCAGCTACAAATCATGCTCGGCGTGATGGTCGCCTTGACCGCGATCTATGCGGCGATCGTGAAGTTGCTATGAGGGGAAAGACCCCTTAGGTCCCAGACCCGCGAAGGGCGCCACGACCGAGTAGGAGGGTCAAGGCGCCCCCCGGTGCCCCTTTGCTCGCCAATCACTCAAGCCATTTCAGCGTTCCTCTTGATGGTTGCCGGGACCTCGGCGGCACCGTTAGTCGCCGTCGAAGGGAACTCCGGTGGACTCAGGGGACGCAACGGCATGGGATAGGGCACGGGCTCAGGTTCGGGTAACTGGCGCGTCAAGTGTCCCAGCGCAAGGCGACGCGTGGGTCCGGCGCGTACGAGCAGTAGATTCCCCGCCGCACGGCCGCGGCGAGGTGCTGGCTGAGCGCAGGATCCCGCGCCGCGTTCCATCGTGCGGCCGAGAACCGTGTTGACCCGGGCGCGCTCGCTCGCGGCGCCCGCTCGACGGCTGCGCATCACGCGAGTAGTCGTCTGCGCACTCCGCTGTCAGGTTTTTTCTGGCTGCTGCGCGCTTCAGGCCAAGATCGCAGCGCTATCCGGGCGACTCGTTGCAATTCATCACGGCTGGCACCGCCTGCTGCCTGGACCGCCATTCCAAGGTTGACTGTTGCGATGAAGCGGGCGAGATCGGCGGCATTGGCGTCGGCCGGTAGGTCACCGTCCGATATCGCGCGCGCGAAGCGCCGGCGTATCGCCGCCTCGCCCGCTTTGCGGCGCGCGACCAGCTCCTGCCGGATGGGCTCTGCCGCCCCTCCGCAGGCAAGCGCACCCTGCACCAAGAGACATCCCGGCGGATGGCGCGGATCGCTCAGCAAGTCCACCGCCCCGCGTAGCAGCCGTTCGACGACGGCGCGGGCCGTCGGCGCTTCAAGAGCCTCGCGAACATAGGCCGCCGGCCCGTCGGCGTAGCGATCGATCGCCTTGCGGAATAACGCCTCCTTGTTGCCAAAGGCGGCGTAGAGGCTCGGGCGGTTGATGCCCATGGCCTCGGTCAGGTCCGGCAGCGATGTACCCTCGTAGCCCTTGCGCCAGAAGACCTGCAGGGCCCGGTCCAGGGCCTCATCGACGTCGAAGGCTCGCGGACGTCCTACCGGTGCAGGGGGGTTCCTCACTTTCATACCGATTGATACTAAAGGCCTTGACAGTCCGTGTCCATGCGTGCATTATATACCGTACGGTACATAACACATGACGACAGCGTCAACGCCGACCGGGTTCCATTCCCGGGGGGCGGTGTGTACGCAATGACCAAGGCGGGCGTTCCTCTCCCGGAGAGAGAGGGGATCTAAGGAGGCGATTGATGAGCGTGGCCAGTATATCGAATCGACGACATCGCTTCGGTACGAAATTCACAGAGAGGAGCAATGACATGGCGAAACCCTTAGCAGGCAAAGTTGCATTGGTCACCGGCGGATCGCGCGGCATCGGCGCGGCGATCGCGAAGCGCCTTGCGGCGCATGGTGCGGACGTCGCGGTGAGCTACGCGGCGTCGGCCGACAAGGCCAAGGCGGTGGTCGACGCGCTCGAAGGCCACGGCGTACGCGCGGAGGCGTTCCAGGCCGACCAGGCCTATCCCGGCCAGGTGGAAGGTCTGGTCAAGGCCGTCATCGAGAAATTCGGCCGGCTCGACATCCTCGTCAACAGTGCCGGTGTCTTCGTCACCGGTATGGTCGGCGATCCTTCTACGGACGTCGCGGGGCTCGATCGGCAATTCGCGATCAATGTCGGCGGTGTGGCCGCAGCCGTGCGCGCGGCAGCGCCGTTCATGGTCGAAGGCGGGCGCATCATTTCGATCGGCTCCGTTGCCGGGAGTCAGTCGCCCTGGCCCGGTATTGCCGACTATTCGGCGAGCAAGGCGGCCGTGGCCGCCTATACCCGGGGGTGGGCGCGGGACTTCGGTCCGAAGGGCATTACGGTAAACGTCGTGCAGCCGGGCCCGATCAATACCGACATGAACCCGGCCGACGGCGCTTTCGCCGAAACAGCGAAGGCGGGCACGGCGCTCGGCCGCTATGGCGCACCCCAAGAGGTCGCCGCCGCGGTCGCTTTTCTCGCAAGTCCGGACGCGGCCTTCATCACCGGGGCGACACTAGACGTGGATGGCGGCTTCAACGCCTGATCGCACCGTAAACCGCAGATCCTGTTCCTTGACGAGCTAACGGGAAATACGCGCGTAAGGGTCGGCTCGAGTTGCGTGAGGACCGCCTTTCCGAACCCTCGCGCGAGCCGCCTGAGCTCGAGGCGATGCGGGAAGTTGCTTGAGCCGCTGTCCACGAAACGGGGGAAGTCCATACGTTATACTAAAAGATATGGACACGGAATTTGACCTCACGCGCGAAGGACGTGTCCAGCAGTACCGGACCCTGTTGGAGGTATCGGAGACGATCGCCGCGCACCGCGACCTCCCGGATCTGTTTCACGAGCTCGCGCAAAGCCTGCACAAAGTGGTACGCTTCGCGTACATGCGGCTGATCCTGTATGACGCCGAGCGCAACCTCATGCGGGTACATCTTCTCGAAGCAGCCAACCCGAGCCCTGATGTCTCGGGCTGCCAGGACCTACCCGTGGAGGACTCCCCCGGCGGTTGGGTCTGGCAAATGCAACGGTCTCTAG
>JBQTJM010000085.1:0-4480 GCA_052387115.1 Gammaproteobacteria bacterium | reverse complement strand
CTGAGCCTGGGGTTGTGGGGGCGGTGGTGGTTGGGGCTGCTGCGGCTGCGTCTGTTGGCGGCGGCGTTCGAGGAGGGCGGCGCGGCGGGCGGCCTGCTTGATCTTGTCCGGCGTCTTGCGCACCAGCGGCATGCGCTCCTCCTTGTCGTTCCTGCCGAATACGACGGCGTCGCCCTCGACCTGTTTGAGCGTCCAGCCCTGGAACTCCTGGCCGCTCGTCACGCGGCTGAGCTTGCCCTCGGCCTGCGCGCGCAGGATCGCGAACTGCTGCTCCGGACCGATGATGACCGCCGTGAGCGCATACTGAGACAGTTGGCCCTCGTTGGCAGCAGGCGTGTCCGTCGTACCCGCGTCTTCGGGTGCCGGCTGGCGGGACTTCAGGAACAGGGGTCGTTCGGTGATGACCCGGTAGTGGCTCAACGCGGGAAGGCTGAAGTCTTCTTCCGGCCGCGGGCCTTCTCCGCGCGGGGTCTTGCCCGAGGCGGGCGGCGGCGTTTCGGCGGGCAGCGGCCCCGCGGGTGGGGCCGGCACGAGCTCGACGGCGACGAGCCCCCCGGCGATGAGGCACAGGAGCCCGAGCACTAAGGTCGAGAGGTTCAGATCCGCCGGCACGCGCATCCTGTCACCCCGCTCGCGGTGTCGTGGCCGGCAGGTAGCCCTGCAGGGTGAAACGGATATCCAGCTCGTCGGCCTGTGGCCGGCCGGGACGGAATTGGTAGCCGGCCCGACCCCTCAGGTACACCTGGTCGAGGAACAGCCGGGGCAGACCCGATTCCAGGTGGTAGAACACCTTATGGACGGTCTCCGTCGAGCCCGTCATCTGGACCTTCAGCGACACCGGGGCGCTTTGATCCTCCTCGTCTTCCTTGCCCGGCAGGATCTGGATGCTGTTGAGCCGTCCGCCGTTGGATTCCACCACCCGCTTGACGTGTTCCTGCATCTCCGCGGCCGCCAGCGAGCGGGTGTTGCCCTTTAGATAGCCCCGCTCCTGGCCGGAGATCTGACGGTCGATCTGCGCGAGTTGCCGTTCAATCAGCTTGGCCTTCCCCGCGACCCGCTCATAGCGCACCACACGCTCCTCCTCCGCCGCGATGTCCTCGTGATACTCCCGATAGAGGGCGACCACCGGCGAGACCAGGACGAGGTAGAAGAGGCCGAGCAGCACCACCAGGAGGCCCACCGCCACGATCCGTTGGTGTGTGGGCGTGAGGCGCCAGTTCATGAGCCCGCCTGCACTTCGGCGGCCAGGTTGAAGCGCTCGCCGCCGGTCACCCGGTTTTGCGTGACCGGGGACCGGAAAGTGACATTGCCGAACAGCGGCGAAGACTCGATCAAGCCGATGATGGCCGACGAGGCCGAGGCCTCACCCTGGATGAGAACCTCTTTGCCATTCAACTCGAACTGGTAGAGCCAGGTGTCGTCGGGCAGGAGCCGGGTGAGCTCGGCCAGGACGGCAACGGTCACCGGCGAGGTCTTTTTCTTTTCAATGAGAAACCGCGAGGTCGTGGTCAGCAGATCGAACTTATGCTCGAGCTTTTTGACGGCGTCGGCCTTCTTCTTCACCTCCGACGCGCGTGCCTGAAGCCCGGTCAGGGTCTGATGGTCGCGCCATAACGGGATCGCGATCGCGGCCGCCAGCAAGAGACCGCCGAGCGTCGCCAGGATGGCATCGAGGCGCCCGATCCCCGATTCGCGCACGCGCCGCCGCTCGGGCGGCAACAGATTGACCCCGCCGCCAGCGTCTTCTATGTCCAGCGCGTCGGGGACGATGCCGAGCGCCTGCAAGCGTTCCAAATAGGGATCCGCAGCGGCCCGCGGCACGGCGACGATCTCGAGTGCGATGCGCTTTCCGACGACGTCCCGCTCCACCACCCGGTAGTCGAAATAGATGCGGTCGGCCTTGAAGGGGGTCTCCTGGTCCATGCGGAAGCCCACGACCTCACGCAGGTTCTCCTCGGCCGCAAGCGGCAGGTTGATCGGCCGGCACAGGGCCAGTGCCGGCGGCAGCCGCAAGGTCAGCTCCGAATCGGCGCGCCGCTCGTGCTCCCAGTGCCGTATCTCGTCGGACGGCGCCTCGGGATCGGCGTCCAGTGCGATGTGTGCCACCACGGTGTCCCCGTCCTCGCCCGCGTGCAGGCGCACCACCCGGATGCTGGGACCCTCGGCCCGGAGCACCCAGCGCTCGGGGTCGAGGTCCACCAAGCGGCGCACGGGCACTGGCAACAGATCCAGCAGCTGGCCGGCCCACCAATGAACGAATCGGTCCAGCCACTGGGCGAGGATCCGATACGCCTGTCGGACATCCACCGGCATGACCTCAGAGCTTGTGAAAAAATCTGCTGCGCCCGCGATCTCGCATTCCGGCGGTGCTCGGAATCCTCATGTATTTCAACATCTTCGCTCGCGACGATTTTTTCACAAGCTCTCCGAGTTTGTGGGGCTCAGAAGAGCTCCCGCCCCTCGCGCCAAGCCAGGACCGTATAGGGACGTTTCGGCTGATTGGTCACGCGGATCGTGGCGCTCACGTGGGCGACGGCACTGGCGACATTGCTCCGGCGCACGGTGGCCATGGCCTGGATGGTATAGATTTCCCCGTTGCTGGTCGAGAGGAACCTCGTGTTGAGTCCCGGGATATTCGCAGGCGGGGCTGGAGCATCCCCGCGCAAGTCCGGGTCCTCTTGTTTCTTGTCCTCCAGGAACTGTTCGAGCGCGTCTTCCGATCCGTCGCCGGTCACGAGCGCGCGCAGGACGCTGGGCGGGGCGAGCTGCGCGTCCACCCCCGGCTGGCGGGAATGGATGGTGAGTGCCGGGGCCAGGCGCTCGTACAAGCGGCGGCTCATGCCGAGCACCTGCTGCAGCTCCGCCACGGTATTGAAGGGCCCGTCCTTGGCGCCGGCCGAGCGACCCTCGGCCTGGTACTCCGGGTCCTCGGCGCCATTGGTACCGCGCGCGTCATCGGCATCGCGCCAATCCTGGATGGCGTCCACGAGCGCGGCACGCCGTTCGCCCTCGACGCCGTTGGCCGTGAGGAGCGCCCCGAGCAACTCGGGCGATGCGCTGTTGAGGTCGATGCGGCCGCCCTCGTCCTGGAGCGCGATGATCACACGATAGCTCCGAAACGACCAGCGCCGCTCGGTGCCGTCGGCACGCCAGCGGCGGCGCCGATCCGGTTTCAAGACCTCCCAGACCCCACGGAACACCCCGGCCTCGGCCGCGGCGCGAGCCCGAGCCCCGGCGAGAAGCTCCTGTGTCAATGTGGTCTCGGTGCGCATGTCGAGCGCAAACCCGGCGCCGATGACCGTGAGCAGGGCCACGATCCAGAGGACCGCGATGAGGGCCACGCCGCGTGAGGCACTGGGACCTGAGGCACTGGGACCGGGACCCGGCCGCGTGCACGGCGCGCTACGGACCGGCGTCGCGGAGCCCCTAGTCATCTGAGGCGTCGGGGTCGTAGTCCTGGTTGCCGGCCTCCAGTTCTTCGTCACTGGGCTCGTCTTCGGCGCCCGGCGCTTGCAGGAGCAGCTCCGGGGCATCCTCCTGCACCTCGGCGCGGATCGGGACGATGAGGTCCGGCCAGTGGACGCCGCGGCCCTTGGGGCGGATGCGCATGCGCAGGAGCTTCGGCAGCCGTTCCGGGTCGTCCCAGCGGGTGTAGAACCGAGCGGTGCGCCCGCGTTTGCCATAGTAGGCGAGCTCGACGGTATCGATACCGGGGACCAGCACGACCTCCTTGCCCGTGTCGCCACTCTCGAACAGATACTGGCGGTCGGGCCTGGTGAGGCGGTAACGCAGCACCAAGCGGCCCTGGTCGGCTACCAGGGATATCAGATAGGTCCCCTCCACACCCCGGTGTTGGGGCAGGCGCGCCACGAAGCGCAGGCGATCCGGCTCGCCTTCGAAGATCACCTGCTGGTCGCTCTCGTCGGAAAACACCAGCGGATAGACCTGACCCAGCTCGAAGCGCAGGAACCCCATCACCGCTCGCAGCTCGTCGTTGTCCGTGGCGTGGGCTTCCCCGGCAGCGGAGGCGCGGGTCGCCATCCTGAGCCCGCTGTATAGCCCGGTCAGTATGAGGCCGAACAGCGCGATGGCGATGAGCAACTCGACCAGGGTAAAGCCCGCGACCCATAGCCGCACGCGCTCTCTGCGACGGCCCGTCATCGCACCGGCTCCGGGGGACCGAGTCGCAGCGAGCTCAGCACCACCCGCCGGGTCTTTTCCCCTTCCGTCCACGCCACTTCCACGCCGACCGACAGCAGCGGGACGCGCGGGAGGGGGCCGGTCACGGGCCCCGGGTCGTAGGGACGGACGACGCGCCGATAGCGGTAGCCACCCGTGAGGCTGCCGCTCTCCTCGCCAGGGTCGAGCGGCCAGGTCGAGCCGGCCCCGGCCATCAGCGACTCGGCCCACAAGGTGGCCGCGGAATAGCGCTCCGCAGCCGCACTGCTGCGCAGGCCGGTGCCGAAGATGCGCAGCAACA
>JBQTJM010000084.1:0-9414 GCA_052387115.1 Gammaproteobacteria bacterium | reverse complement strand
GCCAGGCGAGCCTCCAGCGTTGCCAGAAGGGGCGGCCGCCACTCCCGCTTTCCCCCGTCCGCAGTAAGCGCGAACGTGGGCTTGGCCCCCACCCAGCCTCCCCCGTTCGCAAAGAGCGCGAACAGGGGAGGAGGAATGGAAGTTCCTTCCCCTGCGCTAGCGAGGGAGTGAGATCCAATTCCCTCCCCTGCGCTAGCGGGGGAGGGTTAGGGTGGGGGTAACGCCTCACCGGCAAGGTCAAATAAAACCCGACGAAACAATCGAGGCTCCAGAGCAGTGCCGTGATGCCGAGGATATAACCGCCGAGATTGCCCGTGGTCTCGGGCAGCGCGAGGCTGTAATGCAGGCGATAAAGAAACGGGAGGAAGTGCTCTTTCGCCAGAGATACCTCGCCCCACTTGCGCGCGCCGAGCTTCTCGCCGGTATAGGGGTCCAAGAATAGCTCACTGTACGGTCACTCATAGTCCTCGCCGGTCGCGGGATCGGTCTTGGGCTGCAGCCACACCGAGTAGGCCTCGCCGGGGTGTCGTTGGAGATTGATCTGGTCGATGCGTGCCCGCGGCTCGAGGATCTCGGCCGCTCGCGCAGTGTGAAGGGATCGAGCATCGGCCCATCGCGCACCGGCACCGTCAGTAGCTCGGGGTTGAGCCAGCGGTCGAGCTCGTGATAGAAGGCCAGCACGCTGCCGGTCACGCCCACGAGGATGAGAAAGAACGTCATCGCCAGGCCGACGTAGCGGTGAATGAGCACGAAGAGTTTACGCATGCTTAGGTCCGTACTTTCTCGATTCGCGTTGGACGTAGGGCATGGAATGCGCTATGCTTTGCGCTACGGCTCCGGGCCATTTCCGCCGCCATGAACGCCATCGCCTTCGATACCCTTAAATTTGCCAAGCGCCTCAAGGAAGCCGGGTTCACCGAGCAGCAGGCCGAGGCGCTGGCCGCTGCCGAGGCCGAATTCATCGAGCAGAACCTGGCCACGAAGCGAGACATTGCTGACCTTAAGCGAGAGCTTGAGGTCAAGATCGAACAGATCCGTTCGGACCTTGCCCGCGACATGAAAGACCTCGAATACCGCATGACGATCAAATTGGGTGCGATGCTGGTGGTTGCGGTGGGCGCCATGGCGACGCTGGCCAAGCTCTTGTAAGCCCAAATCCATTCTCCGGTACGCGGTAGCATCGTAGGTCGGAACCGGCTTCATCGGGTTCCGACAAAACAGCGTCCGAACACCCCTATGGCGCCGATGGATCGCGCAAAGCCATGCGATTCATCGAAGGTATTCACCCATCACCCATGCGTTGGAAACCCAAAGAGGGTTCCGACCTACACGGGGGCTTGCCCGCCAAGTTGGGCGTCTCCATCGCCTCCATTGATGGCGGCAAGTGCGGCGAATCAGGGTAGGTTGGGGTGACGTAGGAACCCCAACGTCATCCCGTCCCCCGCGAAATGTTGGGGTTCGTGCCTCACCCCAACCTGCGCTAACCCGCGCCAACGCGCCGGGCTAACGGGACCCACCTTGAATGCTTATCAATGTACTTATATAATCTCACCGATGAAGCCGCTCAAGTTCGTTGGTACGAGTTATGACGATCTGTGCGGCTTCCCGGCGGAGGTTCGGCGGGCGGTGGGATTTGAACTCCGGCAAGTCCAGCTCGGCGCGCGGCCGTCGGATTGGAAGCCCATGACGGCGGTGGGACCGGGCGCCTACGAGATCCGCGTGCATGTGCTGGGCGAGTGGCGCGTCATTTACGTTGCCAAGTTTGCCGACGCCGTGTATGTGCTGCATGCCTTCCAGAAGAAGACGCAACGGACCCGCCAAGAAGACATCGAGTTGGCGCGCAGGCGCTACAAAGCAGTAGGAGATTGAGCCATGCACGACGAGGATACCCGAATGGTCGAATCCCGCGGCAACGTTTTCCTGGATCTCGGTTTCACGCCCGAAGAGGCCGCCATACTCGCGATGCGGGCCGATCTCATGGCACGCTTGCGTCTCCTCATCGAGGAACGTGGCTGGACGCAGGCAGAGGCGGCTGAGCGGCTCAGGATTGCTCAGTCGCGTGTCTCCGATCTGGTGCGTGGCAAGTGGGACAAGTTCAGCCTGGATATGCTCATCACCCTGGCCACTCGCGCTGGCCTCAAGATCGAATTGAAAGCGGCGGCTTAGGGTGAACGCGCTCGGCTGTTCGTGACCACCGCCCCAGCCGATACCCCGGCCCCGTACGCGACGACGTCGGAGGCTCAGGACAAGGGCGCGGGACAGCAAACGGGTGCGCTGTGCGCACGCGGATTGTTCGCCCGGTTCACCCGTCCCCCATGCGTCGGAAACCCAAAAGAGGGTTCCGACCCACACGGGGGCTTGCCCGCCAAGTTGGGCGCCTCCGCCTCCATTGATGGCGGCAAGTTCGGCGAATCAGGGTAGGTTGGGGTGACGTAGGAACCCCAACGTCATCCCGTCCCCCGCGAAATGTTGGGGTTCGTGCCTCACCCCAACCCCGCGCTCAACATGCGACCAGCCAAGCGGAATACGGGACCTCCGATGCCGCAACCCTTTCCCCGGATTACATTACATTTCATCCGGGCTACGATTTCTTGGATCCCCTCGCACCGGGTCATCGCGCATCCGACGGTAGGGGCTCACGGCCGTGCGCCCCTACGACGGGTGTAACCGTCTCCACGCGCCACTCGGGGCGCCTTCGGGGCGAGGCGATGACCATCACGGCGGGAGGCCCAGGTGCTGGAACCTATAACGGGGTGGATCCGCGGGAAGACCACGCTAGCGGCGTGGCTGATCCAGTAGCCACGGGCTTGCTATCGAGGCTTACGGGCAAACCAGCGCCCGCCGATCGAGGCCATTGCACCGCCGCCAAAGACGCGGTAGCGTTTCATGGCGCAGACGTTCGTACCGTACCGGCCCAGCGAGGGCCTCAGCATGTTTGAGGAGATGAATATGGCCGCGATTCTACCCAAGCTGATTCAGAAGCTACAGAAGCTGCCGCCGCAACGGCTGGCGGAGGTGGAGGATTTTGTGGAGTTCTTGACGGTACGCGAGGCGCGAATCGCCGCCGGAGCGCGGTTGGGTGAGTCGCTGGCCAAACTCGACGCCTTGAACCTCCCGCCGCTCTCCGATGAGGACATCGACGCGGAGATCCAGGCGGCACGCCAGGAACGCGCGACGCGGCGCACTTGATCGTGAGGGTCGTGCTCGACACCAACACGGTGGTTTCGGGGGTGATCTCGGCAGGCGGTCCGCCGCGACGCCTGCTCGATGCGGCAAGAGCGCAGGTCTTCGAGCTGTGCGGCAGTGCGGCGCTACTGGGGGAATTGCTCGATGTGCTCTCGCGTGAGAAGTTCGCCGCGCGTCTGGCTCAAGCCGGATGGACGCCACGGGAAATCGTTAGAGAATTAAGGCGCATGGCGCACATGACCACACCGACCAGCGTGCCGCGCGTGATCGAACGATCCGGACGACGATCATGTGCTGGCCTGCGCCGTGGCAGGACAGGCGGACTTGATCGTTTCGGGAGACAGGCATTTGCACAGCCTGGGCGGGGAGTACCACGGCATTCGCATCGTCAGGCCCGTTGAGGCAGTCAGGATCATCGAAGCAGGGTCGCGGTAGAGTCTTAGACACTCAGTGCAGTCCGGGCGGGAACCGACCGATTGGAAGCCGATGCGCAGGATCGGAGCCGGCGTCCGGGAGATCCCGCTGCATCAAGGTGGCGAGCATCGGCTGATCTACGTGGCCCGGTTCGAGGAGGCGATATACATGCTTCACGCGTTTGAGCCGCATGCACGGGGTCGGGCAGCAACGCCTCGATCACGAACAGATGGGTCAAACGAACCGTTCCGATTGCTTCCCGCAGGGCCGAGCGCACATCGGCATCGGCTAGAAAGGTTTGGCGCCGATAGGTGTTGACGGTGAAGAAATAGGTGCCACCCGGCACGTGGGCGCGACGGTGATCAGGCATGGCGGAATCATCCCGCCAATAAATGGCGCGGGCACGCGCCCTACGCTTGCTCAATACTCCAGCCGAATCGAGCCCAGCACCGTCAAGGGCGCACCGGCCATGATCCCTGTACGCGCTGGCCCCTCGACTCCTCCAAAATCGGTGGATTCGAAATATTCCTTATCGAGCAGGTTGCGGATGTTCAACTGCGCGCTCAGGCGCGAAGGACCGAGCTTCCAGCGGTAGCCGACTAGCGCGTCCAAGCGCGTGTAGCCGGGAAGCAAAAAGGTGTTCTGGATATCACCGTCCCGTCGCCCGGCAGCGAAGACGCCAAGACCGACGGTCAAGCCCTCGGGTGCGTCGAACCCTCTTACCTCGTATTTGAGCCATAGGCTGCCCGCATGCTCGGGGACATTGGGCAACCGGTTTCCCTGTAGGCCGGAGTTGTCCTTGGTGGTCTCCGCATCCGTGAAGGCGTAGCTACCAATGAGACTCAGTTTGTCGGTGATCCGGCCGGCGATATCGAGCTCGATGCCTTGGCTGCGCGCCTCCCCTATCGGAGCGCTATCGAAGGGATCCGAGGTGCTGAGATCAGGCGTTACGATGTTCTCTTTGGTAAGGTGGTAATAGGCGAGGGTCCCGGTGAACTGCTGATCAAAGAGTTGAGTCTTGAGACCGACCTCATATTGCTCACCGGTTTCCGGTGGCAAGGGTTCTCCCGAGGCGCCTCGCCCGTTGTTCCGGCCAAAGGACTGCACCCAGCTTCCGTATACGCCCAGCCAGGGCCAGGGCTGATACAGCACACCCGCCCGCGGGCTGAACTCCTGATCCTTGCGTTCGTTCAAGCCGATAGGTGAGACCTCACAGCAGGCGCTCGCTACCGTAGCCCAGTCGTAGCGCCCGCCGCCCAGGATGTAGACCTTGTCCCAGAGGGTGATGTGATCCTGGAAATAGACGCCATACCACTCGGTTTCGCTGCGGCTCAAACCGGGGACGGGAATGTTTTCCCCTTTAAACAGGTTGGGGTCAACCCCGAAGGTGGGATTGAAGATGTCGATAGCGAGCGCCGGATCGATGTTTTCGAAATCTCCCGCGAAAGGCCCGTCATTGTCGGCTCGGAAGTAATCAAATCCCACCAAGACAGCGTGGTCCATGTTCCACAGGCTCAACTTCCCCGTCAGATCCAGATTGGTTGCGTAGCCATCACGAGTAATGCCTTGAAAAAGGACGCCGCGATCGAGCGTGCGATCATCCGGCTGGAGACCGAAAGAGAACAGGTCTACATCCTCGCTGTCCTGAAAGGTTGCCAGGAAGCGGTTCTGCAGCGTCCAGGTCTCGTTGAAACGATGTGTCAGTTGGAAGCCGAGGCGTATATTTTCGATAAAGTCGTCATCAGGGTCGTTGGGGTCCTGGAACGTACGGCTGCTGGGGATCGGCGCCGGACGATCACCGATCGCCGGTATGCCGATCAGGATGAAACGACCCTCGTCACGTAGGTATTCCAAATCGAGCGAGAGCTCCGTGGCAGGGGTTGGCCGCCACGTAAGGCTAGGGTGTACCAAGATCCGTTCCAGCGTTTCGAAATCCCGGAAGGTGTCGTTATTCTGGTAAGCTCCCGTAAAGCGGTACAAGAGCGACTTATCTTGGGTCACGGGGCCCGTGGCATCCCACTCTGTGCGGTAAAAATCATACGACCCGAATTGCTGCTCCAGAGAATAATAAGGCAAGGCCAACGGCTTTTTGGTCACCAGATTGATCAATCCGCCTGGCTGGATCCGGCCGTAGAGCACGGCTGCCGGGCCTTTGAGCACTTCGATAGCGCCCAGGTTGGCGGTATCAAAAGCGTTGAACTCGTCCCTGAGCCCATTGCGGTAGACGGCAGAATCACGAAATCCGCGGATGATAAAACCGTTAAAGAGGCTCGCAAGCGGCGCTGGGCGAACGCTGCTCACATTTTCGAGCGCTTCTTTCAGTCCCCCCGAGAGACTCGGTGTTTTCTGATCCTCGATCACTTGTCGGGGAAGAACCTGGATATTAACGGGCGTGTCGAAGACAGGCGTGTCGGTCTTGGTGGCGGTGCTGGCGTTGGGCACGCTATAGCTGGTCGCGTCGAGGGGCGAGGCCGTGACGGTCATCTCTTCGAGAACGGTGGGTGTGTTCGCCTCGTGCGTGGGTGTTTTCTTCTTCTCCTCCTCGGCGATCCTCAGCGGCTCCTTGGCTTCGTTCACCAAGTCCTCCAGCGGATCGGATCGCTCGAGGGTCACGGTGTCGCGGCTGGTATAGCGGTAGCTCAAACCGGTGCCCGTGAGCAGCCGGGCGAGCGCCTGCTCGCGGGTGAGCGCGCCGGTGACACCCGGCGAGGCGATCCCGCGCGCCAGCTCGGCGGGAAACATGAGCTTGAGATTGGACTGATCGGCGAAGTCCGTCAGCGCCCCGCTCAAGGGCTGGGGCGCGACGGCGTAGTCGTGGGTTGGCTCCTCGGCCTCGGCGAGCGCGGCTATTCCGAGGTGGAGGGTCAAGGATCCGAGGAGTAATGCGGCGTAGCGCCGCGGCGCCCGGTATGGCGTCGGTTTATGCATCGCTGTGTCCCCCGTCTGTGGCCCTCGATAGGTGGCCTTCGTGGGGTGAGACGTTTCAGGACGGAAATCCCGTAAGGGCGGTGCGTTTTCTTCCCAGGACCTACTGATGCAGAAACACTAGCCAAGCCGCGATCCGCGTGGTCTGTACCGGCAGGGTCTCGCGGATGAGCTTGAGGACCGCTTCCGGATCGCCGGTGGGGAACAGGCCCGTGACGCGCAGGTCGTGCAAGTGCGGGTTGGCGATGACGATGCGGCCGCGGCGGTAGCGGTTGACTTCGCCGATGACCTCGGCGAGCGGCCGGTCCTTGAAGAGAAGCTTACGGCGTTGCCAAGCACTGTGCTCGCGCACATCGATTTTCTCCGGCGCTTGGGTGCGACCCGCCGAGTCATAGCGCAGGCGCTCTCCGGCGCTGACGGCGATCGCAGGGAAAACCTCGCCCGCCTCCAGGCCCAGGTGTACGCGGACCGCGTGTTGGTGCACGGTGATCTCCACCTGCCCCGCGTTCTCGTAGACCTCGAAGACGGTGCCGAGCGCGCGAATACGGCCACCCGCCGCCTCGACTTCGAAGGGACGCGCGCGATCGGGCGCGACGGTGAAGAGGGCCTGGCCGTGATGCAAACGCAGGCGGCGGGTCTCTTTGTCGCCGGCCAGCGAGAGCGCGGTGTCGGTATTGAGCAGCGCCGTGCTCCCGTCGGCGAGGCGCACCAGCGCCTGTTCGCCGGTCGCCGTGTGGTAGTCGCTGAGCCAGCGATCGGTATAGTGGAAGTGATGCGGTACTGCGATCGCCGCCAGGCTCGCCGCCAATGCCCACCCGGCCTGAAGGAGCCCGCGTCTCTGCGCGGGTGGCCGAGCGCCGGTCTCGACCGGTACCGCCGCCCCGCGATCGCCGCAGAGCGCGGTGCCCATGTCCTGCCAAAGACGGCTTGCCTCCAGGTAGGCCTGTTCGTGGGCCGCGCCGAGAGCGCGCCAAGCGGCGAGGTGCGCACGGTCTCTCTCGGTGCAGCGGTCCGAGTGCACGCGGACCACCCAAGCAATCGCCTCGTCGGAGAGGTGCTTGGGAATGTCGGAAGGGTGCGTGGGCATGGTCGATCGAATGACGCGCGTTGGGCTGGATCATAGGACGTTTCAACACGAAAAACCGACAACGCGTCGGTGCGTCGGCGAGCGTGGGCCGGCTAAGGTTCGGCCAGCAGGTCGCGGCAGTGGCGCATGGCCCGATCCAGATGCTTGGCCACCATGCTCTCCGAGATCCCGAGGCGCCGCGCGACCTCGGTATAGGAGTACCCCTCGATCCGGCACCACACAAACGCGGTGCGGCAGGGCTCGGGCAATTGCGCCATGGCGTTGGCGATGTGGCGCAGGCGTTCGTGGTGTGCGGTCTGCGCATCGGGTCCCGGCACGGGGCTGGCAATCTGCTCAACCGCTTCCGTCGCCCTGTGGTGGCGGGCGCGGACGGCTCGGGCCCGATCGTGATCGGTCGCCAGATTCGCCGAGACTTGATAGAGGTAGGCGCGCGGATTTTCAATCGAGATCGGATCGGGATGCTGCAACAGCCGCACATAGGCGTCTTGCAGCAGGTCTTCAGCGTCCTGTATGCCGACGCGCCGTTGCGCGAACGACTGCACCTCGCCCGCGTGGCGTCGAAAGAGTGTGTCTAGAAAAGAGGGTTTGCTCGTGGCCATCGTGCGGCGACCGGTCCATCGTCCATGAAGGTGGGACTCGATCTTGTGCAAGGCGCGACCCGATGATAGGCGTGCAGCTAGCCCTTGGGAATGCGACAATTTGCCGCGCGACAAATTGTCGCACCTCTGCCTCGTCCACGCGGACGGGGGCGGGCGGGGTGGGGGTCATGACCGGGGTGCAGGTGTCGCTGGAGCCATCTCTCACTTACTCTCCATCCAGGCTACGCTCGCGTGAAAAAAAACCCCGCGTCTGCGGGGTTAAGCTGCTGGGGGCGACGATTGTCAGTGCCTACTCGCACGTCTGTCCATCTGCCTGAGATGTTCCGTAAAGCGGTATACGGCCCGGAGCCTTTTCATGGCGACGCCCTCCAGCGGGCCCTGCCTCAGATGCCAACGATACTATACTTCACGCGGGCACAATTTGAGCTGGGGTAGCCGGCTTGATTCCCTCCCCTGCGCCTAGCGGGGGAGGGCTAGGGTGGGGGTCCGGGACGCATCCGCAGAGTCGAAGCGTGGTCAGCGCCTGCACGGCTTACTCCCACCCTGCCCTCCCCCGTCCGCAACCGGACGGGCAGTATGCCCGGCTTTTAGGCGGTACTGGATGAAAAAGCGCGGACAGGGGAGGGAACGGCCGGGTTCGCTACCCCGAAAAAACTCAACTTGTGCCCGTTAGCGGTATAGCAAGCACCTGAGCGGTTGGGAATGCGACCAATTGCCGCGCGACAAACTGCCGCACCCGTTGGTCATTGATGAAGAGGCCATTCCCGCATTCCGGCAAGGTAAGGAGTAGCGACGACCGGTCGCCCTGACCGGCCTGCGACATTTTGTCGCACCTGTCTCTTGCAAGTGTGGTGTTACACTAGCTAGCGATCACGTTATGCACGTTGACTGGTGCGACCTAGGTGCTCCGACGCGCTACACGAGGTCGGCTGTGGATCGGGAACAACGCTATGATAGGTAGGAGGATAGCGGTGTCACCGTTGATTGCACGTGCAATCCTGGTGACGTCGGCGCTGATTACACAAGCCGCGTATACGGCCAATGAGGGCTCAGTCGAGATCAAGGCGCCGGTCGACGGTGCCACACTCCGGAGCAAGGAGGAAGCTCGACTGGTCTACGAGGTCATTCGCGGGCGCAAGGGCGATCACGTACACGTCTATGTAGACGGTGAAGAAACGGCGACGCTACATCGGCCGAAAGGGA
>JBQTJM010000083.1:0-15561 GCA_052387115.1 Gammaproteobacteria bacterium | reverse complement strand
TGTTGCCGACGACCGTGAAGATGTTCGGATTGTCCTGGATGAACCCGCGCACCTCCGAGTCGCCGTTGATGGCGACATTGATGCCTACTCCGGCGCGGACGGAAAGCGACGGATTATCATGAACGTTCAGCGTGGCAAAGCCGGTGCCGGCCGCGGAAACGTTGATTGCCGATTGCCCCGGAGCTCCGCCGATGGTGCTTCCGCTGATTTCGAAGTCGCTGTGCGCCGTTCCGCTTGCGTCGACCTGAATGCCATCTGAGGTGTGCACACCGGCGTAGTCAGAGCCAACACCAGTACCAACACGCGATGTAAAGGTGCTGTTGGTTACCACCGTGCGGAAGTTGGCGACGTTCACTCCATTGTTTACATTAAAGACGGTGACGTGATCGCCAATCGTCACATTGCCGCTGTCCGCGAACGTCATGCTGTTCATGGTCAGCGCGTCCATGTTGGGGCGGTTGACTCCGGCATAGTTTGTGGAGCCGCTGTGAGCATTGGTCGAGCCGTTGTTTTGCACGAAGATATTGAACTGCCCAGAGTCGCGCACCGTAGTGTTGGAAAAGACGTTGTCATTTCCGGCGGCTGCGGTGCCGCGCAGATTGAAGATATAGATGCCCGATTCAAATATCGTCGTGTTTATGACGCCCGTCAGCCCGGTGTTCTGGATGACGCAGTTTGTAATGTCGAGGTTGGTAACCACGTTGCCGTTGATGCCGTGCTGTACGGTGCCGTTGATGTCCACATTGGTTAGGCTGACATTCGTGACACCCTGCAAATGAATGGCCCCGTGCTCGTCCGTGTTTTCATTACCGCCGAAGGTTCCGTTGGACGCAGCCCCGTCCACGCGGTTGGCATTGGTCAGCGTCATGTTGCTCAGCGAAATATTCTGAGCATTCATAAGTTCGATGCCGCGCGTCATGGTGCTGCCCGAATCCGTGATCGTCCCACCCGAACCGTCGGTTGTTCCGGTGCCGGTGACGGTGAAGCTGCCGGCAGGATTGTTGTTGAGGATGATGCCTTTTGCGGCATTGCTCGAATCGACGCGGGTCAGCGTGAACGCACCCCCGCCGTCCACATTGACCGCCGTCGCATTGGTCGCGCTGACGCTCGCGTCATTCACCGTGACGCCGGTCACCGCGCTGCCGGTGAGACCGATCACGGCCGTCGTGACGATGTTGAGGCCGCGCACGGTGGCACCGGTGGCCAGGGTGATCGTGCCGGTGATGGTCGGGCGTGTCCCGTTGATCGCAGGCCGGGCCACGCTCGTCGCGGGCGGTGTGATGCCGAGCGCGGTGTCGAAGTTGGTATCGACCACCCCTTGACCGATCAGGCGCTGATTGCTCAACAATCCAAAGCCGGTGTACGTGCTGGCGCCGGTGAACACGAAGATGCGGTCACCGTTGGCGTTGGCGGCGGTGTCCGCCTGCCCCAGGGTGTTGAAGGGTGCGGACAAGCGCCCGTCGCCCGCTGAACCGAGGGCGTTATCGACGAACCACACCCGCGGTCCGCTGACGGTGACGGTGGCCGTGGCGTTGGTGCAGGCGCTGCCGGGCACGCCGCTGTCGCAGATCTGGTAGAGGAACGTGTCGTTGGCGCCGGTGGATCCGACCGGCGGGTTGTAGCTGAAGCTGCCGTTGGCCGCGATCGTCACGCTGCCGCCGCCGGCCGAGGCGAAGGGCCCTGCCGCGGTGAGGCTGAAGGGTGCCGCACCCGGGCCATCGACATCGGTGATGGTGGATCCATCGAAGAGATCGCTCGCGCCATCGGGGATGTTGATCGCGATATGGGCGTGGGCGGCATAGGCCGCCGGTGGCGTCACTGACGGTGGATCGTTGACCGGCGTGACGGTGATGGTGAAGCCCAGCGGGCCAAAGGTGTCGACTCCGCCGTTGGCGGTGCCGCCGCTGTCTTGCAGTGTGACCATGACGGTTGCTGAGCCGTTGGCGTTCGGCGCCGGGGTGAACGTTAGCACGCCGCTTGATGAGACCGCCGGCTGAACCGTAAACAGCGCGGCGTTGTTGTTGCTTACCTGGAAAGTGAGTATCTGGCCCGATTCGCCGGGACCGGCGGTGATCGCGGTCGCCCACGGACTGACCGTGACGAGCCCCGCGTCTTCGAGGACGGTCTGGTTGGGACCGGCGTTGAAGGCCGGCGGGTCGTTGACGGCATTTATGGTGATCGTGAAGCTCTGCGGATCCGAGGTGTCGTCGTCACCGGGGTTCGCCGTGCCGCCGTCGTCCTGGAGCACGAGCGTGATGGTGGCGCTGCCGAAGGCGTTGGCGGCCGGGGTATAGCTCAAAACCCCGCTCGGCGAGACCGAAGGCCCGACCGAGAACAGGCTCGGGGCCGTGTTGTTGGTAATGATGAAGCTCACCGTCTGGGTTGACTCCGGATCGCCATCGTCGATAGCGGTCGCCCAGGGACTTACGGTCTGCGAGCCGGCGTCTTCGTTGACGCTCTGGTTTGGGCCGGCGACGAAGGTCGGCGCGTTGTTCACGGCGTTCACGGTGATCGTGAAGCTCTGCGGGGGCGAGGTGGCGTCGTCAGTGGGGGTCCCCGGGGTGCCGCCGTCATCGGACAGGGTGAGGGTGATGCTCGCCGTGCCCGACTGGTTGGTCGCTGGGGTATAGGTCAAGACGCCGGTCGCATCGACCGAAGGCCCGGCCGAGAACAGGCTCGGTAAGGTGTTGCCGGTGACGTTGAAGGTCAGCGCCTGTGTGACCGACGGATCGCCATCGTCGATGGCGGTCGCCCAGGGGCTCACGGTCTGCGGGCCGGCGTTTTCGGCGACGGTCTGATTCAGTCCCACCACAAAGCTCGGCGGGTTATTGGCACCCGTGCTAAACGTCGAGATGAAGTCCGCCACCATCAAGTCCGGCGGATCGTTGGTGTCGACATCCGTCACTTGTGCGGCGGTGACTTTTACCGTGCAGCTTCCCGCCGGGAGATCGGAGTCGGGGTTCAGCGTGAAACTGTTGCCTGTCGCCGGCGGTGGCGGAGTGACCGTGAAGGAAACCGGCGTCCCTGCTGGACATTCCAGCGCGAATGTCGGGGGCGTGGCCGGAATCGCAACGGACTCGCTGAAGTTCACCGTGACGTCGGTGTCGACGGCGACGCCCGTCGCCCCGTTAGTCGGCACCGTGCTCTGGACCGTGGGGGCGGCATCGGTCGTGAAACTGAAGGTGAAGTCGGCCGCCATGGTGTCGGGCGGATCGCTGGTGTCCACGTCGGTGATCTGCGTCGCAACGATGGTGGTCGTGCAGATCTCGTTCGGAGCGAAGTCGACGTTGGGATTGATGGTCCAGGTCGTCGGGCCGCCGGTGACGACTGTATTGGCATTGGTGACGTTCCGGGTGCCGCTCGTGGGGCAAACCAACTGGAACCAGTCACCCGCCACGTTGACGGCTTCATTGAAGGCGATGGTGAGATTGCTGTCCGTGGTGACCCCGGTAGCGCCGTTGCTCGGAATGGTGCTGGTAACCTCCGGTGCTGTGTCTACCGGTGGCGGGCCGCCGCCGCCCGAGGCGTTCGGGGAACAGGCCACGTACACGCCGCCTTTGAAGCTCGTGCCGAAAGCGGGGAAGGAGCCGAGGGGAGCGGGGAATGCGCCGCCCGTCAGGCCATTGAACGCCCGTACCTCGGGCTGAGCGCCCGGTCCGCGACCCGCGAGGATGTCGCTCGTACCATCCTGGTTGAGGTCACAGGCCGCGACCCGGACCCCACCGAGGAAGCTCGAGTTGAAGGCGTCGAAGGAGCGGAGCACCAGCGTAGGGTTCGTGCCGTCGAATACACGCACCTCCGGCCTGTCCAACCCACCCCGGGTCGCGATGAAGTCGGGGATCGTGTCCCCCGAGATCTTGCCGCAGGCGACATAGACCCCACCGCGGAAACCCGCGTTGAAGGCCAGGAAGGAGCCGAGCAGAGTGCCCGTCGCGCCATCGAACGTCCGTATCTGCGGCTGGCCGAGCGGCCCCCGGGCCGCGATGATTTCGGTCTTACTATCCCCGTTCAGGTCACAGGCCGCGAGCCGGACCCCACCGAAGAAGTTCTGCTCGAAGGCGTTGAAGGAACGGACCTGCACAGCGCTCACGCCGTCGAAGCCGAATACACGCACCTCCGGCTTGGCCAACGCCCCCCGGGCCGCGATGATCTCGGGGACTGCGGTACCCGTCACATCGCCGCAGGCGAGATGGACTCCACCGAGGAAGCCACTCTCGAAGGCCAGGAAGGGAGAGCCCAGGAGTGCCCCCGTGACACCGTGGAAAACACGCACCTCCGCCCGTGTCCCCAAGCCGGTGCCGGCGATGATTTCGTTGATGCCGTCGTTGTTGAAATCACAGCCGGCCACCCTCACCTCACCGCCCGCGTTCTGAGTGAAGGCGGCGAAGGATAGCAAAGGCGTCGCGGGTGGCAGGACGTCTTGCCCGTCGAACACCCGCACCTGCGACTGACCCCCTACGCCGCTGCCCACGATCACCCGCGTGGCGAGGAGCTGCACCGTCCCTTCCCGCGGGATTGCGAATAGCGTGAGAGCAACGAAGGAGAGGACGATGACGCGCAGGCAGGTTTCGATGAGGGGGGTGTTACGCCGCGTTGATGTTCTGCCGGCGTCCGTCGTTTGGCTAATCATGGCGCTCCTCTCTGGTCTTCTTCTGAAGACGTGTCCGTTGACGATACTATAAGCGCTGCTCCAAGACCCACAACTCCCCCTCCGGCGTCATTGAGCGACGCCCGAGACTACATATAAGGTACTGGAATCCGTGACGACGTCCGACTGGGTTCTTCTCGCCCGGCGGGGGGAGTCGGGATCCGATGGGGATGATACATATCCTTTTGGACAATGCAAGAGTTCCAGGGCGTGTCCAGAAAATATTTCCTGAGGCCGTCTTTCGGGCGGTGCTACCCCACCGAATCCCACGCGTGCACTGTGAAGCCGCGCTGGAGATACGAACGCTCGCCGGGCGAGATCGCTGGGATCGTGGCGCTCGTGATGCAACGCCGCAACTCCTATTCGTGCACGCGCTCCACGCATGCCGCCCCCTCATTTTTGGGGGTTGTTCACCCACCTGTCGACCGGATATGCTTTCATGTTTTCGGCGGGAAGGGCGCGAGGAGCTGAGTCAAGCCCTCCGTGTCTGTGAGGTCCGAGCTGAGCCACGGCCCGTAGGCGCGCGGCTCCGCTCGTGCGAGATACGACCCTCGCACCGAGCCCGACGAGGGCGGGAACCACGGCGGTGTCCTCACCGCCCGGGTGGTGCTACCCCCACTGATCCCACGCGTACACCGTGAAGCCGCGCTGGTGATATGAACGCTCGCCCCCATAGACCAGAGCACCCGGCGCTTCGGCCTTGCCGCTAAGACGCCGCCAATGCTCCAGCCCCTTGAAAAAATCCTCGACGACGGTCTCTCCGGATTTGATCTCGATCGGGAAGAGCCGCTGACCGAGGTCCAGCACCAGATCGATTTCGTTTCCCCGGGAATCGCGCCAGAAATAGAGGTCCGGCTCCCGGCCGCGATTGTGATAATTCTTCAACAATTCCCCGATCACCCAGTTCTCGAACACCGCACCGCGCATCCCATGGATGCGCAACTCCCTTGTGTCTCGAATACGGAGCAGATAGCAGAGCAGACCCGTATCGATGAAGTACAGCTTCGGCATCTTCACCAGCCGCTTGCTGAAGTTCTGAAAATGGGGCCTGAGTAGAAAGACGACGAAACTGCTCTCCAGGAGCGAGAGCCAGCGTTTGGCGGTGGTATGGCTGATACCGCAGTCGTTGGCCAGGGCCACCAGGTTGAGCAGTTGCCCGCACCGTCCGGCGCACAGACGGACGAAGCGGGCGAACGCCTCCAGATCCCCAACATGGGTCACTTCGCGCAGGTCGCGCTCCAGATAGGTCTGATAGTAGTTGCGCAGCCAATCGTGCGGATCGAGCCCGCCCTCATGCAGGCGGGGATACCCGCCGCGATGAATCACCTCCCACGGTCCTCCCGGTGTCGGCGGTCGGCGGGAGAAGGTGACGCCGATCTCCTCCGGGTCTAATGGCGCACGCCTAGCGATCTCCGTCACCGCCAGCGGGAGCAGGCGGTGGATGGCGCAGCGCCCCGCGAGGCTCTGCGAGATCTTCTCCAATAACAGGAAGTTATGCGATCCGGTGAGGATGAACCGTCCCCGCTCTTGCTCTTCATCGACCACACCCTGGAGGTAAGAAAACATGTCCGGCGTTTTCTGGACCTCGTCGAGGATCACCGGTCCGTCGAACTGGCGGAGAAAGCCGCGCGGGTCGTCCAGCGCGAAAGCACGATGGTCCGGCGCTTCCAGCGACACATAATCGTAGGTGGGGAATGTCGCCCGCACGAGGGTCGTCTTGCCGGACTGGCGAGGACCGGTGACGGACACGATGGGGTACTGTGCCGCGGCGGTCTTGAGGAGCGGAGCCAAGTGGCGCGGGATCATATCGCACAATCTGAACTTCTGTTGTTCAGATTGTGCGCCGTTGAACGAGGAATATCAATACGCAGATGGGAACGGCGACACGCGTTCCACGCATGCCGCTCCCTCATTCCTGGGGTTGTTCACCCTCGTGCCGATCGGATAGGCTTCCATGACCTCGGGCGGGAAGGGCGCGAGGAGTCGAGTCAAGCCCTCGGCCTCGGTGAAGTCCGTGCTGAGCCACTGCCCGTACGCGCGCGGCTCCAGGATCACCGGCATGCGGTCGTGGATGGGCTGCAGGAGGGCGTTGGCGCCGGTCACGATGATGGCGCAGGATCCGACGACCTGTCCATCGGGACCCCGCCACTCTTCCCAGAGACCCGCAAAGGCCAGGGGCCGGCCGTCCTTGAGACGGATGAAATAGGGTTGCCTGATGCGGTCTGCCTTTTTCCACTCATAGAATCCGTCCGCGGGGAGGAGACAGCGGCGCCAGCGGAATGCGCTGCGGAACGCGGGCTTGGTGGCCACGGTCTCGGCGCGGGCGTTGATCATCGAATGGCCGCTCGTCTCGGCCTCTGCCCAATGCGGCACGAGCCCCCAGCGCAGCAGGGTCAGCTCACGTCGGCCTTCCCGGGAGCGCCGGATCGCCGGTACCTCCTGGGAGGGGGCGATGTTGTAGCGGGGCCGAAGGTCCGGCGTGCACGGCAGCTCGAACCGGGCGACGAGCGTCTCGGGATCGGCGTACAGCGCGTAGCGTCCACACATGTGGAATAGGATAGACCGGGCGCGGCTCGAAAAGGGCAGGGGGGCTTACGGTTCCACCGCCAGGGGATCCCCTCCCCTGCGTAGCGGGGGAGGGTCAGGGTGGGGGCCAGAGGCGCGTCCGCGGAGACGAGGCTTGGTCAGCGCCTGGAAGGCCTGACCCCCACCCCGCCCTCCCCCGTCCGCAAAAAGCGCGGGCAGGGGAGGGAGTTTCGGTTCGGAAAGGCGCAACCCCCCATTCTGTGCTTCCCCCTTCCAGGGACAAATAGATGGACGACAAATTTCAAATGTCTTTGGCTAGGAGCTTCCTGGCCGGTATCGTTCTCGGCTCATGCGTCCTGCTCGGCTCTCCGGCATTCGCGGGTACGCGCATCGCGGTATTGGATTTCGAATTGAATGATTTGACCTTGCTGCCCGGCACGCCGGAAGAGCTGGCGCGGACCGCCAACGTCGCGCCGTTGTTGCGGGAGGCGCTGGTGAAAAAGGGTGGCTATGAATCCGTTGCCATCGACCCGGCCGCTCAGGCGCAGGCGAACGTGTCCTTCGGTTATCTTTTCGATCACACCGAGGTCGCGGCACAGTTGGGTGAACGGTTTGGGGTCGACTGGATCGCAGTCGGACGGGTTCACAAGCCGAGTTTCCTATTCGCTTACTTGAAGGTCCGTTTGGTGAACGCCAGGACCCGGCGGTTGGTGGGCGACTTTGTGGTCGAGGTCAAGGGCCATTTGAAGAAACTCACGGAGCGGGGAGCGGCGATCTTGGCGGACCAGATCGATCAAACCATCCGCCAGAAAACGCCGTAGGCCGGACGTATACGGCGGAACGCCAAAAAGCGGCTTCCGCCCTGTCCGCCTTACGCGTTCAAAGTCTCTCCCCCTTCA
Organism: Gammaproteobacteria bacterium; assembly: GCA_052387115.1. Taxonomy (GTDB): domain Bacteria; phylum Pseudomonadota; class Gammaproteobacteria; order JACCXJ01; family JACCXJ01; genus JACCXJ01. Next base: position 7,488 of record JBQTJM010000083.1, on the reverse strand, counting down.
GAAGGGGGAGATTTAGAGGGGGTAAAAGGGGGCGTCAGTGCCTGAGATGAGCGCCGTCTTGAGCCCAGGCGCTTCGACCCCCTCCTAACCTCCCCCTTCGCAAGGGGGAGGGAAGCGGGGGGCTCCGGCCCGACGCCGATAGCGCTCGATGAGCGCCAAGGTCGAGCCGTCTTGCTCCGGGGACGGTATCTGCCCGCGGAGACCCGCCGCCACCTGGCCCGCCAGCGTCTTGCCGAGCTCGACACCCCATTGATCGAAGGAGTCGATGCCGAGGATCACGCCTTCGGTGAGGGTCTTGTGCTCATAGAGGGCAATGAGGGCGCCGAGGGTCTCCGGCGTCAGGCGCTCGTAGCAGAGGGTGTTGCTGGGCCGGTTGCCGGGACAGACGCGGTGCGGCACGAGCCGCTCGACCTCGGCCTCCGGGACGCCACGGGCGCCCATCTCGGCCGTGATCTCGGCGGCGCTCCTGCCGCGCATCAAGGCCTGCGATTGGGCGATGCAATGCGCCACCAGAAGCTCGTGCTGCTCCTCAGGGGGATAGTGACCGTGCAAGGCCATCAAAAAATCGACGGGGATGAGTGAAGTGCCCTGATGGAGCAGTTGAAAGAAGGCATGCTGCCCGTTGGTGCCGGGCGCGCCCCACACGACCGGCGCGCTCGGGTAGTCGAGCGCCGCTCCGGCCAGCGTGACGCCCTTGCCGTTGCTCTCCATCTCGAGCTGTTGAAGATAGGCCGGCAGGTACTCGAGGTGCTGATCGTAGGGCATCACCGCGCGACTCTGGGCGCCGAAGAAGTCCGTATACCAGAGGCTCAAGAGCCCGAGCACGACCGGGAGATTGGCCTCGAACGGCGCGTTGTGGAAGTGGCGGTCCATGCGATACGCGCCGTCGAGGAGTCGCTCGAAGACCTCCATGCCGAGAGAGAGCGCGATGGGCAGCCCGATGGCCGACCACAGCGAGTAGCGTCCCCCCACCCAGTCCCAGAGCTCGAAGACGTGCTTTCCGTCGATCCCGAATGCCTGAGTCGCCGTCAGGTTCGTGGACACCGCGACGAAATGGCGGCCGATCGCCGCCGCATCTCCCGTGTGCGCGATGAACCAGCGCCGCGCGGCCTCGGCGTTGTGCAGGGTCTCCTGCGTGGTGAAGGTCTTCGAGGCGATCACGAACAGCGTGGTGTGGGGTGGGACCACGGCCAGGGTCTCGGCGATGTCCGTCGGATCGACGTTGGAGACGAAGTGGACGCGCATACCGCGCTTTTGATACGGCCGCAGGGCACGAGTCACCATGAGCGGTCCGAGGTGCGATCCGCCGATCCCGATGTTGACGATGTCGGTGAAGGGCGCCCCGCTCATGCCGCGGTACTCGCCGCCTCGCACCGCCTCGCTGAAATCACGCATGCGCGCGAGCACCGTGCGCACCGAGGGCATCACATCCTCGCCGTCCACGACGACGGCCTCCGGCCCGCGATTGCGCAGGGCGGTGTGCAACACGGCCCGCCCTTCGGTGGTATTGATGCGTTCGCCCGCGAACATGCGCCCCATCGCGTGCTCCAACCGCGCCGTGTGCGCCAAATCGTGCAGCAGTCGCACGGTCTCCGCGACGATCCGGTTCTTGGAGTAATCGAGCAACAGACCCGCGTCCTCCAGCGAAAACCGCGCAGCACGCCGCGGGTCCTCGTCGAACAGCGCGCGCATAGGCACGCCCGCCATGTGCGCCTGATGCGCTCGAAGCGCCTGCCAGGCCGGGGTTTTCGAGATGAGTGGTTCTTGCGCTACGGACACGGGCTTCTCCTAGTAAATGTAGGGTGGGTTCGCCGCGCTCTTTGCGGCGTAACCCGCCGAGACGACCCTCAGCGACGAACGATCAGCGTATCGGCGAGATAGCGTTGGAAAATCCCGTCATAGGTGGCGATGGACAGGCTTTCATGGTTGGCCTGGGCGATGAGCATACGGTCGAACGGGTCCTTGTGATGGCCGGCCAGTTTCAGAATGGCCTGGGCATGGTAAGGGTTGATATTCAACCATTGGAAGCCCTGGGCTTCGATGTCGGCGGCAATTTGCGGGGACGGCAGGTGCATCTTGCCCAGGCCGTGCTTGATCGCCATTTCCCACACGGACACCGGGCTGACGAGGGCGCCTTGGGTGACGATCCGATCGATCGTTTGCTCGTCAGTGATTGTCCCCATCAACCAGTCGTAGATGATACAGGTGTCAAGCAGAAGCCGCATCATCGCTATCCTGACGGAACAGGCGTTCGACTTCCATATTGGTTTGGGCCGAGTTCCAATCGGTCGAATAGGCCACCTTGCCCCGCCAGGCACCGGGCGGCTTTATTCGGGGAGCGTCGTACTTGACGATCTTCGCCACGGGTATGCCATTGCGAGCGATCACGACTTCCTCGCCTTGCTCGGCAGCGACGATCAGGCTGGACAGGCGATTCTTGGCTTCGAACATGTTGACTTGCATAGGGAGAACCCGGCTTGTTTGTTGGCTAAGCTTGGCCAAGTGTAGCGGATTGCGTAGTGGTTGTCATGTCGTTTGCCAGCCTCAGCCAATCTTCAGGACTTCCGGGAGCCACATCGTCAGGCTGCATAGACCTCCCGCCCTTCGAGCAATATCGATCGATAGATCAGGCCGATGTTGTCCTTATGCCTATCGAGATCGCGGGCGGTTGCGACCACGATATCGAACGGTATCCCGATGCCGCGCATTCGCCGGTACAAGTGCTGCGCGGTCCGCCGGCGATGCGTGCCATCCGGCATCACTACCAGGAGATCGATATCGCTCCCCGCAGCCAGCTCACCCCGAATCGCCGATCCGAATAGCAGGATCCGCAGCGGGTGCACGTCCTCGACGATTCCCGCCACCAGGCGGTCGATCGCCTCACCCGATGTGTACGATACGGAGCTCTGCCTTTCCGGTGTCATAGGTGCTATCCCAGAGGAAGGCGGTTTGCCAGCGCTACACCGGGCAGTGATCAGGCCGCGACACGGCGGTGCGTCGTGAGATCACCTCTTCCAGCCAACAGGCCCTCCACTGAGATATCCTCGTCCAGATCCTCCCAATGGATGCCCGCGCCGCCACCGCTAAGCTCGTAGCGGGCAAGCTGCTCGCCGGTGGCGTGCAATAGCCTCGGGAACCATGCCAACGGTACGCCCAGTGTACGCCCGTCGGTCAGATCCACCCAAAGGGATGATTCATCAAAACGCAGGGTCTTTGCCAAAGCGCTCATGCCAGGCCTCCTCGATCAACGGTTCTGTTCGATTACCGCAGCAAGCTCCCTCAGTGTCGGGGCGTTCATCCCGTAGCTTCCGGCAACGCGCACAACCGGATGGAGCCAGAGCTTCGCTTCCGCCGCGCCGTGCCGGACGTGGATGTGTATCGGTTCAAGCGTTTGCCCTTCATTGGAATAGAAGAAAAACCGGAAACCCTTGTGACGGAAGACGACCGGCATCAGGTGAATATCGCCTCATAACGCATCCCCTCCCCATCCGGGCCGATCGGCACCAGGAACAGGTCGAGATCGCCCATGCGGTCGTGTCGGATTTGATAGATCCGCTGCGGGAGGATGGGAGATAGGGGGCCGCGAAAAACCAGGGAATACGGGTCGCGCCGGTCGCCTGCGCCGGTGCCGAGGCTCGTGACCTCGGCGAGCACCATGGCCATGGTCCCGCCCCCGTCGTCCATCAGCTCAAACGACCCGCCGAGGTACTCGCTCCACCATTCCTTCGTCAAGGTTTCGAGCATACTCAATGCGCCTCGTCCCAGTTGGTACCGGCACCGACATCGACCGCGAGCGGCACGGTCAATTGCGCCGCGGTCTCCATCATCTCTTTGAGTCCCCGGCAGGCCACCTCCACCGCGTCCTCGGCCACCTCGAGGACCAGCTCGTCATGGACCTGCAGGATCACCTTGGCGTCGATGCCCGTATCCGCGATCCAGCGGTCGACGCGGATCATGGCGAGCTTGATGAGGTCCGCGGCCGTGCCCTGCATGGGCGCATTGATGGCCGTGCGCTCGGCGTACTGGCGGCGCGGCGCGTTCCGGGAGTTGATCTCGGGCAGGTGCAGGCGGCGGTGGAACACGGTTTCCACATAGCCTTGCCGGCGCGCCTGTAAGCGGATATGGTCCATGAAGGCGCGCACACCCGCATAACGCGCGAAGTAGCGATTCACATATTCCTGGGCCGCGCCGCGCTCGATCCCGAGCTGGCGGGCGAGACCGAAGGCCGACATCCCGTACAAGAGGCCGAAGTTGATGGCCTTGGCGGCGCGCCGGTGCTCGGCGCCGACCGCTTCGGGGGCGACGCCGAAGACCTCGGCCGCGGTGGCGCGATGGATATCCAGCCCCTCCGCGAAGGCCGCGGCGAGGAGCGGGTCGGCAGAGAGGTGGGCCATGATCCGGAGCTCGATCTGGGAATAGTCGGCGGCGATCAGTCGATAGCCGGGGGGGGCGACGAAGGCCCGTCGGATGCGGCGGCCCTCCTCGGTCCGGACCGGGATGTTCTGGAGGTTGGGGTCCGCCGAGGACAGGCGCCCGGTGGCCGCCACGGCCTGGTGATAGCTCGTGTGCACGCGCCCGGTGTCGGGATCGACCTGTTGCGGGAGCTTCTCGGTGTAGGTCGATCGGAGCTTGGCGAGGCCGCGATGCTCCAGGATCAGGCGCGGCAGGGGATAGTCGAGCGCCAGCTCCTGCAACACCGATTCGCCCGTGGACGGTTGGCCCTTGGGGGTGCGCTCGGTCACCGGCAGGCCGAGCCGCTGGAACAGGATCTCCTGGATCTGCTTCGGGGAATCCAGGTTGAAGACCGTACCCGCCACGGCATGGGCCTCCTCTTCGACCGCGTACAGCCGGCGGCCGAGCTCATGGCTCTGCTCGCGCAGCATCCCCGTGTCGATGCAAACGCCGTTGCGCTCGATGCGCGACAAGACCGGGATGAGCGGCACCTCGATGTCCTCGTACAACTGCGTGAGCCCCGGCTCGGCGCAAAGCCTCGGCCGGAATGCCTCGTGGAGCCTCAAGGCCACCTCCGCGTCCTCGGCCGCATAGGGCCCGGCCCGTTCTAGCGGGACGTGGTTGAACGTAACCTGCTGGGTACCCTTGCCCGCCACGTCCTCGTAATGGATGGTGCGCACGCCGAGGTACTTGAGGGCCAGAGAATCGAGGTCATGGCGGGTCGCGGTGCTGTCGAGGACATAGGACTCGAGCATCGAGTCGTGGCGGATCCCCGAGAGCGCGATCCCGTGGTTGGCGAACACGCTCATATCGTACTTGAGGTTGTGGCCGAGCTTCCCCCGCGCCGGGTCTTCGAGGATCGGGCGCAGGGCGCCGAGCACCGCCTCCGCGGAGAGCTGGGTCGGGGCACCGTCATAGTCGTGCCCGAACGGCACATAGGCGGCATGCCCCTTCTCGACGGCGAAGGACACCCCGACGATGCGGGCCTGCATATAGGCCAGGCTCGTGGTCTCGGTATCGATCGCGATGAGATCGGCCCGCGCCAGGCGCTCGATCCACGCATCGAGCTGCGCCCGCGTCAACACCGTCTCATAGCGGGGTGTCGCGCCCTCGGGCACGGTCGCCTGGGGTGCCGCAGCGAGCAGCTCGTCGAGCCACGTCTTGAATTCGAGCCGGGTATAGAGCGCCTTCAAGGCCGCGTGGTCCGGGGTGGCCGGCGTGAGGTCCTCTGGCCCGACCTCCAACGGCACCTCCCGCAATACGGTCACGAGGCGCTTGCAGAGGGGCAGATCGGGGAGGGCGGCGCGCAGATTCTCGCCGATCTTGCCCGGGATCTCGGCGGCATGCTTGATGATCCCGTCCAGGGAACCGTACCGTTCGAGCCAGGTCGCGGCGGTCTTCGGTCCCACCTTGGGCACACCCGGGACGTTGTCGGTCGAGTCCCCGATGAGTGTCAGGTAATCGACGATGAGTGCCGGCGGCACGCCGAACTTGTCCTTGACCCCGGCCGCATCGAGGATCGTGTTGTCGTTGGCGATCCGGACGCGTTCGTCTACGAGCTGGGCGAGGTCCTTGTCGCCGCTCGCGATGAGCGTCGCGATCCCGGCCGCGCTCGCCTCTGTGGCCAGGGTGGCGATCACGTCGTCGGCCTCGACTCCTTCGATCGACAAAACCGGCAGCCCCATGGCCCGCACCAGGGCGTGCAGAGGCTCGATCTGCGCGCGCAGATCGTCCGGCATGGCGGGGCGGTGGGCCTTGTATTGGGGGTAGAGGTCGTCGCGGAAGGTCTTGCCCTTGGCGTCGAAGACCACGGCCAGGTAGGCCGGTGCATGGTCCTTGATGAGTCGCTTGAGCATCGCGGCCACCCCGTGCACGGCCCCGGTCGGCTCCCCGCCCGAGGTCGAGAGCGGCGGCAGGGCATGGAAGGCCCGGTACAGAAAGGACGACCCGTCGACCAACAGCAGGAGCTTTCCGCTCGTGGTGTGCATCACGCTCAAAGTGCGTTATCTATCCGACGATCGGACGGTCACCGCACCATTATGAACGAGCACACCCAGTCCAGCCATCCGCTGCCGATCGACGCGCGACCGTCCCGACGCGAGCTGCATCAATCCGTCATCGGTCAGGGATGGACCTCCCGAGGCAGGTGGCTCCGGATCAGAGCCGACACCTGTTCGGCCAGCACCAGCGCCTCGCGAGCCTCTTCCTGCGAAGGCCAGATCTCGATGTCGTAGCGGACCAGCACCGCGTAATCAGTTGCGTCGGCGAGATCGTCCAAGGGTAGTTCCGGAAGCGACTCGATCTGCCGGCACAAGACCGCCAGCTCTTCGAGGTCGTGCGTCCTCGGGATGGGCTGCCCGAGATGGGCCAAGAGCCCCTTGAAGGTCTTTTCCATCGCCTGTTGGGTGTGGAAACAGGCGGTATCGTAGGAACCATCGCCGGCCAGTATGCGCCGCGCGGCTAGAAGGTCACTATGGGCCTTGAGCAGCCAGCCACGCGCTAGGTCGATCTGATCGCTCATAGAGGATCCTCCCTTCCGCCAGGATCGTCGTAATGAAGGCATTCGAGACGTGTTGCCATTGCGCTACCTCGTCCGGCGTCCAGACGACGATGTCCTTGGCAGGGAAAAGGCCTAATAAAGCCATGCGGTGGCGCCTAGCCCGGCGATGGCGTGGTAAGGCTGACGCTTCGATGATCAGGAGATCCAGGTCGCTGTCGGGCCGGGCCTGCCCGCGTGCCCACGAACCGAACAAGACGATCTTGTTCGGCGAGCTTACCGACACGATCCGCCGCACGACTTCCTGAAGCAACTCCTCGGTAACGGAAGGGAACGCTACGCCCATAAATCACTCAGCGGGAGCTCAATCGCATCGAAGGGCGGAACACGCACCAGGGCGTCGTCTTGGTGCGTCGCAATCAGGGCCCACACGCCGTCCCTCAGCTCGAAGGCTTCTAGCGTACGTCCGAGCGGGTCTACCAGCCAGGCGTGAGCCACGCCATAGCGGGCATACAGCGGCAGCTTGATCACCCGATCCT
>JBQTJM010000082.1:0-2477 GCA_052387115.1 Gammaproteobacteria bacterium | reverse complement strand
ACGGTCTGGCTCGATTCGTTCGCGGGTCCCGGCGAGATCCCCGTGGCCCAGGGATCCACGGTTTGCGCCCCGGCGCCTTCCAGCACCGTCTGGTTCGGGCCGGCGGTGAAGGCCGGTGCGTCGTTCACGGGGTCGATCGTGAGGGTCACCGTCGCGAGGTTGGAATCGCTGCTGCCGTCGTTCGCGTGGTAGGTGAAGCTATCGGTTCCGTTAAAATCGGCGTTGGGCGTGTAGGTCAACGAGCCGTCCGGATTCAAGGTGAGCGTGCCGTTGGCCGGGACCGTGTCGACTATCGCGGTCAGGGGGTCGCTCTCGAAATCGCTGTCATTCCCGAGGACCCCGGGTACGACCGCCACGACCAACGGCGTGTCCTCGTCGGTCGTATAGGCGTCGTCCACGGCCACCGGCGGCTCGTTGGCGTGCGTGACCGTGATCGTCACGGTGGCGAGATTCGAGTCGGCGCTGCCGTCGTTGGCGTGATAGGTGAAGCCGTCCGTGCCTTCGAAGTCGGCGTCGGGGGTATAGGTGAAGGAACCGTCCGCGTTGAGGTTCAGCGTGCCATCGCTGGGGCCGCTGTCCAGGACCGCCGTCAGGACGTCGTTGTTGCCATCCGTATCGTTGCTTAGAACGCCGGGTGCCGGATCGGTCAAGCTGGTGTTCTCGACGAGCGTACGCGGATCGTCCACGGCCACCGGCGCGACGTTCGCCTTGACCATCACCTGGTCGGTGTCCGTGAGATCGCCGTCCGAGACCTCGATCCTCAGCACGTAGAACCCGGCTATGTCGGGCGTGAAGCTCGGGGCCGCTGTGGTCGCGCCCGAGAGATCGGCGTCGGTTAGCACGCTGCCCACGGGCACGCTCACGAAGGCCCACTGGAAGCTCAAGGGGGTGGGACCATTGTCCGGATCGTTGCTCGCCACGCCATTCAGCGTGGCGCCAGCGCCGAGCTGCACCACGAGATCGGCGCCGGCATCGGCGTTGGGCGCCACGTTGGGCAAGGCCGCGCTGATCAGCACCTCGTCTCGGCCCGTGTCGGCGCCGTCGTTGACATCGAGTGAAATGCGGTAGTCGCCTGCGAAATCGGGCGTAAAGGAGGCGAGCGCGGTGGTCGCGCCGGCGATGTCGATGTCGGACAGGAGGCTACCGGGCGGAAGTGCTGCGAAAGACCAACGGAAGCCTAGCGGAGCCGGGCCATTGTCGGGATCCGTGCTGCCCCGGCCGTCCAAATTGACAACCTGACCCGCGACCGCACTCGTGTCCGGGCCGGCGTTGGCATTGGGCGGCACGTTAGCGGCGCGCGCCGTGACGATGACGGTATCGACATCCGACATCGCGCCATCGGAGACCTCGAGCGCCAGCTCATAGGGGCCATCGACGTCGGGCGTGAAGCGCGGGGCGGCGGTATTGCCGTTCGCGAGCACGGCGTCGGTGACGGTGCTCGGCGGCGGCACCGACAGGAAGCGCCACAGGAAGGCCAGGGCATCGCCATCCGGATCGGAGGAACCGGACCCATTCAGCGTCACCGGGAGACCCGTCGCCGTGTTCGTATCTGAACCGGCATCGGCCAGTGGGGGGTGGTTCCCCCGCTGCACGATCAGCCTGACCCGGGCGGCTCGTGACGGCGCCTCATCATCGTCTCGGACGCGGTATCGAAACCGATCCCGTCCCGTGAACCCGGAAGCCGGGGTATAGGTCACGGTCCCATTCTTGTGGTTCCTCACCCGGCCATGCCTGGGCCGCGCGACGATCTTGACGCTCTTGGCTACCAAGCGGCCATCGGGATCGCGGTCGTTCGCGATCAGGTTGATGCGGCCCGCTGTGTTCTCGGCCATTCGGGCAGCCTGGCGCCTGGCCAGGGGGGGCATATTGGGGGGGACCGCGGGAGCGTCGGGGGGAGATACGACATCGCAGAGCGGCAGCGTGCAACGGCGCGCACAGAGGAGCTCGTCGTTGCGCAGGATACGGCCGTTGCCATCGGCATCGCGCGGATCGTTTCCCCCACTCGCGGGCGTTCCGAGCGCCTGGCGGATCGACACGATATCGATGCGGTCGATGTCGCCGTCGGCATCGACGTCGCAGCGTGCCGCGGAGGCGGCCTGGCTGGCCATGCCCATCGCGATAGCCAGGGCCCAGTACGGCATCAGAACAAGGGGATATAGACCAAGGGGATATCGTTTGGAGCGCATGGTCGGGGTCCTGGATGCGCTAGCGTTCGCCTAGCGCTGCGCTTGGGCGGCGGTCGTCCGCCTGCTTGTGTATCGGGGGCGCACATCGGCGGTCACGGGTTGCGCCTTGCGCGTCCGATCGGGAGGCTCTTCGAGAGTTGTCCGCACACCGGGCAACTGTCAATTGCGTCGTATTGGGATGAGATCAACCATGGGTGGCGGTACATTGACGCGCATGTCGCTCTAACTGGTGCCTCTAGCGTGGATTGTGCCAGCTTATGGATCGGACGATTCGCCGCACAGGTCGGCGGG
>JBQTJM010000081.1:0-4828 GCA_052387115.1 Gammaproteobacteria bacterium | reverse complement strand
CCTGGCGCCGCCGGTCTGAGTCGCCCCCCTCGTAGCGGCGGTCCGAAGCGCCGCTCCTGACCCTCGCACCCGCATTCTCGCACGTCAGACACGACACCATCGAGTCGGAGTCCGCCTGCAGAGTTGGTAGGAGGCGTTGCGAGCCTGCCGAGATCGTGAGATAGCCTCGGCCGTGCCTGCGAAGGTGGGGGCCCGAGGCTGCAACCCGGACCCCCTGGGTGAGCGCGAGTGACATGGTCGATGCGCCCGCATAGAGCATCGCCGGTCGGCGCGCTCCTGTAAAGCCCTTCGTGGGCGCCTGCGGGTGGCGCTGGGAGACTGCCGGACCTTCAGCTGCAAGCGGTGTGGGTGTCAGGTACTCATCTGCCGGCGCTGCGACCGCGGCAACCGGTACTGCCCCCGGTGTGCCCGAGTGGCTCGAGCCGAGAAGCAGCGCGCGGCCGGGAGGCGGTATCAGACGACGGAGGTCGGCAGGTTGAACCACAAGGTGCGTGTGGAGCGGTATCGAGCCCGGCTGGAAAATGTGACGCATCAGGGTGACTTGAGGAGCGGGACGAAGCGAGACTCGGCGTGCGTCACCATTGTTGGTGGCGGTGAGATTGCCAATGAGCGCCGAGAACACCCGCCAACGCTGCCCTCGAGTCCAGCAACCTGCGATTTCTGCGGTCGGCAGTGCGGGTGCGTGCGCCCGCGACCGCTCCCTCGGCGTAGCTCTTTGTGTCGGCGGGGTCCTCGTCTCCCTGGACACGCGCCCGGTAGGCGTCGGCGCGGCAGCACATGCATGGCCAGGGCAAACCGCGACGTCGGCAGTCGGGACGAGATAGATGGGACGGGAGACGAGACGTGCAGGCGATACAGGGAGAGCTGCTCGCGCTGTCGGAGCTCGGGACGAGCTATGGACGGGTGAGGTGCCCGGCGCCACGACAGGTCGAGCAGATGAAGGCGAGCCTGACGACGCACGGGCAGTTGACGGCGCTGGTGGTGGTGAAGCGGGACCTGCTGGAGCTGATAGACGGCTTCAAGCGCCATCGGGCAGCACAGGAGATGGGATGGACCAGGCTCCGCGTGGCGTCGATGGAGGTCGACGAGGCGGGGCAGTGGGCGGCGATGCTGGCGCTGAACCGGGCGACGCACTCGATGACGGTGATCGAGGAAGCGCTGGTGCTGCGCGAGATGGTGGGCTCGGGGATGACGCAGACCGGGATCGGGCAGCTGCTCGGCCGGCACAAGAGCTGGGTCTCGCGGCGGATCGGCCTGATCGAGCGGCTGCATCCGGAGCTGATGGAACAAATCCGGGAGGGGATTCTGCCGCCGGGGGCGGCCAGGCGATTGCTCGCGTTGCCCGCGGGCAACCAGCTCGAGCTGGCGACGGTGGTGACGCACGAGCGTCTGGGGAGCCAGGAGACGGAGCTGCTGGTGAGGTTGTGGCGTACGGCCAATCCGTCGATCCGGGAGTTTCTGCTCTCACATCCCCGCGAGGCCCTGGCCAACGCACGGGCCGGAGATCCGGAGGAGCCGTCGGATCCGCGCCTGACACCACGAGGGCAGAGGCTGCAGCGGCACCTGCGGATCCTGCAGGGCGTTGCGCCGCGGACGCTACAGGTATTGCGTCCGAGCCCGGCGGAGGAGGACCTGACGATCCTGGCGCGCGACCTGGACTCGACGACGTCGTCGCTCTCCCGCCTGGTGGAGGCACTTGGTTCCGTAAGACCGCGCGGCGAATGAGGCGGGACTCCCGCGCCCACCGCGACGACGAGATCCGGAGCCTGCTCGCCCAGGGTCACCCGAACAAGGCGATTGCCCGGCAGCTGAAGATCGATGTCAAGACGGTCCGCCGGGTCCGGCGGGGAGTCAAGAAGCGAAAGCCGCGCTCTTCGAAGCTCGACGCCTTCAAGCCCGTCATCCGCGAGCTCGTGATCAAGCAGGACCTGACGGCGGTGCGGATCCTGCGCGAGATCCGGGCACTCGGATACCAGGGCGGCTACAGCGTTCTGAAGGAGTACACCCGCTCGATCCGCCGCCGATCACGCCGCCGGCCGCACCTGCGGTTCGAGACCGACAAGGGGGTCCAGGGTCAGGTCGATCTCTCCCCGTACACCGTCGATCTCGGCGGCGCGGCAACGCCGGTCATCTGCTTCTCGATGGTCTTCGGCTACAGCCGCTGGCAGTACATCCGGTTCACCCTGACCGCCGACGCCCACTCGGTCTGCCACAGCCACGTGCTCGCGTTCGAAGACGCCGGCGGGGTCCCGCACGAGATCCTGTACGACCGGATGAAGCAGGTCGTCCTCGAGAGCTACGCGGACCGCGTCATCTTCCATCCGCTGTTTACGGCCCTGGTGCACCACTACGGCTTCAAGGCCGTCCCACTTGCTCCGGGCTACAAAGAAGGAAAAGGGAAAGTGGAGAACCCGTTCAAGTACGTGTACGCCGACCTGCTCAAGGGGAGCATGTTCCACAACCTGGCGGATCTCAACCGCAAGGCTCAGGCCTGGCTGCGCGACCTGGCGCGGGTGCGCAAGCACGGCACCACGCAGGAGCGGCCCGTCGATCGCATGGACCAGGAGCGGCCGTATCTCACCCGCCTCCCTCCCCGTCCGTTCGTGGCGGCCCAGGTGGATGACCGGCTCGTGGGCCCCGACTTTTGCGTCGCATGGGACACAAATCGCTATAGCGTCTCCCCCTCGTTCGTGGGGCGCTCGGTCAAGGCGCTTGTGCTCGACGGGATCCTCGACATCTATCTGGTCGGCGAGATCATCATCGATGGTGAGATCATCCTCGATGGCGAGATCATCGCGAGCCACCGGGTTCGCGACACGCGCCACAAGCGCTACGTCCTCCCCGAGCACGAGGCTGAGTTCCGACAGCACAGCACGAGCCGCCACGTGCTCCAGGAGCAGTTCCTGCGGTTGGGCGAGGTCGCCCAGACCTTCACCGACGGACTCGTCAAGGCACACGGCGGCGCGGCTGGCCACCACATCTCCGAGATCCTGAAGCTGGCCGACCAGGTGGGCGTGCCACGCGTCCTGGAGGCCCTACGCCATGCCACCCGCTACGGCGCCTTCGGCCATACGTCCGTAGCACGCATCGTGCGCGGCAAGCGCCCGGGGCGGCCGCGGCCTTCGCGCTTTCCTTCCGAGCCTGTCCCGCAGCATGTCGCTGAGTACCTGAAGGCGGCCGGCCACAGTCAACGGCCCCTCCATCACTACGAGCGGCTGGTGAAGGACAGAATCGCTCGGGCGAAAAAGAGCAAGGACTCCGACGATGGCTTCTGATGATCGCGATCGATTGCTCGCCAACCTGAAACGCCTCCAGATCCGTCACGCCGCCAGCAACCTCGATGCTCTCCTGCGCGAAGCCGCGCAGCTCAAGCTCGGCCACCTGGGATTCCTGGCGCGGGTGATCGAAAACGAGGTGCTCGCCCGGAACGAGACCGCCACTAACCGGCGCATCCAGGAAGCCCACTTCCCCGAGATCTGCCGCATCGAGGACTACGACTTCAAGGCGCAGCCGTCCGTCGACCGCAAGACCATTCTCGATCTGGCCGAGCTCGGCTTCCTCGACAGCTGCGAGGCGGTCTTTTTCCTCGGTCCCTCCGGCGTCGGCAAGAGCCACCTCTCGATCGGCCTTGGCGCCCGGGCCTGCGCGGCCGGTTACCGCGTCCGCTACGTCCGCGCCTACGACATGCTCAAACATCTCCTGGCCTCCATCGCCGACGAGACTTTCGAGGAGGTCCTGGAGGAGTACTGCCGGCCGACCCTGTTGATCCTCGACGAGGTCGGCAACCATCCCGCCAACCCCGTTGTGGTCGAGCGCTGCTTTGCCGGCGTGTTCTACGAGCTCGTTCATCAGCGCCATCGTCACGGTTCCACGGTTTTGGCCAGCAACCTCGGCGTCAATGACTGGGCCACCGTGCTCGGGACCCCCGCGCTAGTCGCCACCGCGCTGGACCGCCTCCTGGAAGGCGCTCACATCATCGCCTTCCCGCCTGACGCTCCAAGCTACCGCATGGCTCGCGAGCGCGGTCCGGGCCCCTTGCCGCGCACCCGGGCCCGGCGGCATCGTGAGTCCCGCCCGACCCGCGCTCGACGTCGCTGAGCTGGGCCTCATCAGTCCCGAGTCGGCTCAGCACCGACCGGGGGGACCCCCGGGCCGGGCCATCCGGTGCGACTCGGGACTTATGAGGCTTCAACCCACTCCCGGCTCCGGGGCCCGGCCCCCGGTCCCCCGCACCAGGGGGCTCGCGCCCCCTCGCGCCGACTCCGTCGCCGCGTTACCCCCGGGACCCCCGGGCCGCACCACCGGGCTCTCAGGACTGTTCTGGACGATGCAGCTTTCCGGAGCTTTTTGGCGCTCGAGACTCGGGCGCTCGGACAAGTCCTGGGCGACCGTTCACGCTCGGGCGTTCCGCCTGGCACTCACCCGAGCTGGTGCTCGACCTTCCTGCCGCCCAGACCCAGCCGCAGCTCGTGGAAAACCGAACGAGTCAATGCCAGGAGAGGGGGCGTCTCGACCGGCGCAAGGGGGGGCGTCCTGAACCGGCGCTCCCACCGCATTGATCGGGTCGAGCGCGCCCCGCTTGGAGCGCCCGTCGAAGGAGATCTCGGACCGGTTCCAGCGGCGGAACAAGTCGAAGTAGGCCCGCGATGCCGTTCCCTCAACGCCGCGCAGCTCCTCGAGTGTCCCGACCTGCTCCAGACGCTCGAGCATCTCGGCCAGGATGCGATGGCTCTCCCCGAGCGTCTCGGCGAGATAGTTCTTGGCATAGGCCTGCTGCACCTGTGTCTGGGCCAGGATCTTGGCGCGGACCACTGCCTTGCCGAACGCT
>JBQTJM010000080.1:0-26233 GCA_052387115.1 Gammaproteobacteria bacterium | reverse complement strand
GTGTTCCGTACCCAGCCGGTGAGGCCGAGGGCCAGGGCCCGCTCGCGGGTCGTGGCGCGGAAGTAGACGCCCTGGACCCGCCCCGAGATGCAATAGCGAAAGCAGGTGTTCACGATGGGATCTATTCGGGTCGTATCATAGACCTACGCGCTCCGCATCGAACACCGGCCCATCCACGCACACCCGTTTCATGGCCGGCCCCGCGTCGGTCTCTACGCGCACGGTGCAGCCGGCGCAGCCGCCGAGCGCGCAGGCCATGAACTCCTCGACCGAGATCTGACCGGGGATACGGTATTCGCGGCACAGCGCGATCACGGCCTTCAACATGGGCGTGGGACCGCAGGCGAACACCTCGACCTCGGCGCGCACGGCGCTACCCTGGTGATCGAGCCCCTGGTGATCTAGCCAGCCGCGGGCCAGATCGGTGACATAGCCCTCGAAGCAGCCCGGAAAGTCGCGCAGGCTCGCCAGCCGACTCGCGATCCCATGGTCCTCCATGAGCGGCATGGCGGCGATGACCGGCGCCGGCACCCCGGGCACCAGGATCTGCGAGGGCCGGGGCCGGAACGGGAACGGCACCTCGGAGCCCATGAGGACCAAGGGCGAGGCGCCCTTGGCGGTACGCCGCAGGTGCAGGGCGAGGAACACCATCGGCGGGATCCCGACGCCCCCGCCGATGAGGAGCGGTCTCGGCCGGTAGCCGGTTAGGCGGAACGGCACACCGATCGGCCCCATGAGGTTCACGCGCCGGCCGCTTGCCTGCGCGGCCAGCAATCGGGTGCCGAGGCCGTGGACCTTGTACAGGATGTCGAGCGTCCCGGCGCGCGCGTCGGCGTGCATGATGGACATGGGCCGACGCATGGGGAGCGTCGCGTCACACTGGATATGTACGAAGCTGCCCGGCCGGGCGCGGGCGGCGATCTCGGGGGCGCGGAACCGCAGCACGCGCTGCTCGCCGGGATGGGGGTCGTGGGCAAGGACCAGGGCGTCCTCGACGAAGACGGTCCCACGCGTCGCGGGCGGGCTCACCGGGTCGCCGCGCCGTCGTCAAACACCAGTCGGCCCGAGACGAAGGTGTGGGTCACCCTGCCGCGCAGTTGCCAGCCCAGGAACGGGGTGTTCTTGCCCGCGCTCGCCAGGGCGTCTTTGGTCAAGGTCCAATCGGCTTGCGGATCGAAGACGCACACATCGGCCGGCATCCCCGGGGCGAGGCTGCCCGCCTCGATCCCGAGGATCCGGGCGGGCCGAAGAGACAGCGCGGCGATGGCCTGGGGGAGCGTCATCAGCTCGTCGCCGACCAGCGCGAGCGTCAAGGGCAGGAGGGTCTCGAGGGCCGAGATCCCGGGCTCGGTGGCCTCGAAGGGCGCGGTCTTGGCGTCGCGCTCGTGGGGCTGGTGATCCGAACAGATCACGCCGATCACCCCGTCGCCCACGCCTTCCCGCAAGCCCTCGCGATCGCGTAGGCTGCGCAGCGGCGGGCGGACATGGCAGAGGCTGTCGTAGTAGCCGACATCGATGTCGGTGAGGTGCAACTGGTGGGCAGCGACATCGGCCGTGATCGGCAGGCCGGCGTCCTGCGCGGCGCGCACCAGGGCCACGGCTCGGGCGCTGGAGAGGCGGCAGAAGTGGGCGCGCACCCCGGTCTGCTCGATCAAGAGCAGATCGCGCGACAGGGCCACGGTCTCGGCGGTCTCCGGGATCCCGGGTAGCCCGAGGCGGGTCGCGACCGGGCCCTCGTGCATGCAACCGCGCCCGAGCCAGGGATCCTCGGCGTGCAGGAACACCGTGAGCTCGGCGGTCGCGGCGTATTCGAAGGCCCGGCGCAGGACCTCGGTGTCGCCGACGGCGTTCATCGCGTTGCTCACCCCAACGCAGCCGATCGCCTTCAAGTGGAACATCTCGGCGAGCTGGCGGCCCGCGAGCCCGGCGGTCAGGGCCCCGAGACACACAACCCGGGCCTGACCACTGTCTTCTGCGCGGCGGTGGACCAACTCCGCGACCGCGGGGGTGTCGATGACCGGATGGGTGTCCGGCGGGCAGCACAGCGTGGTGATCCCGGCGCGAGCCGCCGCGCGCGTCTCGGTCAGGATGGTGGCCTTGTGCTCGCTGCCCGGCTCGCGCAGACGCGCGCACAGGTCCACGAATCCCGGGCACACGACCAGACCCCGGGCATCGACCTCGCGCACATTGCCGCGACCATCGCCGAATTCCAGTGGTGGCGTATCCACGGACAGCACGCGGCCCGCCGCGAAATAGAGATCGGTGATGCGGTCGAGCCCCTGCGCGGGGTCGATGGCCCGTCCGCCGCGGATGTGCCAGCGCATCTCAGTCGTTCGAAAGGGTCCTGGGTCGTCTGGCCCCGGGTACGTTGCCCATGGCCATGGACATGACCGCCATACGTACCGCGATCCCGTGGCTCACCTGCTCCAGGATCAGCGAATGGTTGCCGTCGGCCACGGCCGAGTCGATCTCGACGCCGCGGTTGATGGGTCCCGGGTGCATGACGACGACATCGGGTTTGGCCAGCAGGAGTCGCGCCGGTGTCAGGCCGTAGGTCTTGAAATACTCGAGGGCACTGGGCAAGAGCGCCCCCTGCATGCGCTCGTTTTGGAGCCGCAGCATGATGATCACATCGGCGTCGCAGAGGCCCGCCTCGGGGTCGTGGAAGACCTGCACGCCGAGGGTCTCGACGGCGTTCGGGAGTAGGGTCCTGGGGCCCACGACCCGAAGCTCGCCGACGCCGAGGGTGTTGAAGGCGTGGATGTCGGAGCGCGCCACGCGAGAGTGCAGGATATCGCCGACGATGGCGATCACCAGGTTCGAGGATCCTCCCTCGGCCCAGGCCCCCGTGACGCGCCGGATCGTGAAGCAGTCGAGGAGCGCCTGGGTCGGGTGCTCGTGGCGCCCGTCGCCGGCGTTGATCACCCGCACCTCGTGGGCGACGTGGGAGGCGATGAGGTGGGCGGCGCCACTCATCCCGTGGCGCACCACGAACATGTCGCAGTGCATGGCTTCCAGGGTCCGTAGCGTGTCGAGCAGGGACTCTCCTTTCGAGGTGCTGGAGGCCTGGATGTTGAGGTTCAGCACGTCCGCGGACAGGCGCTTCGCGGCCAGCTCGAAGGTCGTGCGGGTGCGGGTGCTGGGTTCGAAGAACAGGTTGGCGATGGTCTTACCGCGCAGCAGCGGGACCTTCTTGACGGCCCGTTGGCCTACCCCGGCGAAGGACTCGGCGGCATCCAGGATGTCGAGCAAGAGCGCGCGCGGGAGACCTTCGATGCAGAGGAAATGCTTGAGGCGGCCTTGTCCGTCGGTCTGGAGGTCGCGCATTGGGTTACCCGCGGGGCCGGGATCACCCGATGGCCGCCTGCGCGATCCGATGGAGCCTGAGGGCCAGGGGCTCGGGGCCGGTGAGCTTGACGTGCTCGTCTTGCCCCGGTGTCAGGACGGTACCGGCAATATCCGGCTGAATAGGGAGCTGCCGGCCGCCGCGGTCCACCAGCACGGCTAGGAGCACGCTGGCAGGACGGCCGTAGTCGAAGACCTCGTTCAGGGCCGCGCGCACGGTGCGCCCGGTGTAGAGGATGTCGTCACAGAGCACGATATGGCGGCCCTCCACCTCGAAGGGGAGCTGCGAGGGCCGCACGCTCGGATGCATCCCGATCTGGCTGAAGTCGTCCCGATAGAAGGCGATGTCGAGCTCCCCGATCGGGGGTCGGACAGCCAGCCGCTCGCACAGCCGCTCGGCGATCCACACGCCGCCCGTGTGGATGCCGATGAGCGCGGTGTAGGGGTGCAGGCGGGGGGCGAGGCGCTCGGCCATGCCGTCGATAAAACCGAGGACCTCGGCGTGTCCGTAGCGGGGGCTCTGCATCTCCTCGGGCCGGGACATGGGTCCCAAGCTGGATGGCGGGGCTAGGCCGCTCGGGGGGCGCCCGGTAGGGCGGAAGCGTGCAGCCAGGTCTCCAGGATGACCTGGGCCGCGACCGCATCGATCTGGCCGTCGCCCGGCGCGCGCGAGCGGGCTTCATGGGTCGACAGGCGCTCGTCCACGATATGCACGGGCAGGCCGAAGAGGCCGTGCAACTCTGCGGCGAAACGCATCACCGGCCCGGTCAGGGGGTGCTCGGTAGGGACCGCGTCCTCATTCTCGTTCCATTCGATCGGTATCCCCACCACCAGGGCCTCCGGTGCGAAGCTGTCGATGATCGCGCGGATGGCATTCCAGTCCGGGTTCCCGTCCCGACTGCGCACCGTGGCCACCGGGCTCGCGGTACCGCTCACCGTCTGCCCCACCGCGACGCCGATACGTTTGGTTCCATAATCGAAGGCGACGATGCTCTGCGGGTGTGAGCTCATGCTCATGCGTGCCCCGCCTGCGAGGACAGATGCCCGATCTCGACGCCGAGGAGCGCGGCGGCGGAGCCCCAGCGCTGCTCGGGCGGGGTGTCGAACAGGATGCGTTCGTCCACGGGGCCGCTGAGCCAGGCGTTCTGGGCCATCTCGCGCTCCAGTTGTCCGGCGCCCCAGCCGGCGTATCCGAGTGCCACGAGCGCCGATACCGGACCCGAGCCGCGGCACATGGCCTCCAGGATGTCCCGGGAAGTCGCGACCCCGCAGTGCTCGCTGACCTGGATGGTCGAGTCCCACTGGCCGAGCGGCCGGTAGATGATGAAACCGCGTTCCCGGTGCACCGGACCGCCGTGGAACACCGGCATCTCGCGGAGCTTGGGGTCGGCCGGCACCAAGTCCATCTGCGCCAGCACCTCGCCGAGCGCGATGTCGCTCAGGCGGTTGATGACGATCCCCATGGCGCCCTCGTCGCTATGGGCACAGACGAAGGTGACGGTCTTTTGGAAGTTGGGATCCGCAAGCCCCGGCATGGCGATAAGAAATTGGTTGGTCAGGTTGAGCGCATCCATGCGCCCTAGTATCGAGAGTCGGGCCGGAAAGCACAATAGCCGCCCGCGGCGATCGATCTCTCAATTGCTGGTCAAACGGTAGTTGGTCATGAACTGCCAGGTGCGGGTGATGTGCAGGATATCCACTTCCGATTCGATGTCGCGCGGGAAGGGGGCGAAGGGGGAGGAGAGCTTCACGATCCGGATCGCGGCCTCGTCCAGGAGCTTGTATCCGGAGGCCCGGCGCACGGCGATGTCGGTGATCGAGCCATCGGGTTTGAGCGCCACGTCCAGGATCAAGCTCCCGGTGAGGTTGTGTCTGCGCGCGACCTCCGGGTAGTTCAGGTTGCCGATGCGTTCGACCTTGACGCGCCAGGCTTCCATGTAGGCCGCGTACTTGTGCTCATGGGTGGTGGCCGAGATGAACTTGCGCCGCGGGCGCTTGGCGCGTGCCTCGAGACGCTGGGCGATCTCGGCGTTCAGACTCGCCATCTCCAGGCTGCGGTCGATGAGCGCCTCGGCGTCGGGGACCGGCGCCTTGACGATCGCGGGATCGTTGGGCTCGGCCGGGTGCGCTTCCGGTTTGGCGACCGGTGCCTTGTTCTTGGCGGCCGTGAGTCGGTCGGCGCGGGGTTTCGCCGCCGAAGGTGGCTCGTGGGACGGTGGGGTGGGTTTTACCACAGGGTCGAGCCGGCTCGGCCGGCCGGGGGGCGGGGCGGCCGCGATATCGGCCCGTAGTTCGGGGAAGGGCGCGGTGAAGGGTGTGGCCGGGCGCACCTTCTCCACACTGTCGCCACCGCCTTGCTGGGCGGCCTGGGCCAGGACCTCCGCCTCTTTGGGTTTCTCGGGGCTCTTCTGGTGGACCAGGATGACGTCGAGGGGTCGGTCGAGGGGTCTTTGCGAGGGCGGGGAGAAGCTCACCCCCAGGATCACGGTGGCATGGACCACGATGGCGCAACAGAGCGTGAGCGCCAGCCGGTCCGACGGTGCGATGACCGGTCTCGCGAGCGCTGCGCTCACGCCTTTGCCCTACGCCCGTCCATTCCCCCGACCACTGTTTTATCTCCCTCTCCCTCCGGGACCCTCCGGGAGAGGGTAGGGTGAGGGGATCAAAATCATGGCGCAGGCGATTATACCGTCCGAGAACCCGAAGACCAGGGCCGCCAGGAGTCGCAGGAGTCCGGGATGGGGGGTTACTCCCGTATCGCGTGCCACCGCCCGCCACTCGGAGGGTCCGGCGACCACGAGTGCGGTGGTTGCCGCGTCCCCCTCGGCGGCCCCTCGGCAGATCACCGTCGCGGCCATGGCGCCTTCCGCCGGGTACCTCGTGCGCGGGTCCAGGTGGTAGTATCGCTTTCTACTATACATGAAATATCGCTCGTAATCCACAGAAGTCAAGACACTTTCATCTTCACACAGCTCGGGCTCGCGAGCACCCTGGGATCGCGGGGCACCGCAGGTCCGTCAGGACGAGCGCGTCTAGCAATAGGACGGCCGCGCCGGGCGCCTCGGCCGGTTATTCGCTCGGGGCGGCTGCCCGCATTTCTCGCCACCGCCCTGCTGCGCGCGCCCTGGTAACCGCCAGTGGTGAGAAATGCGGGCTAGCGGAGGCGTTCTTCGATGACATCCATGAGCCGGCCCGCGATGTCGAGCCCGTAGAGGGCGTCCAACTCGCGGAGGCAGGTCGGGCTCGTGACGTTGATCTCGGTGAGATAGTCGCCGATCACGTCGAGCCCGGCGAAGACCAGCCCCTTGCGCCGCAACGTCTCGCCCACCTCCGCACAGATCCAGCGGTCGCGTTCCGAGAGCGCCACGCCCTCGCTGCGCCCTCCGACCGCCAGATTCCCGCGCGTCTCCCCCGGCGCCGGGTAGCGGGCCAGGGCGTAGGGGACCGGCTGGCCGTCGATCAGGAGGATGCGTTTGTCGCCCTCTGTGATCTCTGGGATGAAGCGCTGGGCCATCGTGAAACGCCGGCCGTGGGCGGTCAGGGTCTCGATGATGACGTTGGTGTTGGGGTCCTCGACCCGCACCCGGAAGATCGATGCCCCGCCCATGCCGTCCAGGGGCTTCAGGATGATGTCGCCGTGCTCTTCCAAAAAGGATTTGATGCGGGTGTGGCGGCGTGTCACCAGGCTTTCGGGGCAACACTGGGGGAACCAGGCGGTGAAGAGCTTCTCGTTGGCGTCGCGGAGCCCCTGCGGGGCGTTCACGACCAACACCCCCACGGCCTCCGCCTGCTCCAGGAGATAGGTCGCGTAGATGTACTCCATGTCAAACGGCGGGTCCTTGCGCATCAGGACGACATCGAGCCGCGACAAGGGAAAGGAATCTTCCTCCCCGAGGTCGTACCAATGCAGCGGGTCGTCCTGGACCGCGAGCCGCCGTACCCGTGCCTGTGCCAGGCCCTGGAGCAGGAACAGATCGCCCACCTCCATGTACCAGAGGCGCCAGCCACGCCGTTGGGCAGCGAGCAGCATGGCGAAGCTGCTGTCCTTCTTGATCGAGATCCCGGCGATCGGGTCCATCACGATGCCGAGATCAATGGCCATGGCGCACAATCATAGGCCCGTGAGGTCGTAACCCTGTCACGCGAGTTTCCGGAGTACCCACGCTGCCTGCCGGATCATTCCGGCTCGTGGCGCGGTTCCCGCGCCAGGAGGGTCTGCACGGCCTCGGACGGCCCACAGGCGCCGTCCAGGAGCCGTACCACCTGCTCGCTGATGGGCATGTCGATGCGGTGTATCGCGGCCAGGGCTTGAACCTCGCGGGCCGTGTACACGCCCTCCACCACCTGCCCGATCGCCATGAGCGCCTCCGGGAGGGGCGCGCCCCGGCCCAGCATGAGTCCGAGGCGGCGGTTGCGGGACTGATCGTCGGTGCAGGTCAGGACCAGATCGCCGAGCCCGGCGAGCCCCATGAAGGTCTCGCGGAGCCCCCCCAGGGCGAGCCCCAGGCGCAGCATCTCGGCCAAGCCCCGGCTGATGAGCGCGGCGCGCGCGTTGGCGCCGAAACCGAGACCGTCGGAGACCCCGGCGGCGATGGCGAGCACGTTCTTGACCGCACCCCCCAGCTCGATACCGATGACATCTGTGCCGGTGTAGGCTCGAAACGCCCCCTGGTGCAGGCGGGACACCAGATCGGTAGCGAATCCTGCGTCCGAGGAGGCCACGGTGACCGCGGTCGGCAGGCCCGCGACCACCTCGCGCGCGAAGCTCGGCCCGGAGATGACGGCCGTGGGCACGTCGTCCCCGAGGGTCTCGGCGAGCACCTCGTGGCCGAGTTTGTGAGTACCGGCCTCGATGCCTTTGCAGGCCAGGGCCACCCGGAGGGCACGAGGCCGCAACGCGGCAAGCACCTGGGCGAGGGATCGCAGCCCCTTGAAGGGCATGGCGAGGACGATATCGTGAACCTCGCAGAGTGCGCTCGTCAGCTCCGGGGTGAGGGTCAGGGTATCGGGGAACGAGCACTCGGGGAGATGGCGGCGATTGCACCGGTCGCGCTCGAGCGCCGCGAGGTGGGTACTGTCGTGGCCCCAGAGGCGGGTGGGTCGACCGTGACGCGCCAGGAGTACGGCCAGCGCCGTGCCCCAGGACCCGGCACCCAAGACCAGGACCGGTACACCTTCCGGAGTAGCGCCTCTCCCCAAGGATCTAATGGGTTACCGGTTTGGCCCCTGCCTCGGACTGCTGGCGTTCCACGTCCCGTGCGTAGAGGGCGTCGAAGTTGACCGGGGCCAGCAACATCGGCGGAAAGCCCCCGCGCGTCACCAGGTCCGATACCACCTCGCGGGCGTAGGGGAACAGGATCGTCGGGCAGGCCGTCGCCAGCACCGCGCCGAGTTGATCGGCCGGGACGCCTTGGACGGTGAATACGCCCGCTTGCTGCACCTCGACCAGGTAGATCACGGTGTCTTCCGACTTGACGGTCACGGTCACCGCCAGGACCACCTCGTGTACGTTCTCACCCAGCCGCGTGGTGCGACTGTCGAGGTGGACCTCGACCGATGGTTTGATCTCCTGCAAGAAGGCCTGCGGTGACTGGGGTGCCTCGAACGACACGTCCTTCACGTAGAGCTTCTGGATCTGCAGCTCCGCAAAGCGCGCGTGGGATGGACCGGTCTGTTCGTCGTTTTCAGTCATGATAAGAACTGGGAGAATTGGACCGGGGAAAATAAGACCTGAGGGAATAAGACCCGGGGGACCTCGCTCAGTCCCTCGCCAGCGGCAGGTTGGCGTCGCGCCAGTCCATGATCCCGCCTTTCAATCGGTACACCTTGCCGAAGCCGGCCTTGGACAAGGTGGTGACGGCGCCGGCGGCGCTGTTGCCGGCGTCGCAGCACACCACCACGGGCTGCTCGTGTTTCAGATTGAGCTTTCCGATCCGGTCGGCGAGCTCCGACAGCGGGACATTGTGCGATCCGAGGATGTGGCCTTTGCCGAACGCCGTCTTGTCGCGGATGTCGATGACCTGAGCGTCGTCGTGGTTGATGAGGCGCGTGACTTCCAAGGGCGTCACCTGCGGCGCCTGCTCTCTGGCACTTTGCACGAAGGTGTAGGCGAGCCCGACCAAGACCCCGCCGAGGATCGAAAACAACACCCAGTGGTTGACGACGAATTCACCGAGCCTCTCCATCCCATAGTACTCCAGCGTGGTTCGACCAGCGTGGTTCGATCGTTGAGAATCCAGTGCACCGAGCGCGGCGCGGCGGCATTGTGCCAGGCCAGGCTCGGAAACGCCATGGCCGGTCGGGATGCCCTACGCTGGTGGAGGGTCTCGGAACCCCCGGCCCCGTACTGCGGTCGCGCCGTCTAAAGTCGGGCCCGAGCACCGCCCCCGTCGATTCGTGCTAAACTCAAAAAATGCCTCAGCGGCCCCGCCCCCCGGCCAATCCCACGGCCAATTCCCCGCCGGTCAATCCAATTCCCAAACGCCCGACCGTCCTCCCGCTCCCCATGTCGTTCGGTTGATGCCGCGAGAGCCCAGTGAGCGGTCCAGGGGCGGGGTCGGGATGCAGATCGCTCACCGGCCGCTCATCCTCATCGTGCTGGACGGCTGGGGGCACAGCGACGACGTCGAGTACAACGCGATCCACAGCGCCCATAAACCGGTCTGGGACGATCTCTGGTCGCTCTATCCCCACACCCTGATCAGCTGCTCGGGGACCGATGTCGGCCTGCCCGACACGCAGATGGGGAACTCCGAGGTCGGGCATATGCACATCGGTGCCGGACGGCTGGTGATGCAGGACTTCACCCGCATCACGCGCGCCGTTGAAGAGGGTTCCTTCTTCCACAACCGGACGCTCCTCGACGCGGTGGCGCGCGCCGCGCGTAGCGGGAAGGCGCTCCATATCCTGGGGCTCTTGTCGCCGGGCGGGGTCCACAGCCACGAGGAACATCTCCTCGCGATGATCGATCTCGCGGTGCGCGCGCGGTCGCGGGAGGTGTACCTGCACGCCTTCCTGGACGGCCGGGATCGACCCCCCAAAAGCGCCGCCGACTCCCTGCAGCGCGCCCAGGTCAAATTTACTACCCTGGGCATGGGTCGGATCGGCACGCTGATCGGGCGTTACTACGCCATGGACCGCAACCAGTGCTGGGCGCGCACCGAGGCCGCATACCGCTTGATCGCCCGCGGCGAGGCCGTGCATCGCTGCACCGATCCCTTCATCGCGCTCGACATGGCCTACGCGCGTGGCGAGACCGACGAGTTCGTACAGGCGACGGCCATCGTGCCACGCGGTGCTCAGCCGGTATGCGTCGAAGAGGGTGATGTCGTGGTGTTCATGAACTACCGCGCCGACCGGGCGCGGCAGTTGACGCGCGCCTTCATCGAGGCCGATTTCGACCGATTCGAGCGCGGGCCGCGGGTCGATCTCGGGGCGTTCGTTACCCTGACCCGGTACGCGGATTTCGACGTCCCCGTCGCCTACCCTCCAGAACGGCTGCGCAACGTCTTCGGGGACTACATCGCCTCGCGAGGCCTATCGCAGCTCCGTATCGCCGAGACCGAGAAGTATGCCCATGTGACCTACTTCTTCAACGGCGGGGAGGAGCGGGTGTTTCCCTGCGAAGACCGGGTCCTGGTCCCTTCGCCGCACGTCGCGACCTACGACGAAAAGCCCGAGATGAGCGCCTACGCGGTCACGGACCGCTTGGTCGAGGCTGTCCACGGCGGCAGGCACGACGTGATCATCTGTAACTATGCCAATGCCGACATGGTCGGCCACACCGGCAACTTCGAGGCGGCCGTCAAGGCCGTCGAGGTGGTGGATCGCTGCCTGGGGCGGGTGGTGGCGGCGGCGCAGTCCGTGGGCGGGGAGGTCCTCATCACCTCCGATCACGGCAACGCCGAGAAGATGCGCGAGGTCTCGACCAAGACCCACCGCGGTCAGCCCCATACCGCACACACCAGCAACCGGGTGCCGTTCATCTATGTGGGGCGGCCGGCCGACATCGGCCGTTCCGGGACCCTCGCAGACGTCGCGCCCACGATGCTGTATCTGCTCGGGCTGTCGTCGCCGCGCGAGATGACCGGCAGCCCGCTGGTGCGCTTGGAGGCGCTGGACCTGACACGAGGACAGCGGCCGCGACAGCGCTTGGGACGGCTGTTGCGTTGAGCGGCCGGTCCGGGCGGGACGGCCGTGCTCCCTGCCGCGGCGCTGGCGCGGGCAGCTTGTCATGCGCCCGTCTGCGCTTGTATCCTGTCGTGACGATCCGGTGGCCTGTTCGCGGATGACCGCGGGGCCGTGCGCTCAGAGCTTGTGAAAAAATCGTCGCGAGCGAAGGGAGGTCGCGCGTTCCGGCGGTGCTCGGAATCCTCATGTATTTCAACATACACTGCGGTTCCTGCGCTCCGGCCCGAGCGCAGCAGATTTTTTCACAAGCTCTCACCGTTACCGTCGGGGTCACTCGTCCGCTCCGCCCTGTCCTCGGCCACCCCGTCATCGCTTGTCAACTGCCCATCGAGTGGGGTCTTTCATGAAACACGCTGCCGTCCATGCCGTCACCTTGGTCCTAGGTCTGGCCCTGGGCCTGAACCTGGCCCTCGGTCCCCATGAGCTCGCCCGGGCTGGTTCGGCCGAGTCCGCCGGGCTACCGCTTGATGAGCTTCGCACCTTCACCGAGGTGTTCGCCAAGATCAAGAGCGACTATGTGGAGGAGGTCGCGGACAAGGTCCTCCTGGAAAACGCCATCCGCGGCATGCTGTCGGGCTTGGATCCCCATTCGTCCTATCTGGACGCCCAGGACTACGAGGGACTGCAAGAGGGCACCAGCGGCGAGTTCGGCGGGCTCGGTATCGAGGTGGGCTTGGAGGACGGCTTCGTCAAGGTCATCGCCCCGATCGACGACACCCCGGCGCATAAGGCGGGGATCAAGGCCGGCGATGTGATCATTCGTCTGGATGACACACCGGTCAAGGGCCTGAGCCTCAACGACGCGGTCAAGATCATGCGCGGCAAGCCCGGCAGCGACATCCGCCTGACCATCGTGCGCGAGGGGCAGGAAAAGCCCCTGACCTTGCAAGTCACCCGCGACGTCATCAAGGTACAGAGCGTCAAGAACCGCATCCTCGAACCGCGCCTGGGCTATGTGCGCATCTCGCATTTCCAGACCCGCACGGCGGAGGACGTGACGGACGCGCTCGCGGACCTCAAGCGCTCGAACGGCAATAAGCTGGCGGGGCTGGTGCTCGATCTGCGAAACAATCCGGGCGGGATCCTCGGCTCGGCGGTGGCGGTGGCGGACAACTTCCTCGACAAGGGGCTCATCGTGTACACCAAGGGTCGCGGTACGGAGTCGCAGATGAAGTTCAACGCCAAGCCCTCGGACCTCCTCAATGGCGCGCCCATCGTGGTGCTGGTCAACGGCGGCTCGGCGTCGGCCTCGGAGATCGTGGCCGGGGCCTTACAAGACAACCGCCGGGCGGTGATCATGGGCAGCAAGACGTTCGGCAAGGGCTCGGTGCAGACCATCCTGCCGATGGCCAACCAAGCCGCATTGAAGCTGACCACGGCACGCTATTACACGCCTTCGGGGCGTTCGATCCAGGCCGAGGGGATCAGCCCGGACATCGCCATCGACAAGCTAGAGGTCACGATCGTCGACAAGACCACCGACGAGATCCGGGAGGCCGATCTCACGCGCCATCTCGAGAACGGCGACAAGGCCACCACGGCCCCGGCCCCGGCGCCGAAGGTCGATCCGAACAATCCGAACGCCCCGGAAGAAAAGCTCGCCAAGAGCGATTATGAGCTCCACGAGGCCTTGAACCTGCTCAAGGGCCTGGCGTTGCAGCGGGGTCTCCTGTGACGGCATGAGCGGCGTCCCGGGTCTCTTACGAAGGGCGGGCATGAAACCCGCCCTTACATTCGATAGGCCATGACCGCCGTCCTGGTGCCCTTGGCCGAGGGCTGTGAGGAGCTCGAAGCGGTCACGGTCATCGACCTCCTGCGGCGTGCCGGCATCGAGGTGGTGAGCGCGGGTCTCGAGGCCGGACCGGTAGTGGCGAGCCGCGGCGTCCGCCTGCTTCCCGATACTACCCTCGACGAGGCCTTGCAGCGCGACTACGACATGGTGGTGCTTCCTGGTGGCGCCAAAGGCGCTGGCCGGCTCGAGGCCGATGCGCGTGTGTCGGCGCTGCTCAGGCGCATGGCCGAGGACGGCCGATACACCGCGGCCATCTGCGCCGCGCCCAGGGTCCTGGCCTCGGCCGGTCTCCTGCGGGGCAAGCGGGCCACCGCCTATCCGGGGACCCTGCAAGGGATGGCGCTCCACGATGTCACGGTGCAGGACACCGGCCTCGAGCGAGACGGCAAGGTGATCACCTCCCGCGGCCCCGGCACGGCCATGGACTTCGCCCTGTGCCTCATCGAGTTGCTGGTAGGCCAAGCCAAACGCGACCAGGTCGAGGCGCAACTGGCGCGCTGAGGCGCGATATAATAGAAGCCGAAATCCATTGGTACGAGGCTACCGGTGTCGGTAAGCGAGAATTCAAGATTAATTGTTGGGCACATTGCCTGTGAAAACAGCGACCGGCACATGGCGAGCGACGGCTACGGACTTACGAAGTGTCTTGATGCGCTCAATCTCGTGCATGGTTTGAGCCGTGAAATACGACTTACCGCAATGGGGACATTCGAGATCGAGGATCGTGAGGTTGTCATCGTCTAGCTCTTCGGCGGCATGAATAGAGACCACATGTATGCGAATAAGATCGCGAAACCGGGTAATAGTTAGATTCGGCACGCATGAATTCTATCAACGTCCTTGCCCGCGTCAACTTGCCTGACAGGCTGGGGCGAAGACCTCGCGCGCGAACTCTTCGAGCGTGGTGGGCGTCGTGTTCGACGCGTTGCGGCTCGTCGTGTTCTGTATGCGCCTGTCGTTGATGGCGGCGTACATCTCGACATAGGCGTCCGCCGCGCTCGCGGAGAAGCCCGCTCCTAAGAGGCCCTTGCGGAAATCCTCGTCGGAGAACTCCACGTAGGCCAGGTCAGGTTTGCCAATCGCAGCGCCGAGGATCGCAGTCGCCTCGCGGTGGGTGTAGTCACGCGGCCCGAGCAACTCGCGCACGGTGTACCCGTCGAAGGTCGGCGCCAGTAAATACTCGGCGGTGACGGCGGCGATGTCCCGCGTCGCAATCATCGCCAGCGCGACATCGGCACGGGCCGCGCTGCCGTTGATCCCGGCGCTCTTGATGAGATCAATTGACTCCAGCTGGTTCTCCATGAAATACGTGGGACGCAGAGCGACCACCGACAGCCCCGGGACGGACTTCAACAGCTCTTCAAATTCGTGCAGCCCGGCAATCGGCCCCGTGCCTGACGGCAGGCCGGCGCCGGCGCTGCTGAGTGCGACAACGCGCGGGACGCCGGACGCTTTCAACGCCTCCGTCACACTCGTGGCGGTCCGGAGTTGATCTGCTTGAAGATCGGGGACATCAGGCTGCGATGGAATCATGGCGAAAACTGTGTCAGCGCCACGAAAAGCCTCGGTCAGGAAGGCTGTGTCCTGAAGATCGCCAACGCACGCTTCAGCGCCTCTGGCGGTCAGCGGGGCAAGCTTTTTAGCACTGCGCGCGACGGCGCGAATCTTCACGCCGCCTTGAAGCAGCCGCTCGGCAAGGGCCTTGCCGACGTGGCCGGTGGCGCCGGTAATAGTGACAAGATGTGGCATTTTCATACTCCTCTTTTTCGTCGCCGCGTCTCTCCACGCGGCGAGGGATCTTTATCCTACTGGGTCTTCAGGGCCAACGCTCCGCTTGAGGGGCGCGGCGCTGTTTGCCGCGTCCCTCTCGAGTCGGTTACACGGACATTCCTTGAATAGCTTGAGCAAGCGGTCAAGCTAGATTGCTGGTTCCCAAGCTCGGGCTTGGGAACCCGGTCGGGAAGCTCCAGCTTCCCGGACCTCATCCCCACATTGGAACTGGGAAGCGCATAAATCAACACCAATAGGGTCAACCGAGCACCCCTGCCTGGCATTGGCGGTATTCCAGTGTCCGGAATTATGCCGGGCACGAAGGCATGATCGAGGTGATGCGGGCCTGGTGATGGAGACGTGAAGCGGGAGCTTCACGCACCGGGTTCCCAAGCCGGAGCTTGGGAACCAGCAACCAAGCGCGACGAGGTCGAGGCGAACGGGCGCACACACCCCCACCCTGACCAGCGTTAACCTCCAATCCAGGCCTGCGGCCGGGTGTTGGGCTTCTAAAAGTAACGTTTATGTTACTATGATAAATGATCGAGGTGCGGGAATATACCGGATCGGGCGGGCTCCAGCCATTTCGAGAAGTGATTCAGCGGCCTAGAGTCCAGAGCCGCCGCCAAGGTCGCCGTAGCCTTGGTCCGCCTTGAGCAGGGCAACCGGTCCAACGTGAAGGGCGTCGGCGGCGGGATCCTGGAGCTCAAGATCGGCTATGGGCCGGGCTACCGGATCTATTTCGGCAAGGATGGGGAGCGCCTGGTGATCCTGCTCGGGGGCGGTACGAAGAAGCGGCAGAGCGCCGACATCGACACGGGCCGGCGGCTCTGGCAGGAATACAAGGCTAGAAAGAGGGTGGAGCGTTAGTTATGGCCCTGACACGGGATTTCAAAGAGACCATCAAGGCGCGAGCGGAGACCGACGAGGCCTTCCGGTCGGCATTGCTGAGCGAAGCCCTGGAATGCTTCCTATCGGGCGATGCCGAGACCGGCAAGGCCGTGCTGCGCGATTACATCAACGCCACGATCGGTTTCGAGGCCTTGGGCGAAGAGACCGGCCGGCCGCCCAAAAGCCTGATGCGGATGCTGGGTCCGAGAGGCAACCCGCAGGCCCGTAACCTATTCGATGTGATCGCCGTGCTCCAAAAGCGCGAAGGGTTCCATGTGCAGTTCCGCCTGTCCCGGTAGGCGAGGCACGAGACCAGGAGAACATTGCGGCCGTACTGCGGGCGGTGCGAATACGGGTACTGCGCCTGTTCGAGCGGCGGGGGCTGACCACCGTTAACCCCCCAAGCTAGAGCTAGAAATGCCGGTAGCCCTCGCGAGGCGGGTGATGGGTGCTGCCGTCGGCGCAGATCCATCGCAGTCCCGGGCTGGCCTCGATGCGACCGATGCAGGTCATCGGTGCCCCGCGCCACCGGGACTCCAGCATCGGTCGTTGCTGTGGCGGGACGGTGAAGCACAGCTCGTAGTCGTCGCCACCGGCGAGTGCCAAGGCCCGGCGCCGGTTTGGGTCATCCAGTGCACGGAGTGCCGGCGACAGGGGCAGGCGCTCCAGATACACCGTGGCACCGCATCCGCTCTGGGCCAGGAGATGACCGAGATCGGCGGCCAGGCCGTCGGAGATATCGATCCCGCTGGAGGCCAGGCCCCGCAGGGAGAGCCCTTCGGCCACCCGTGGTGTGGGGCGGCGCAGACGCGTCTCCAGGTACGCGCGGTGTGGGGAGGGTAGACCGCAGAGGGCCAGGGCGGGATCGCCGAGGGTACCGGTGACGAAGATCTCATCCCCCGGACGCGCGCCGCTCCGCCGCAGGCTCAAACCCGCGGGGGCGAACCCGTAAATGCCCACCGTGATGGTGAGTGGGCCGCGGGTCAAGTCGCCTCCGACCAGTGCCACCCCATGGGCCCCGGCCAGATCGAAGAAACCTCGGGCGAAGCCCGCGAGCCATCCTTCGTCGGCGTGCAGGAGCGTAAGGGCCAGGGTCGCCCAGGCCGGTCGCGCGGCCATGGCGGCGAGATCGCTCAGGTTGACCGCGAGGGCCTTGTAACCGATGTCCTCGGGGGAATAATCATCGGAAAAGTGCACGTCCCGAACGAGTGTGTCGGTGGATACCACGAGGGCCGATCCGGCGGGGACGGCAAGGACCGCGCCGTCATCGCCCACACCCACCAGCACGTCGTCGCGCCGGACGCGCGCCGGCGTGAGGTAGCGGGCGATGATATCGAATTCCGAGATTGGCATGACCGGCGGGGCCCGCCCGGTCTCGCAGCGGTGCCCCTTTAAGAGACGGAGCCGGTTTCCAGCGTTCTGAGCGACCGCGCCACCTTGTCCAGGACCCCGTTGATGTACTTGTGGCTCTGCTCCGCCCCGAACATCTTGGCGAGCTCCACGGCCTCGTTGATGACCACCCGCCACGGGATGTCGCGTTGGCACAGGAGCTCGTGCACGCCGATGGCGAGGATGGCACGCTCGACCGGGTCGAGTGCCTTGATCGGGCGATCCAGGACGCCGTCCAGGTGTCTTTCCAGGGCCGCGATCGAGACCGGGATCTCGCGGATCAGCAGGGAGAAATAGGCCTCGTCGATCTCGCCGATGTCCCGTTCGTACATGAACTGGCGCACGATCTCGGGCGGCTCCTGTCCCGCCATTTGCCATTGGTAGAGGGCCTGGACGGCACAACGCCGGGCCCTGATCTTTCCCATCTGTTTGGCCATTTCGCTCACGAATCGATCTGCCCGAGGAGGGACACCATCTCGATGGCCGCGAGCGCGGCATCGGCGCCGCGATTGCCCCCCTTGCCCCCGGCCCGTTCCATGGCCTGTTCGGCGGTCTCCACCGTCAGGACCCCGAAGATCACGGGTATGGCGTACTGACTGCCGATCGCCGCGAGGCCGTCGGAGCACGGGCCCGCAACATACTCGAAGTGCGGCGTGGAACCGCGGATGACGACCCCGAGGGCGATGATCGCGTCGAATCGACCGCTCGCCGCCATACGCCGGCTGGCGAGGGGGATCTCGCGTGCGCCCGGCACCTTGACCAGGGTGATGTCCTCCCCACAGACCCCATGGCGCTCCAGCGTCTCGAGGCAGCCGGACAAGAGGTGTTCGACGATGGGGCCATTGAAGCGGCTGGCCACCACCCCGAAACGTGTCCGCCCCGGCAGCACCGCTAGTCCCTGGATCGTTTTGATGCCTTGCACCGCTCTGTCCCCTCTTGATACCACGCACGGTCACAAATCGCGCTTTTTGATCCCCTCACCCTAACCCTCACCCGGAGGGACCCGGAGGGAGAGGGGATCTACAGAGACGGCTCATGGCCGTGGCCAGTATATGAGCTGACCCAGTATATCAACTGACATATTCTAAGACCTCGAGGCCGAATCCCGAGAGCGAATGGATGCGCTTCGGGGCGCTCAGGACCCGCATCTTGCCGACGCCGAGATCGGCGAGGATCTGGGAACCGAGGCCGATCGTCCGGAGATCCTCGGTCTCGCGCCGCGTCCGCCGCGGCGGGGTCGCAGCCGGCAGGGCCGCGTCCTGGATCTGCTGGATGAGGTCGGCGGGCTCAAACTGGTGGCACAGGATCACGATGACGGCGCTCGGTTCCGCCGCGACCCGCCTCACGACATCGGTCAGCCGCCATCCGCCATCCGCGCGCACGCTACCGGTCAGATCCGTCACCGGATTGAACACATGCACCCGTACCAAGGTCGGCGTGGCGGGATTGACGATCCCCTTGACGAGCGCGAGGTGCAGGTCCCGGGAGAGGTCGTCCTTGAAGGCCAAGAGGCGCAACTCTCCGATCTCGGTGATGATGGGGGCCTCCGCGACGCGCTCGATGGTCTTCTCGTTGTGCATGCGGAAGCGGATAAGGTCGGATATGGTGCCGATCTTCAGGCCATGTCGCTCGGCCAGCCCCTCGAGGTCCGGGCGGCGCGCCATGGCGCCGTCGTCGCGCAGGATCTCGACGATGACCGCGGCCGCATCGAGACCCGCCAGCCGCGCCAGATCACAGCCGGCCTCGGTGTGTCCGGCGCGCGTCAGAACCCCACCCGGCTGGGCCATCAGCGGGAACACGTGGCCGGGCTGCACCAGGTCGCCGGGCATGGCCTCCGGGGCCACGGCGGTGCGGATCGTCAGCGCCCGATCGGCGGCCGAGATGCCGGTCGTGACCCCGCGCGCCGCCTCGATCGAGACCGTGAAGTTGGTGGTCTGTCGGTAATAGGTGTCGCGTACCATGAGCGGCAGTTGCAGTTGTTCGCAGCGTTCCTTGGTCAGGGTGAGGCAGATGAGGCCGCGGCCGTAGCGGGCCATGAAGTTGATGTCCTCCGCACCTGCGACGCTCGCCGCCATGATGAGGTCGCCCTCGTTCTCGCGGTCCTCGTCGTCCATGACGATCACCATCCGGCCCTGGCGGATGTCCTCGATGATCGTTTCGGTGGGGTGGATCGCCATGGCGTTTCGGGGCTGCGCGTCCTGATTGTAGCTGCTGGGACGGTTGCGGCAGGTCGCGAGCCACGACCGCCCGTCGCGAGGCCGCCGAGGCGCCGGTCTCTGGGGCCGCACGGACTGAAAGACGGCGAAGCCGCCGCCTGAGGGCAGGCACGGGGGCCCTGCCCCTACCGCGAATTGCCTCCGACGGAGCTATGGTAGGGGCGGCCCCCCGTGGCCGCCCTCCACTACGCCGAGTCGGCGGCCAGACATGGCCGCAGTGAAGGGATCGCTGGTTCGCGAGCGGTTTTTACAGCCGGATCGTGACCGCCTTGGTCTCGGTGTAGTGTTCGAGGACGGCCTCGCCCATCTCGCGTCCCCAGCCCGACTGCTTGTAGCCGCCGAAGGGCAAGGCCGCATCGAAGACGTTATAGCAGTTTATCCACACGGTGCCCGCCTTGAGCCTGGCGGCCAAGGTATGGGCCTTGCTCAGATCACGGGTCCAGACGCCGGCAGCCAAGCCGTAGATGGTATCGTTGGCGCGCTCGATGAGGCGATCGTCCAGCGCCTCGAACGGCATGGCCGTGACCACCGGTCCGAAGATCTCCTCCTGGACCACTTTCATATCGGCCTGGGTGTCGACCAGGACGGTGGGTTCCACGAAATAACCGGCGCCGGCCGTGGCCCTACCGCCGGTGACGGCGCGCGCCCCTTCGGCGAGACCGGACTCCAGATACCCGCACACCCGGTCGCGTTGGATCTCGGAGACCATGGGTCCCATCTCGGTCTTGGGGTCGAGACCCGGTCCCAGTTTGATCTTCTTGGCGGCTTCGGCCACGCCCTCGATCACCCGGTCGAAGACGGCTTCTTCGACATACAGGCGCGAGCCGGCGGAGCAACATTGGCCCTGATTGAAAAAGATGGCGCTGGCCGCACCGGGGATGGCGACGTCGAGATCCGCGTCCTTGAGGATGATGTTGGGTGATTTGCCGCCGAGCTCCAACGAGACCTTCTTGAGGTCGTTGGCCGCCGCCCGGACGATGAGCCTCCCGACCTCGGTCGAGCCCGTGAACGCGACCTTGTCGACACCGGGATGGGCCGCGAGTGCGGCGCCCGCCGTCTCGCCGAAACCCGTGACGATATTGACCACGCCCTTGGGCAAGCCGATTTCGAGCAGGAGCTCGCCGAGCCGGAGCGCGGACAAGGGGGTCTCCTCGGCGACCTTGAGCACCACCGTGCAGCCCGTCGCCAAGGCCGGGGCGAGCTTCCAGGCCGCCATGAGCAGCGGGAAGTTCCAGGGGATGATCTGTCCGACGACACCGACGGGCTCGGGGACGGTGTAGGCATGGTACCGGACGCCCGGGGTATACGAGACCGACAGCGGGATCGTGATCCCGTGGCGCTTGGTCGCCCAGCCTGCCATGTAATGGAACATGTCGGCCGCGAGCGGCACATCCGCGGCCTTGGCCACGCTGACCGGCTTGCCGTTGTCGAGCGATTCGAGCTCGGCCAGCTCGTCCAGGTGATCCAGGATGGCGTCGCCTATCCGCCAGATGATCTTGCCCCGCTCGGCGGGTCCCAGGGCCGGCCATGGCCCCGATTCGAAGGCCCGCCGCGCCGCCTTGACGGCGCGCCCAATGTCCTCCCGATCACCCTCCGCGACGTCTGCACTGACCCTCCCGGTGGCCGGGTCGTACACGGGGAAGGTCTTGCCGGAGGCCGCCGGCACCCACTCGCCGTCGATGAGCAACTTCTTGGGGGAACCGAGAAACCGCCTGACCGGCTGGGTCAACGAATAGGAAAGCACCGCCGCATTCATAGGAAACCTCCAATTGCTGCTTCGGGCGCCGCTGCCGGATGGTCTGCGTCCCCGGCGTCGGTCCGGGTATGCCCGGCGCTCCGCGCGCGACTCGGCGTCGGCCCTGCCGGTACCGCCAAGCCTGGTCGACAAAAGCGCGGCCGTGCATGAAGTATAGACAGGAGGGTGCCCGAATCAAAGCCGCTCGCGGCGCACACGCTGCTCCCGCATAGCAGGCCGGCTAAACCGCTTCCGGGTGCGCGCCGATCCCACGCGGGATGCGCGTCTGTCCCACCTGTAGCCAGGACTTCATGCCGAGCCAGCGGCTCTGCCCCCACGATGGGAGCGTTCTCGAGGACAAGCTGCCCGCCAAGGAACGACTCTGCGGACAGACCCTGGCCGGAAAGTATAGGATCGAAGGTTTCCTCAGTCAGGGCGGTATGGGTGCCGTGTACCGGGCCACCCACGTCATGCTCGGCAAACCCGTCGCGCTCAAGCTCATCCGCCCCGAGCTCGTCACATCCCCAGAGGTTGTCCGGCGCTTCCAGCGCGAGGCCCGGGCCGCCAGCCTATTATCCCACCCGAACATCGTCACCAGTCACGACCTCGGCCAAGTCGAGGACGGGACCCTGTACCTGGCCATGGAGCTGTGCGCGGGGATGAGTCTCAAGGACCTCATCGTCGCGGAGGGACCGTTAGCCCCGCGCCGTGCAGTGTGCCTGTGTCGCGCTATCGCGGGAGCACTGGCGCTCGCCCACAAAAACCGTATCGTGCATCGCGATCTCAAGCCCCACAACGTGATGATAGACCGCGACGCCGAGGGACACGAGACCCCCAAGCTCCTCGACTTCGGGATCGCGAAGGCGGTCGAGACCGATGGGGCTACGCTCACCTCGACCGGCATGGTGCTCGGCACCCCGCGCTACCTGTCGCCGGAGCAGGCCAAGGGCCTGTCGGTCGATGGGCGCAGCGATCTCTACTCGCTGGGGATCATTTTCTACGAGATGCTGGTCGGCCGCGTGCCGTTCGACGACCCGTCGGTACCCTCGCTCCTCGTGAAGCACATGGCCGAGCCCCCGCGGCCGCCTTCGGCGCTGCGCCCGGACATCCCCTCGGTCATCGAGTCGATCGTCCTGCGTCTCCTGGAGAAGGACCCGGCCCGCCGTTTCCAGAGCGCCGAGGACCTGTCCGCGCGGCCCTCGCGGCTCTCGATCCGCCCGCGCCGGCCGGCAACGCCCTGACGCGTGCCGTAGGTACGATACCGACACCCAAGCTCCGCGCCCCGAACGCGGCGGCCGGCGTGACGACCATCTCGGGCGAGCGGTCGATCGAAAAGCCTCAACTGAAAATAGTCCCTAATAAAGTTCAAACTAATTCACTGCTCCATACAATCAATATTCTTATAGCTCAGGACAGTCACCCACCCTTTGATGTGGACGCAGTTGTTCTAGAAGAAGATACAGCGCTAATACTTAGCACTAATGTTGTAATAAAAGAAACCAAGGAACATGTTATTAGCTTGATGACTGATCTGTATCAGTATAAAGAAAAGACGCCAGGCTCTGTTGTCGTTAAAGGCGCAAACCCCTACAGATTCTTTGCGATTGTGCATGATTTTGATAAGGATCCATCCTGCAGGAAGGAGTGGGTCGAGAGTGCCTTACAGAGAACTCTTCACATATGCAATACATTTGGCATCGAGTCGCTTGGTCTGCAGTTATTAGGCACACGATATGGACAAATTGAAGATGAGTGGTTTGTTGACCGAATGCGTATGATTCTGGCAGAAACAACCAACAGTCAATTGATAAATCTTTGGATAATGATCCCTGATCATTGCACTCCTGATAAAATTTTGGACCTCTCTCGGCAAATAGGAGCAATACGAGACTGTGGGTTAGGTTAGATAGACGCGCAACACTATATTGGATTACGGTGATTCGCGTCGTCACTCGCCGAACGGCGCCGGAGTTCCGACCGGCGTTGCATGGTAGGTGACGACGCGCGGGTAACGCTGGTCGTCGATGCCGTCGGATTCAGGACCTATTCGATGGCTCTCGATGAAAATGCGCCCCATGCGGTTGTGTCCTAGGCTGCCGACGTCATAGGAGTTTCGCCAATGTGGCCATGGCGCCGACGGCGACAACCAGCAAGGTCCCGAGCTTGATCGTCATGCGGTACTCAAGGTCCTTCATTTCACGGAAGACCCGGGTCTCGAGTTCCTTGATGTCGCGTTTGAGGTCGGTGCGGAGCTCCTCGATGTCGCGTTTGAGGTCGGCACGGAGCTCCTCGATATCGCGCTTGAGCGCGGCCCGGATCTGCTCGATCTTGGTTTCAAGCTCTTTGATGTCCCGCCGGAGCGCGACCTCCAGTTCCTTGATATCGTGCCGGAGCGCAGTCTCCAGTTCCTTGATATCGTGCCGGAGCGCGGTCTCCAGTTCCTTGACATCCCGCTGGACTGCGACTTCCAGTTCTTTGACGTCCCGCTTGGTGGCGAGGTTGTCCGCAATGAGCTCGGCCTCGGCTATGGCGAGCGCTTCGGCCTGCTGCTCGGTGAACCCAGCTTCTTTGAGGCGCTTGGCGAATTTCAGCGTGTCGAAGGCGATCGCAGTCATGAGCTTGGCAAGCCACGGAATGGACCAACCAGCAGCTAGAATAGCAGTTTTCTTACTCTGTTTTTTTTTGCCGTCGGGTGGCCGACGAAACGCCATGTCTCTTCCCTACGCCTCGCCTGCGGGGAAGGGCCGTAAGGGACATGGGGGCCCGACGGTGTCGGGCTAAACCGCTTGGGGGTGCGCGCCGATCCCACCCGAGATGCGCACCTGCCCCACCTGTAGCCGGGAGTTCATGATGAGCCAGAGGCTCTGTCCCCACGACGGCAGCGTCCTCGAGGACAAGCTGCCGCCCGAGGAACGGTTGGTGGGACAGACCCTGGCCGGAAAGTACAAGATCGAGAGTTTCCTCAGTCAGGGCGGCATGGGTGCGGTGTACCGGGCGACCCATGTCATGCTCGGCAAACCCGTCGCTCTGAAGCTCATCCGCCCCGAGATCGTCACCTCCCCGGAGGTGGTGCGGCGCTTCCAGCGCGAGGCGCGCGCCGCGAGCCTTTTGTCCCACCCGAACATCGTCACCATCCACGACCTCGGGCAGGTCGAGGACGGGACCCTGTACCTCGCGATGGAGCTCTGCGCGGGAGTGAGCCTCAAAGACCTTATCGTCGCGGAGGGGCCGCTCGGTCCGCGCCGCGCGGCGCGCCTGTGTCGCGCCATCGCGGGAGCACTGGCACTCGCCCACAAGCACCGTATCGTGCATCGCGATCTCAAGCCCCACAACGTGATGATAGACCGCGACGCCGAAGGACGCGAAAGCCCCAAGCTCCTCGACTTCGGGATCGCGAAGGCGGTCGAGACCGATGGGAGTACGCTGACCTCGACCGGCATGGTGCTCGGCACCCCGCGCTACCTGTCGCCGGAGCAGGCCAAGGGACTGTCGGTCGATGGGCGCAGCGATCTCTACTCGCTCGGGATCATCTTCTACGAGATGCTGGTCGGGCGGGTGCCATTCGACGACCCGTCGGTACCCTCGCTCCTCGTGAAGCACATGGCCGAGACGCCGCGACCGCCGTCGGCGCTGCGCCCGGATATCCCCTCGGTCATCGAGTCGATCGTCCTGCGTCTCCTGGAGAAGGACCCGGCCCGCCGCTTCCAGAGCGCCGAGGACCTGTCCGCGGCCCTCTCGGCTCTCGATCCGCCCGCGCCGGTCGGCAACGTGCCGACGCTGGCGGTAGGTACGGTACCGACGCCCGGGCTCCGCGCCCCGAACGCGGCGGCGGGCGCGACGATCACAGACGAGCGGCCGCCCCATCCGGCGGCTGCCCCAACCCTCGGTGGCATCCCGCAGGCTACCCTGCCTACCCCGCGGGACTCGATGACGGCCCGGAGACCGGCACAGCACGCGGTCAAGCCGAGCGCGAACAGGAGCGGTCTCGGCTGGTCCATCGGGGCCGTGATCCTGCTCGTGTCCAGTGTTGCGCTACCGCTCTTGACCCGATCGAAGCCCGACGCGCCGCACAAGACCCCGGCTACGGTAGCGCCCGGCGGACCGGCCCAGCAGCCCACGAACGCGCCCGGGCCAGCGAAGTTGCCCGTACATGAGGGCGCTGTAGTGCGGCCCCAAGCGCCCTACCATCCCTACGCGGCTCGGAAGCCGGCCGCAGGCGAGCACCGGGACGCCGCGCCCGAGGGCACGATGGAGCCCGCGCAGCGAGACGAGCCGACGCCGCGAGAAGCGCCTCTATACGCCCCTCCCTCACCGTTACCGCTACCGCTTCCCCGTACCGGGGAACGACCGCCTCCGCCACCATGGTTTCCGCCACCGGCCGATGCGCGGCATCTGTCGCCGCCTCCGCCGCCTCACGCACGACATCTTCCGCCTCCACGGCCCTTCGGTCCCCACCGTCCGTCACCGCGCCCGCCCGGCTGAGACGGCCCTCCGCCTCTGGGCCAATCCCGGCGTGAGCCATCGCTATAATTAGTCAGCGTCGGCAGCCGTTATGCCGACCCGCAGGGGCGTCCGGCCGTCGCGCTGGCCAGGAACATGGCTAGATTTTGACACAACCAATGTTGTACAAGACGGGTCCAACAAGCCTCGAAGTCCCTATCTCCCTCATGAGGGGCAGCATTAGGTGGACCCAATCGAACACTTGCCACGGCACGCCCGCGGCATCTCCTTGCTCGAGGTGCTCGTGGCCTTTGCGATCATGGCGCTGGCGCTCGGCCTGTTGCTGCGCATCTTCGGCACCGGCCTGCGCAGCAGTGCGGCTGCGGAGCGCTATTCCGCGGCCACCTTGTGGGCCGAGTCGCTGATGGCCGGGGCCGGCTCGACCTGGCCGCTCGACCCTGGCGA